>NZ_JAMYPC010000013.1:0-184869 GCF_040320155.1 Mesorhizobium sp. M0771 | reverse complement strand
AACCAATCCGCTTGGCGCTGCGGCGGACGCATAGGGGGAGAGAAGTGTCACCTATGTATCCGGTTCAAAGTGTTACCCATCTATCGGCTGGACAAGGGTGAGGGGCAGCGCAACATCAAACATAAATACCCCAACGCCGGTGCCGCCCCTCATCCGGCTGCCGCCACCTTCTCCCCGTATAGTGACGGGGAGAAGGGAGACACTCTGGCAACACTCACCTTCTTCGGTTAGCTTCGCCAAAATTCTTTGGCGGAAGGATGAACCTTTTTGAACCTATCGGCGACAGAGCAGACAGGAGCCAGGCGGCTCGACCGGCCATGACGGCAGCGACCGAGACTGATCGCGCGCTTGTCGACCGGGTCGCGAAGGGCGACCGTGCCGCTGTTCGGCTGCTGTTCATGCGTCACCACGCGCGGGTCTACCGCTTCGTGGTGCGCCAGACGGGATCGGAAATGATGGCCGACGATATCGCAAACGAGGTCTTTCTCGAGCTGTGGCGCCAGGCGCCCGGTTTCGAAGGGCGCTCGGAAGTCTCGACATGGCTGCTCGGCATCGCCCGGTTCAAGGCGCTGTCGATGCTGCGCAAGAAAAAAGAAGACTGGATCGATGACGACGATGCGGCGCAGGTTCCCGACGGCGCCGACACGCCGGAAGTCGCCACCATGAAGGAAGACAAGGGCGCCGCTTTGCGGCGCTTCGTCGATGCCTTGCCGGAGGAACACCGCTCGGTGATCGACCTTGCCTATTACCATGGACAGTCGGTGACGGAGATTGGCGAGGTGCTCGGCATCCCGGTCGCCACCGTCAAGACCCGAATGTTCTACGCCCGCAAGAAACTCGGCGAAGCCCTCAAGGCCGCCGGTTACGACAGGGGGTGGCCATGAGCAATCCTGAAGATATGAGCGCCGCTGAAAATATGTCGCGCCGCGACGAAATGGAAACGCTGCTGCCGTTCTACCTGAACGGCTCGCTCGAAGGCTCGGACCTCGAAGCCGTCGAGGAATGGCTGGCGAGCGATCCGGCGGCGATGGCGGCGCTTGGCGAGGCTGAGGCGGAATTCTCCGGCGCCACCGCCGCCAACGAGGCGATCCGGCCACCGGCCGATGCGCTCAGCCGCTTTGCCAGGGCGCTCGACGCCGAAGCCGGACCGGTCCGCGCTCCCGCGGGCCGTTCCTGGCTGCCGCAGGCACTCGGCCGTTTCATGGCGGTGCCGGTCGGTGTCGCCTGGGCGGCAGCGGCGGTGCTGCTGGCGTTGGTCGTGGTGCAGTCCTACGTGCAGACCGGCGGCAAGAGACATGATTTCGAGATTGCCGGCGCCGAGGATGATCTGGCGAAACTGCCGTTCGCGCTGGTCAAGTTCAAGCCGGATGCGAAGATGTCCGACATCGCTGTCTTCCTCGACCAGAACGCGCTGAAGATCGCCGGCGGGCCGGCCGCCTCGGGCGTCTTCCGCATTGCCATCCCGGTCAAGACCGGAGCAGACTACACCAGGCTCGTCGGCCTTATTGCCGCCCAGCCGTTCGCGGAGACTGTGATCGAGGGAAGGAAACCGGTTGATGGCAGCTAGGGCGGTCATTCGATTTGCGGCGATCCTGGTGGCGGCGACGACAATCGTCGCAGTGCCGGCGTCGGCGCAGACCAATGATCCCAATGCCGGCCGGGCCGACTGCACCGACGCGGCCGGAGCGGCGGCTGCCGACTGCCCGAAAGACGGCAATGAGGCCAACGTCGGCGGCGAACCAGGCGCAGTTACCCTTCCGGCCCTGATCGTCGACCTGTTTCCCAACCCACCGGCTCCCGAAGCGCCCGTGCCGACGCCACGGCCGTCAGCGCCGCCTGCCGACACGCAGGCCGGGCCACCCGCCGGCGGGGCGATCGTTTCGCCGACCGATCTTGTCGCGACCGCGCCGCGCCGTGCCATCGCCGGCGAGTTCGTGCCCGACGAGGTGCTGGTGACCGTCGACGGCGATGCCGGCGCCGTCCAGCAGATCGCCGCCTCCTTCGGCCTTGAAGTGCGCTCGCAGCGCCAGTCGCGGCTGCTCGGCACCACACTGGTGCGCTTCGGCATTCCCGACGGCCGCCCGGTCGGCGCCGTGCTGGCGCAGCTGGCCGCCGATGGCCGCACCCTGCGGCGCGAGCCAAACCATATCTATTCGCTGCAGCAGGCGGCCGGCATCGTCAACTATGCCTTCGAGCGCATTCAGCTCGACAACAAGCAAGCCAGTGGCGAAAACGTGCGCATCGCCGTCATCGACACCGGCATAGACGACACCAATCCGGCGCTGTCCGGCGTCATTGCCGACCAGTTCGACGCCATGCCCAACGTGCCGGTCGAAAAGCGTGACCACGGTACCTCGGTCGACGGGCTGATCGCCGGCGTCGGCGCGCTCGAAGGCATGGCGCCCGGCGCCAGGATCTATCACGCCCGCGCCTTCGAGGACGGCAGGTCGACCATGGATGTCATCCTGTCGGCGCTCGACTGGGCGGCGGACCAGAATGTCAGCATCATCAATATGAGTTTCGTCGGCCCCAAGAACGATCTGCTCGCCACCGCCTGCCGCAATGCGCGCGGGCTCGGCATCATCCTGGTCGCTGCTGCCGGCAACAACGGGCCGAAAGCGCCCTATGGCTACCCCGCCGCCTATGACGGCGTGATCGCGGTCACCGCCACCGACGCCAAGGACGGGCTGATGCAGCAGGCCAATCGCGGCGCTTATGTCTTCATCTCGGCGCCCGGCGTCGAGATGGTGGCGCCGAGCGGCGCCGGCTCTGACGTCGTCACCGGCACCTCGTTTGCCGCCGCGATCGTGTCCGGCGCTATCGCCAATTTGATCCACGCTTCACCCGAGCGCTCCGCCGACGACATCGAAAAGGCGCTGGCCGCCACCGCCAGGGATCTCGGTCCGAAGGGACGGGACAATGATTTCGGTTATGGGCTGCTGGATACGAAGGCGGCGGCGAACAAGTAAACCGGGCGAAATTCGCGCCACCAATTCAGAGCGCCGGGCCCAGCCGGACAGGGCTGCCATCATGGAAGCGTGACAGCCGGAAGCGGCTGAGGTCGTGCCCCGTCTGGTTTCCCTGGATCAGGTCGGCAACGACACGGCCTATGCCAGGCCCGATACCGAAGCCGTGACCGCTCATTCCCGTCGCGACGAAAAGACCGCCGACGGCCTGCACATGATCCACGATGGGGACGACGTCCGGCATGGCGTCGATCATGCCGCCCCAGCCTGCCTTCAGGCGAACTGTTTCGAGCTGTGGAAAAAGACGTCCGAAATTGCGTTCTATGGAACGCAGACCGGCTCGTTCAGGGGGCGGGTTCAGCACCCGCATTTTTTCGAAAGGACTGACGGAATCCGGCGCCCAATCGCGCGGCGTCGACCAGGCGTCAGGATAGCCTGACGGGGCGAACGGAAAGTAGCGCGTCCCGAACGGATTGTCCCTGAGGGCTGGAAGGTATTTGGTGGCGTGCCGGAATGCGTCAGGCCCCAGGTAAAGCAAATGGCTGCCGCCCGCGGCGAGGGTATATCCGCCATCCTGCCTGCGCCGGAACGCGATGTGTTCGTCGGCGGCCGCACCTGCATAGACCTCAGGCATGGGCTCCGTTGCGGCTGCGGTTACTCTGACGCTGAGCTGGGGGATGGAGATGCCGTGTCTGCGCAAGAACAGAGATGACCAGGCGCCGCCGGCGACCAGCACGCTGGAGGCCTCGACATACCCCGCCTCGGTCCACACGCCCTTGATCTTGCCGCCTGAGATTTCGAGGGTTCGCGCCGCACAATTCTCGACGATTTTGACGCCTTTTCGCGCGGCGAGCCGGGCAAGTGCGGGCACCGCCAGCCAAGGCTCCGCCCGCATGTCGGAGGGCGTCGTCATCGCGCCCTTGAATTTGCGCGACATGCCTTTGATGAGTGCCGCGGTTTCGTCTGCATCCAGGAGACGGGTGTCGAGCGCATGCGTCGCAGCGATCTTCATGAATGCTTCGAAGCCGGCCATGTCCTTGTCGGTGTTCGCCAGGTAGGTCACACCTGTCTGGGTCAGGCCGATGTCCTCGCCGCATTCCTCAGCCAGTTGCCGCCACAGGCGAATAGCCTCGATGACGATGGGCAACTCGTCGGCGTCGCGTCCCTGCTTTCGAATCCAGCCCCAGTTTCGGGACGACTGTTCGGCCGCAATGCGTCCCTTTTCCAGCAGCGTCACCGGGATATTCCGCTCTGCCAGGAAAAGCGCTGTCGTTACGCCGATGATGCCGCCACCGGCAATGACCACCTCCGACGCTTTCGGCGGCGGGCCAGGATGCCGGATTGGATCCGTTTCGGAGAACGGGAATATGGGCAAGTGGCGCACCCTGAGGACTGGTTGATGGCTCTGGCTTACTGGTTGCCACCCACTCGAAGCCAAATCAAGGACAGGTCCAGGCAGACCGTTGTCCCAACGAAGTCAATCTATCTGCGGGCAACATCCACATGGGTGAACTTGCCCAGCGGAGCAATTGGATTAATCCCTAAACCGGCGCGCCGGCGACCGAGCCTCTCACCACCAGGTCGACAGGCCAGACCTCGCCCCGCGCCCCTTCTTCCAAGCCGGAAATGCGCGCTGCCAGGCGTTCGGCGATGCGGGCGCCGGCGAGGCGGATCGACGAGCGCGTCGTCGACAGCGGCACGGAAAAATTCTCCGGCTTCAGCCATGGAAAGACGTCGTCATGGGCAATCAACGACAGGTCGCCGGGAATGGTCAGGCCAAGGTCGCGCACCGCGCGCACGACGCCGAGCGACATGATCAGGCTGGAGCAGGCGATCGCCGTCGGCCGCTCGCTCTGTTCGAGCAGGCGCCTGGCGGCGCGGTAGCCGTTCTCCTCGGTCATGTTGAGTGAACAGACATGGCGCTCGCCGAGCGTCAGGCCGCTCGCGGCCAGCGCCCTGCGCATGCCGCGCTCGCGGTGGATGGCGAAGGTCTCGCGGTCGTCGCCATTGATCAGCGCCAGCCGGCGGTGGCCGAGCTGAACCAGCAGCCGGGCGGCGTCGTGGAAGCCGCCCTCATTGTCGATGTCGGTGAAGGGGTACTCGAAATCGGAGCCTTCGCTGCGGCCATGGACGATGAAGGGAATGCCGAGCGTGTTGACCAGCGCCACCCGCCGGTCGGCCGGGCGCGGCGAGGAGATGTAGACGGCGTCGACCTGGCGGTTGGCGACGATGCGGCGATAGGTGGTTTCCTGGTCGTCGGCGTCGGCCGGCGACAGCACCAGGTCGAGCTCGTGCGAGCGGGCATAGTCGCCGAGGCCGGAGAGGAATTCGACGAAATGCGGGTCGATGTCGACGGAGGCGCCCGTCGGCAGCACATAGCCGATCATGCCCGTCTTGCCGGTCG
The DNA here is from genome assembly GCF_040320155.1 of Mesorhizobium sp. M0771. NCBI lineage: Bacteria > Pseudomonadati > Pseudomonadota > Alphaproteobacteria > Hyphomicrobiales > Phyllobacteriaceae > Mesorhizobium > Mesorhizobium sp. M0771. The sequence continues at coordinate 179,499 of NZ_JAMYPC010000013.1, read as the reverse complement.
CCAATCGGCGCGCGCTCGGATTGGGCCGGTAGCCGTGGCGCTTGGCGGCATCCACCACGCGCCGGCGGGTTTCCTCGTTGACCTCCGGATAGCCGTTGAGCGCACGGCTTACCGTTGTCTGCGACAGGGCCAGCATATGAGAGAGCTGCTTCAGGTTCACTGGGAGGCCTCCAAGCCTCAAAGCGCTTTTAATTTTGAAGCCACGCGGCGCCACAACGGGCGCGGCCAAGCTGGTCGACCATACGCACTGGTCCGGCCAGTTTGAAGCTTAATACGCTGCTGCACCGCCGTAAAACTATGCTGCAGTGCACTTTACCAAGTCTTCCAGCTCGAAATTAAATCGATTAGCCCACCGCCCTCTTGACTTCCAGCCGATTCAATGGCGAGATCAAAAAGACCAAAGCGCTTTGGAAGACTCTTCGAAAGGTTGCGGTTCCTTTCTGAACGAGTCACAGTCCTGCAGCGTCGGCGGGCGGAATGGAGGTTCCGTCCGGGTGTATGTGTCCACACTGGGAGGAATACCGATGAAGAAGATGCTTCTGCTTGGCGCAGCGTTTGCCACGCTCGCCTTGTCCCTGCCGGCGCAAGCCGAACTGAAGTTCAAGCCCGGGGAAGACAAGCGCTTCAACTGGGCCAATTACGAAGAGCTGAAGAAGGTCGATCTCAAGGGCGAGACGCTGACCATCTTCGGGCCCTGGCGCGGCGAGGACGAAGGCCTCATCCGCACTGTTCTCGAATATTTTCAGGAAGCCACCGGCGCCGAGATCAAGTACTCCTCGTCGGAAAATTACGAACAGCAGATCGTCATCGATACCCAGGCCGGCAGCCCGCCCAATATCGCCGTACTGCCGCAGCCGGGCCTGATCCAGGATCTGGCGTCCAAGGGCCTTTTGACGCCGCTGGGCGACGACACCGCCAAATGGATCAAGGACAATTACGGCGCCGGCCAGTCATGGGTCGATCTCGGCACCTTCAAGGACAAGGACGGCAAGCCGGGCTTCTTCGCCTTTCCCTACAAGGCCGACGTGAAATCGCTGGTCTGGTACTCGCCGGACAATTTCGAGGAAGCCGGCTACAAGGTTCCCAAGACCCAGGAAGAGCTCGCCGATCTCGAGAAGAAGATCATCGCCGACGGCGGCACGCCGTGGTGCATCGGCCTCGGCTCAGGCGGCGCTACCGGCTGGCCGGCGACCGACTGGGTCGAAGACATCATGCTGCGCACCCAGGCGCCCGACGTGTATGACAAGTGGGTAAAGAACGAGATCCCGTTCAACGATCCGGCGGTGGTCAACGCCATCGACATTTTCGGCAAGATCGCGACCGACGACAAGATGGTCGACGGCGGGGCCAAGGCGGTTGCCGCGACCGACTTCCGCGACAGCCCGAAGGGCCTCTTCTCGGTGCCGCCGAAATGCTACCTGCACCATCAGGCATCGTTCATCCCGACCTTCTTCCCGGAAGGCACAAAGGTTGGACAGGACGCCGACTTCTTCTACTTCCCGCCCTATGCATCCAAGCCCGAGCTGGGCACGCCTGTGCTCGGCGCCGGCACGCTGGCCATGATCACCAAGGACTCGAAGGGTGCACGCGCGTTCATCGAATTCCTGAAAATGCCGCTGGCACATGAAATCTGGATGGCCCAGGGCGGCTTCGTCACGCCGCTTAAGTCGGTCAACAAGGATGCCTATGCCAGCGACGCGCTGAAGAAGCAGGGCGATATCCTTGCCAATGCCTCGACCTTCCGCTTCGACGGTTCGGACCTGATGCCGGGCAAGATCGGCGCCGGCGCCTTCTGGACCGGCATGATCGATCTGGTCGGCGGCAAGTCGGCGCAGGATGTCGCCACCGACATCCAGAAGAGCTGGGACGCTATCAAGTAGTCAGCTGGCAAGCAGTCAGCTGGCAAGTAACCACTGCCAAGTAATCAGCCGCTTTGGCGGCAAATTCAGGACTTCCTCCACAGACTGGGTCCGGGCCGCTATGGCCCGGATCCGACCGGCGCCTTACGCCGGACCGATTTGCGTTCGTTCGTTTCAGAATAACTTAAATCGGCGCAGAGCCACATCGCCAGGGCTGTTCAAGGCCCGGCCGATCATGCGCAGGGAAGAGGGACCCATGGCTGCTCAGATCTTATCGGCCATTTTTGTCATCATCATCGGCGTCGGCGGCTGCGTCGCCTATTTCTGGGGCGCCAACAAGCTGGTCGACCTGATATTCCCGTCGCGCGGCGTGGCCGGGGCTGCGGCCATCGACAATCTGCGCCGGCAAGGACTGGTCCGTCCGTGGCTGTTCGTCGGCCCGGCGATGATCATCCTCACCGTCTACCTGATCTATCCGGTGGTGGCGACGCTCTGGCTGTCCTTCCTCGACCGCGGCGGCCAGCATTTTGTCGGCTTCGCCAACTATGAATGGGCGTTCGGCGACCGCGAGTTCCGCAACTCGATCCTGAATAACATCATCTGGCTGGCGGTGGTGCCCGCCGCCTGCACCTTTCTAGGGTTGATAATCGCCGTGCTCACGGACAAGATCTGGTGGGGCACGATCGCCAAGAGCCTGATCTTCCTGCCGCTGGCGATCTCCTTCGTCGGCGCCAGCGTGATCTGGAAATTCATCTACGAATATCGCGGCGAGGGCCAGACGCAGATCGGCCTGCTCAACGCCATCATCCAGTATTTCGGCGGCCAGCCGCAGGTCTGGATATCGCTGCCGTTCTGGAACAATTTCTTCCTGATGATCATCCTGATCTGGATCCAGACCGGCTTTGCCATGGTCATCCTGTCTTCGGCGTTGCGCGGCATCCCCGAAGAGACGCTTGAAGCCGCGGTCATCGACGGCGCCAATCCGTTCCAGATCTTCTGGAAGATCATGGTGCCGCAGATCTGGGGCACCATCGCCGTGGTCTGGACGACGATCACCATCCTGGTGCTGAAAGTGTTCGACATCGTGCTGACCATGACCAACGGCCAATGGAACAGCCAGGTGCTGGCCAATCTGATGTTCGATTGGATGTTCCGCGGCGGCGGCGATTTCGGCCGCGGCGCCACCATCGCCATCATCATCATGATCGCGGTCATCCCGATCATGGTCTGGAACATCCGCCAGGCGAACAAAGAGACGGGAGGACATTGAGATGGCCGTCGCGACCGGAAAGTCCTTTGCCAGCCGCTTCGGCGTCCACATCGCCGTGCTTGTCTTCGTCGCCGTCTGGACCGTGCCGACGCTCGGCATCCTGGTCTCGTCGCTGCGCGACAAGGACCAGATCATCGCCTCGGGCTGGTGGAACTCGTTCTCCAGCTCCAGCCAGACTGAAGCCGGCCGCCTGCCGCCGGCCTCGGCGCAGGTCGAGAAGGACGGCAAGTTCGTGCTTGCCGGCAATATCTTCGGCGACGGTGCTGCGCGCAACATCAGCGCCTTCGGCGTCAAGTCGGCGGCACCGACGCAATATCCGGCCGGCACCACTGCCGATCTCGGCGACGGCGTGACCTTGCAGCTCAATGCCGACGGAACGTTCGTCATGAGTTCGCCCAAGGCTTTCGAAGGCGACCGTGGCCAGCGCGTCTATTACGCCTCGTCGGCGCCACCGAAATTCACCACCGACAATTACAAGACCGTGCTGTTTTCGGAGGGCATCGGCCGCTCGTTCATAAACTCGCTGACCGTCACCATCCCGGCGACGGTCATCCCGATCCTGATCGCCGCCTTCGCCGCCTATGCATTGGCGTGGATGCGTTTTCCCGGCCGCGCCTTGCTGATCGCCACAATCATCGGCCTGCTGGTCGTGCCGCTGCAGATGTCCTTGATCCCGCTTTTGAAGATCTACAACGGCGTCGGCATCTTCTTCGGTGTGCCGTCGAAAACCTATCTCGGCATCTGGCTGGCGCATACCGGCTTCGGCCTGCCCTTCGCCATCTATCTCCTGCGCAGCTATATTGCCGGCCTGCCGCGCGAGATCATGGAATCGGCGCGCATAGATGGCGCCAGCGATTTCGAAATCTTCGTCAAGATCGTGCTGCCGCTGTCCTTCCCGGTGCTGGCGTCCTTTGCAATCTTCCAGTTCCTGTGGGTGTGGAACGATTTGTTGGTGGCAATGGTTTTCCTCGGTACCGAAGGGGACCAGATCGTGCTGACCGCGAAGCTCAACGCGTTGCTCGGCTCGCGCGGCGGCGACTGGGAAATCCTGACGACGTCGGCCTTCGTCACCATTATCGTGCCGCTGATCGTGTTCTTCTCGCTGCAGCGCTATTTCGTCCGCGGGCTGCTGGCCGGCTCGGTCAAAGGAGGTTGAGACTTATGCAAGCCGCTTTGAAGGCGACCTCGAAGCCCGATCTCGCCGTCGATCGCGACTGGTGGCGGGGCGCGGTGATCTACCAGATCTATCCGCGCTCCTATCAGGACTCCAATGGCGACGGCATCGGCGACCTCAAGGGCATCATCCGCAGGCTGCCCTACATCGCCTCGCTCGGCGTCGACGCCATCTGGATTTCGCCCTTCTTCAAGTCGCCGATGAAGGATTTCGGCTACGACGTCTCGGACTATTGCGACGTCGACCCGATGTTCGGGACGCTCGCCGATTTCGACGCGCTGGTTGCGGAAGCCCATCACCTCGGCCTCAAGGTGATGATCGACGAGGTGCTGTCGCACACCGCCGACAACCATCCATGGTTCAAGGAGAGCCGCGCCAGCCGTAGCAATCCCAAGGCCGATTGGTATGTCTGGGCCGACGCCAGGCCGGACGGCACGCCGCCCAACAACTGGCTGTCGATCTTCGGCGGCTCGGCCTGGCAGTGGGACACCAGCCGCCAGCAATATTATCTGCATAATTTCCTGTCCGAGCAGCCGGACCTCAACTTCCACAATCGGGAAGTCCAGGACGCGCTGCTCGACGTCACCCGCTTCTGGCTGGAGCGCGGCGTCGACGGCTTCCGCCTCGACACCATCAATTTCTACTTCCACAGCCAGGGGCTGGAGAACAATCCGCCGCTGCCGCCCGAAGAGCGCAACGACCAGACAGCACCTGCGGTCAATCCCTACAACTACCAGGACCATATCTACGACAAGAGCCGGCCGGAAAACCTTGCCTTCCTCGAACGGTTCCGGGCGCTGCTCGACGAATATCCGGCGGCCGCCGCGGTCGGCGAAGTCGGCGATTCGCAGCGTGGGCTGGAAGTGGTCGCCGCCTACACCGCCGGCGGCAAACGCGTCCACATGTGCTATTCCTTCGATTTCCTGGCGCCGGAAAAGATCAGCGCCGCCAAGGTGCGCCAGGTGCTGGAAGCCTTCGGCAAGGTCGCCAGCGACGGCTGGTCGTGCTGGGCCTTTTCCAACCACGACGTGATGCGTCCGGCCTCGCGCTGGGCCGCCGACGAGGCCGACCCGGCCGCCTATCTGAAGGTTATCTCGGCGCTGCTGATGTCGCTGCGCGGTTCGGTCTGCCTCTATCAGGGAGAGGAGCTTGGGCTGGGCGAAGCCGAGTTGCAGTTCGAGGATCTGCAAGACCCCTACGGCATTCGCTTCTGGCCCGAATTCAAGGGCCGCGACGGCTGCCGCACGCCGATGGTGTGGGATGCAACCGCCAGCAATGCCGGCTTTTCGACGGCCAAGCCCTGGCTGCCGGTGCCGGGCAAGCACTTGTCGCAAGCGGTCAATGTTCAGCAGGGCGACGCGGCCTCGCTGCTCGAGCACTACCGGCGCTTTCTCGGTTTCCGCCGCCAGCATCCGGCCCTGGCCAAAGGCGACATCGAGTTCATCGAAAGCGAGGGCGACACCGTCGCCTTCACCCGCCGTGAGGGCAATGAGCAGATCGTCTGCGTCTTCAATCTGGCCAGCAAGCCGGCCGAGGTCGATCTCGGTGGTCAGGCGCTGCTGCCATTGGCCGGGCACGGTTTTTCGGGACAATCCGGCACAGGTTCCATCCGCCTCGGCGGCTACGGCGCCTGGTTCGGGCGCATCGACTGAGTTTTTGACGAAACTGGATTTTTTGAGGAAATCCAGGTTCTCTAGGGAAATCACTGGGAGGAAATTATGGCCGATGTCACGCTGAGACAGGTGAAGAAATCATACGGCAATCTGCACATTCTCCACGGCATCGACCTCGACATAAAGTCGGGCGAGTTCATCGTCTTCGTCGGCCCGTCGGGTTGCGGCAAGTCGACCTTGCTGCGGTCCATCGCCGGGCTTGAGGAGATCACCTCCGGCGAGCTGAAGATCGCCGGCGAGGTGGTGAACGACGTGCCGCCTTCCAAGCGCGGCATTGCCATGGTGTTCCAGTCCTATGCGCTCTATCCGCACATGACCGTCTACGACAACATGGCCTTCTCGATGAAGATCGGCAAGGAAAGCAAGGCCGAGATCGACAAGCGGGTGCGGCAGGCCGCCGAAATCCTGCAGCTGACCAAATATCTCGACCGCCTGCCCAAGGCGATGTCGGGCGGCCAGCGCCAGCGTGTCGCCATCGGTCGCGCCATCGTGCGCAATCCGAAAGTGTTCCTGTTCGACGAGCCGCTGTCGAATCTCGACGCGGCGCTGCGCGTCGCGACCCGCATCGAGATCGCCAAGCTCAAGGAATCGATGCCTGCCACGACCATGATCTACGTCACCCACGATCAGGTCGAAGCGATGACGCTCGCCGACCGCATCGTCGTGCTGAAGGATGGCCATATCGAGCAGGTCGGCACGCCGATGGACCTCTACAAGAAGCCCGGCAATCTGTTCGTTGCCCAGTTCATCGGCTCGCCGGCCATGAACATCCTGCCGGCGACAATCGACAGGACGGGCAACCCGACAATCGTCAGCCATGTCGGCGGCCGCAAGGCAACGGTGCCGATCGCAACGCCGGCGTCAGCAAAGGGTGCGGCAGTCAGCTTCGGCGTGCGGCCGGAGGATCTGTCGGCCGCCACCGGCGCGGAATATCTTTTCGAGGGCGTGGTAGACTATGTCGAGCAACTCGGCGAGGTGCAGCTTGTCTATGTCGATATCGGCCGCGCTGACCTGCCGTTGGTGACCAAGCTGCCCGGCAATGTCGAGGTCAAGCGCGGGGCAAAGCTGCGACTGACCGCGGATGCCGGGGACCTGCACATCTTCGACGCCGATGGGCACTCCTTCTCGCTCAAGCCGGTGGAAGTGAAGGCGGCTTGAGATAGCTGCGTCGTACAGGCATGAAAAAAGAGCGGCGGGCCAGGCCCGCCGCTCTTTTTTTAAGCTTCGGCTGTTAGTTGTTGCCGAACCGATCCCTGTCGCTGCTCTGAGGAACGAACTTCTGTTGGTCGTTCGACGAGTTCAGCAGCTTGTAGACCGCCGAGTTGGTGCCGGTCGACGAAGTGCGGGTGGTGTCGACGGCAGCGGCCGGCTGGTTGGCGCCATTGGAGCCATAATTGTCGCTGCCGGCAAAGGCAGCGCTCGAAATAGCCAGAACGGCTGCGGTGGCAAGAACGATCTTCTTCATTTTAGTCTCCTGAATTTTTCTGATGCCGCCAGCTGCAGCGGATAAGCCCGCCACGTGCTGGAAACCGGCTTTTAGCGGCCGAAAAGGTTACGGTCGGCACCGTGGGCAGGCGCCTGCTCGGCTGGAGCCGACTTCTCAACCGAAGCCGTATGGCCACTATCGGTCGACGTAATCGCAGGCTGGTTGGCGCCGTTCGAACCGTAGTTGTCGCTGCCGGCGAAAGCGCTGCCGGAGATGGCCAAAACGGCGGCGGCAGCAAGGATGATCTTTTTCATTTCAATACTCCTGAATTTTTTGGGATCCCGAGAGCGACGGGTTAGCCGCCCTTCTTTGGTCGGGATCAGCGATTGCCGTAGAGGTCGCGGTCGGCGCCCTGAACGACAGGCTGCTTGTCAGCGTGCGCCGGCTTCTGAATGGAAGCCGTATACGAGCTGTCGACCGAGACGGCTGGCTGGTTCGCACCATTGGAACCGTAATTGTCGCTACCGGCGAAGGCGCTGCCGGTGATCGCCAAAACGGCTGCGGCAGTGAGGATGATCTTTTTCATTTTTAGTACTCCAGTTTGTCTGGCCGTCTAGCGGCGTGTCTTGGGAGGAATTCGCGTCGTTCGGACAGCCCCGATGTGGGAAAGCCATAGGCTGGTTTCCAATCACGAAGTTGTTCCGTGTGGACCACGGTCCTGCACCTTGAAATTGTGCCAGGAAGTTCCTCTATGGTCATTTATCGCATTGTTTTCAGTTGCTTATGTCGAACCGAGTGGTTCGCTCCGGTGTCGGTTTCCGGGCCGTCGTTCACACCGTCCTGCACGCATTGTCAACAGAAACGAACCGTTCGGTTCGATTAGAGATTGCTAATAGTAACTTTTCGATACCGTTGAGCCCTTTTTGCCCCCGATCGGAACTGGATCCGCAGCGATTCGAAACGGCGATGATAGCGCCGCAAGACAGGATCTCAGCCCTTCGGTGGTCGGCGGGGCGTATGCCGCGCGTGTCGCGCCGCATGGATATGATGTCGCTTTCATGCCGACGTCGCGATCGCTGCCGTGATTAGATGATCGCATCTCAGGTGCCGCTTCGTGACGACGCAGCGGAGAATTGGGAAGCCGGTCAGAATCCGGCGCTGCCCCCGCAACGGTGGTGGAGTTGAAGTCGCAACGGGAGACCACTGGGCAGCAGCCTGGGAAGGTGTCGCGATGGTCCGCAAGGACAACTCCAGAGCCCGGAAACCAGCCCGAGATGCATAGACTCGACTGATCGCGGTGGGCGGTCAAGAGGTGGATAGTGCATGTCCGGCGCCGCGCCGGCCTGCGTCCGATCCTTCCTCCATCACCACCAAGTTCAGTCCTTAAACCACGAGGACAGAACTATGGATACGCGCAACGACATGCTGAGGCTCCTGAACGGCCGCAAGCAAGGCTTTTCGCTGGAACAGCCCTTCTACACCGACCCGGACTATTTCAAGCTCGACATGGAGCTTATCTGGTATCGCGACTGGCTGTTCATCGGCCATGATTGCGAACTGCCGAAGCCCGGCAGCTATATCACCGTGCAGATCGGCGATTATCCGGTGGTGCTGGTCCGCGACCAGAAGGGCAACATCAACGCCTTTCACAATTCCTGCCGCCATCGCGGCAGCCGTGTCTGCAACACTGAGAAGGGCATGGCGGCAAAGCTTGTCTGCCCCTATCACCAGTGGACCTACGAGCTTGACGGCCGGCTGCTGTTTGCCCGCCAGATGGCCGACGGTTTCGACAAGAGCCAGTTCGGCCTGAAGCCCGTCGCCTGCGAGAGCGTCGGCGGCTACATCTTCATCTGCCTGGCAAAAGAACCTGCCGACTTTGCCCCGATGCGCGCCATGATAGAGCCCTACCTCAAGCCGCACCGGCTGAATGAAGCCAAGGTCGCCTTCGAGAGCACCATCATCGAGAAGGGCAACTGGAAGCTGGTCTGGGAAAACAACCGCGAATGCTATCACTGCGCCGGCAATCATCCAGAGCTGTGCAAGACATTCCCCGAAGCGCCGACGGTGACCGGCGTGCAGGGCGCCGACAGCGATCCGGAGATGCTGGCGCACTGGGCGAAATGCGAGGCGGCGGGCCTGCCGAGCAAGTTCCGCATCGATCCGGCCGGGCAATACCGCGCCACCCGCGCGCCGCTGCTGCGCGATGCCGTCAGCTACACGATGTCCGGAAAGCGCGCGGTGACGAAGAACCTGTCCGACACTGTTGCCGCCGACCGCATCGGCACCTTGATGCACTACCACTATCCGACGACCTGGAACCACATACTGATCGACCATGCGGTCACCTTCCGGGTGCTGCCGATCAGCGCCACCGAAACCGCGGTGACGACCAAGTGGCTGGTGCACAAGGATGCGGTCGAGGGGGTCGACTACAACCTTGAGGAGCTCACCCATGTCTGGACCGAGACCAACGACCAGGACCGCCGCATCGTCGAGGAAAACGCCTTTGGCATCCTGTCTCCGGCCTATGAGCCCGGCCCCTATTCGGAGCTGCACGAGGGCGGCGTGATCCAGTTCGTCGAATGGTACGCGGCCTTCATCGGCCCGCGCCTTGCCGAAGGCGGCCGGCCGGCGCTACGCAGCGTCGCGTGAGCTGGAGCAGGCGAAGAGGGACCAGAGGATGAATGCGATGACGGATCTTGGGCTCTATCGCCATCTTGACCAGATGGCGCCGTGGAACGATAGGCTGCAGGTGCTGGAAGTGATCGGCGTCAGCGACGAGGCGCCCGACGTCAAGACCTTCACCTTCCGCTCCGACAACCAGACCTGGTTCCGCTACAAGCCGGGCCAGTTCCTGACGCTGGAACTGCCGACACCGGACGGGCCGCTGATGCGCACCTACACGCTGTCGTCGTCGCCATCGCGGCCGTTTTCGATCGCGGTGACGATCAAGGCGCAGGCCGGCAGCATCGGCACGCGCTGGATGTTCGACCATCTGGTGCCCGGTTCGCATGTCAAGGCCTACGGACCGGCCGGCGACTTCTCGTTGCACAGCCACCCGGCGGCCAAATACCTGTTCATTTCCGCCGGCTCCGGCGTGACGCCGATGATGTCGATGCTGCGCTGGCTGAACGACTGCGCGCCATGGACCGATGTCGGTTTCGTCAACTGCGCGCGGCGTGCCGAAGAGATCATCTTCCGCAAGGAACTCGAACTGCTCGGCGGCCATATGCCCGGCCTGTCGCTCGGCTTCATGATCGAGGAACGTTCCAGCCGCGAAGGCTGGTACGGCCATATGGGCCGCATCGATGCGATCCGGCTGCCCTTGCTGGCTCCGGACTTCCGCGAGCGCGAAATCTTCTGCTGCGGCCCCGATCCGTTCATGCGCGCCGTGCGCGGCATGCTGGATGCCGCCGGCTTCGACATGACGAAATACCATCAGGAGAGCTTTGCCGCGCCTGTGGTGGAGGAAATTCCGGCGCCGTTTGCCTCCCCGGTCGAGGACGGCATCGCTGTACCTGTCGAAGCCGTGACGCCGATCCGCTTCTCGCTTTCGGAGGTCGACGCCGGCTGCGTCGCCGGCCAGACCGTGCTGCAGACCGCGCGCAGCTCGGGCGTGCGGATTCCCGCCGCCTGCGAGTTCGGCCTGTGCGGCACCTGCAAGGTGAAGAAGGTCTCCGGCGAAGTCGAGATGAGCCACAATGGCGGCATCCTCGACCACGAGATCGATGACGGTTTTATCCTTGCCTGCTGCTCGAAACCATTGTCGGCGCTCGAAATCGAGGCTTGAGCCGGTCGACTTCGCCGCAACGGTCGCCGACGCAGGCGTTGTATTCGCGGGTCTTTGTCTTGCCAACCAACGGCCAAGTGATTTAGACGCACTTAGGAAGGGCTTGGCAGACCGTGAAGCCGGCGCATCCCTTCAGGGCGCATGGGACGGGGGACAGAGCGATGCAACAGCGGGTCTACGCGGTCGCAAGCAAGGACATCGTTTTCGAATCATTCGATGGCGAAGCCGTCGTTCTCGATCTTTCGAACGGCAAGTATTTCGGCTTTTCCGATTCCGGCAGCCGGGTCTGGCAGGCTTTGTCGTCCGGCGTCGCCACTGAAGCGCTGGTCGGAGCTGCCGCGGGCGCCGCAAAAATAAGCCTGGCCGACCTCGAAAGCTTCGTTGCCCGACTGCTCGATTTCGGGTTGCTTGCGCCAGCCGAAACACCGGCACAACCGCTTTCGGGCGAGCTGTCGTCTGCGCTTGCTGCCAGCAATGAGCCGCTCAAGGTCGATGTCCATGACGACCTTGCCGATCTCATCATTGTCGACCCGATCCATGAGGTCGAGGAACCTCTCGGCTGGCCGGCGGTGAAACAGGCATAATCGTTTCCCTAAAGCGCGTCGCGTTTGAAGGACTCAGGCGACGCGGTTTAGATCTTTTATTTTATGCATGTCGTCGTCTCAAAACCGGGGCCACCCCGAGCGACATGCATCAGGCGACCCGGCGCAATTCTGGACGCTGAACAACCAACACATGCCTTTGATCACGCTGCAAACCCTGCCGGATTATGCCCGCCATGTGCTGGCGGCCGCGGAAAGCGCCGCCGCATTCTATCCCGTTACCGCCAGCGTGCGGTTGCCGGGACTGGAGCTGAGTGTCCACCTCGACCATGGCACGCTGGCGGAAGCCATGAGCCATGCCTTCATACCGGCCCCGGAAAATCCGTCTGCATCTGACGGCTGCCGCATTTTCGTCGCCCACCCGGGCATCGATGGCGTCCTCGCCCCGGCCACCTGGGGCCGAGGCGATTACAACCATCATGCCTTTGCCAACCGGCTGGAAGAGGTCGGATTGCGCGGCAGCTACTATCATGACCTCGATTTCTGGCAGTTCCATGACCCGCAACGCCATGTCGGGGCGCAGCTGATGATGGCGGCCGAGGCCTTTCCGCCATGGGAACAGGCGGCGCCCCTGCGCGCCTTCCTGCATTGGGAATATGCGGCGCGCGGCATGCGGCTTACCCATGCCGGCACGCTGGGCATCGATGGCAAGGGCGTGTTGCTGGCGGGCTCCGGGGGAGCCGGAAAATCGGGAACAGTCGTCGCCGGCCTGCTCAATGGGCTCGATAGCGTCGGCGACGACTATGTGCTGATCGACCGGACCGGGGGGGTGACGGCCTATCCGCTGTTTGCCACGCTCAAGCAGGATCCGGAGGGCTTCAAGCGGCTGAAGCTGGAGGAGCGGCTAAAGTCGTACCAACCGCTGAACTGGCAAGGCAAGCATGCCTTTCACATCGACGAGATCGCGCCTCGACCAACTCCTCCAAGTCTGGACATTATTGCTTTGATAGTGCCCCATATCAGGGGAGGTGCGAGAAGCTCGGTCATGCCCATATCGCGCAAGGATGCCATGATCGCCCTGGCGCCGTCAGGAATCGTGCAGATGCCGGGCGAGCGGGAAGCGGGCTTTCGCTTTTTCAGCGAGCTTACCCGCGATCTGCCATGCTACCGGCTGTCGCTGGGGACCGAGCCGCGCGAGATCGCCGGCACGATTGCGGATTTCGTCCTTCGGGGCTCCGCATGAAGTTGAGCGTCATCGTGCCGGTCTGCAATCGGGAGATCTATGTCGTTTCGACGTTGCGGTCCCTGCTCAGGCAACGCGACGATGCCGATCTCGATATCATCGTTGTCGACGATGGCTCGACGGACAGCTCCGTTGAAGCAGTCCGCGCCATCATGCGGGAAGCGTCGTGCATCCGCCTGTTCCAGCAGGCAAACCAGGGCGTGGCCAACGCGCGCAACACAGGGCTGAGGCAGTTGCTGCCGCAAACCGAACTGGTGTCGTTCCTGGATTCGGACGACGTCTCGCCGGCTGGACGATTCAAGGCTGGCCTACCCCTGTTCGCGGCCGACCCTGCGCTCGAGCTGACCTACTCGCTGATGACGCGCGTCGATCTCATGGACGACGAAGCCCTGCAGCCGGCACGGGGCGGCGCAGGTCCCACCGTGCGCGGCGTCAGCCTTAGCGCCGGGATATTCCGCAGGGCACTCATCGACCGTACAGGTGCTTTCGACGAGGAGTTCCGGCAGGGCGAAGACGCCGACTATCTGCTGCGCATTTTCGAAACCAGCCCAAAGCACATTTTTCCCGACACCGTCGCGGTATACTACCGGCGCCACCCCGGCAATTTGACCAAGCAAAGGGATGTGGCGGTGCGCGAATATCTACGTGTAATTCAGAAATCCTTGCGGCGGCGCAAGGCCGATCCGTCGCGGCGCCCGGTCGAGGGGCTTTTCGAGATCAAGCGCCCGGCAGAGTGGTGAAAGAATGAACAGATCACAGCCTGGAATGCGTGCGTGAAGCTGAGCGTGATCATGCCGGTCTACAACCGCGAACGCCATGTCGGCTCGGCGCTGCGCTCGCTGCTGAGGCAGCGCGATGCCGCCGATCTCGACATCATCGTTATCGATGACGGTTCGACCGACAGTTCGGTGGCGGTCGTGCGCTCGCTGATCGCGGAGGCGCCGTGCATTCGCCTTTTCCAGCAGCAGAATGCCGGGGTGACGCGGGCACGCAACGCGGGCTTGCGGCAATTGCTGCCGCAGACCGGGCTGGTATCGTTTCTCGATTCCGACGACATTTCCCCGCCGGGCCGCTTCAAGGCGGATCTGGCCTGTTTCGACGCAGACCCCACCCTCGAGCTCACCTATTCGCGCATGACGCTGGTCGACGACATAGATGACGATACGCTGGAGCCGACAGCCGACAGCCACTCGGTGACGGTTCGCGGCATTCACCTGTCTCCCGCTATCTTCGTCCGGCGGTTGGTCGAACGCATCGGCAGCTTCGACGAGGATTTCCACCAGGCCGAGGACACCGACTATCTGCTGCGCACTTTCGAAAGCGGGCCGAAATTCACGATGCCCGACACTGTTGCGCTCTATTACCGGCGCCATCCCGGCAACATGACCAGGCAGGCCGATGTTCCTTTTCGCGAATTCATGCGCGCCGTCTACAAGTCGATGAAACGGCGCGAGGCCGACCGCTCCTTGCACCCTGTCGACGGCATCTTCGATTTCAAGGAACTTGCGAATTGGCGTTTCCTGTGATGGCCAGCTACGGCGTCGTCATTCCGGCCTTCAACGCGACCGCCACCATCGCCGAGACGCTGCGATCGGTCGCGGCCCAGACGGTCCAGCCCGACGCCATAATCGTAGTCGATGACGGCTCGACCGACGATACGGTCGCGGTGGTCAATGCGCTGGGCATGCCGGTGCGGGTGTTGCGCCAGGACAATGCCGGACCAGGCAGCGCCACCACCAGGGGCATCGCCGCGCTGGCGACGCCCTTCGTCGCCACGCTCGATGCGGACGATCTGTGGCTGCCGACCAAGATCGAAAGGCAGCTGGAGCATTTCGAGCGGTTTCCCGCGACGGCAGGCGTCTTTGCCCACTGGCGGACGTTTCGCGATGACAAGCCCGATGTGCAACAGGACGTGGCGGTGGCGGGCTGGTCGCGCACGACGATGATGATCCGCCGGGAGGTGGCCGAGGCCGTCGGTCCGATCATCGACCCGCAAGGCGGTCGCGGCGACATGGTCGACTGGATCGCCCGTGCCCGTGAGGCGGGCTTTGCGCTTGCCATGCTCGACGATGTCCTGACCTTGCGCCGCATCCGGCCCGACAGCATGTCCTATGGACGCGACCCCGTGCGCGACCGCGGTTATGTCGAAGTCGTAAGGCTGGCCATGCAAAGGCGAGCAGCGAAAAAGGCGAGCGCCGACTGATGGCCAATGCCATGCGCCGTATCGGCCGTCGGTTTCCGGACTATGGTTGGTCATGGCCCACTGGCGGCCTAGACCAGTTGCTGAAGGCCGCATTGCTCCCCGATGAAGAGGCGGCCGGGGGCTATGCGGCGCGCTGGCTCGATGAGAACGACATCGACCATGCTGCCTTCCGAGAGCATCGGCTGCTGGCCGCGATCTCCGACAAGTTCGGCCGCAAGCTCGCTGGGCATCCGGCCTATCCACGTCTTGTCGGCCTGCAAAAGATGCTGTGGACCAAATCGCGGCTGGCTGCGCGCGAGGCCGAGCCGGCGCTACAGGCCATGATCGACGCCGGCTGCGCGGTGATGCTTATCAAAGGCGCCAGCCGCATCGCCGTCAACGCGTCGGCGCAGCGCGGCCGGGTGGCGCATGACATCGACATGCTGGTGCGCCCGCAGGCCATGATTGCCGCCTTCGATGTGCTTAGCGAACGCGACTGGCAGATCGCCACCGGCGTCAGTCCGCAATATCTGCGCACCAGGCTGGCGTCCTTGCGTTCGATGAATTTTTTCAAGGGCAGTTTCGGCGACATCGACCTGCACCAGCTCGCTTATGACGGGTCGCAGCAAAGCGCGGAAGATGATCTGGCGATCTGGCAGCGGGCGCTGTCAGCCGATTTCAATGGCGTCCGCGTGCTTGTTCCCTCTCCGGCCGACCGCATGGCGCTCGCCATCGCACATGGCGGCCTCGATGCCCACACCCACAGCGACTGGCTGGTCGACTGTGCGGTCGCCATCGAGAGTGGCGCAGTCGACTGGGGCGTGTTCGCCGACGTCGTCGCCAAGCGGGGCCTCGCCGTCGCCGCGGCGGTGGCGCTCTCCTATCTCTGCCTGGAGATCGGCATCGCGGTGCCGGAGGCCGAACTTGCAAAGACGATTGAGTTGGCCGACCGCGCCGGCCTGTCGCGCTGGTCCTCGGTGCTGCAGGCCAAGCCGCGCACCGATTTCGGCGGCCTCGTTTGGCTGTCGCGAGGCTTTGCCAAGCAGTTGCGCCTCAAACGCAAGAAGGGCCGCCTGCAGCAGCCGACGCCCGCCGTCTGGCGCGGCAGGCCGACATTGCGCAAGGCAAGAGCGACGCCGGAACCGTTCGCGCTTTCCCAGCCCCTGCCGCGTCCGGACAGGACTGGAGAGATGGTGCTGGACGTCACCGTCAGGATCGTCGTTCCACCAATCCGGCGCCGCATCGAGATGGAAATCAATGCCGGCGGCGGCCATGTCGCCCGCCTGCGTTCCATGGTGATCAGCCGCGCCGGCGGCGGACGTGTGCTGCGCTTTCGCGGCAAGGTAACGGTGGACGACACCGGCCGGCCTCTGGTGATCGAGGCACGGCCATCGCGCCAGTTCCGCAACTGGGACAATGAGGCCGAAGTCGCCGCCTATGGCGCGCTGCCGTTCCAATTGCTGTCGGCAAGGTTTTCACCCGCCTGAGAGCGGGTGGCTGTTTCCATGAAACGGTGAACCACTGTGGCCCTCTCAGACGCCATAGCGCTCGGTGCGGATGATTTCCGCTGGTATGCCGGCGTCGATCAGCGCCTGGGCAGCCGCCGAGACGAAGGCGTTCGACCCGCAGACGAAGGCGAGCGCCGGCGGCCGCGGCAGCCGCGTGAGCGCCTGCATGACCATTGCCGTGTCGATGCGCCTCGAATAGTCGGACGGGCGCCGTGCCGCCTCGCGCGTCAGCGTAAGCACCAGCTCGAACCCGTCGCGGCGGTCACCGAGACCGATCAGCTCGTCGCGGAAGATCACCTCGTCCCAGACCCGCACCGAAAACATCAGCGCCACCGGCACCGCCGATTTGCGCAAGGTTCGATGCCGCACCATCGCCATCAGCGGCACCACGCCGGAGCCGCCGCCGACCAGAAGCAGCGGCCCGCCATCCCCATCGGACCAGACGAAATGGCCGCCGAGCGGCCCGCGCAGTTCGATCTCGTCACCGACCGCGGCGACGTCGTGGAAGAAGGGCGAGACTTCACCATCGTCGAGCTTCTCGATCGCCAGCTCGATCGTGGCGCCGCTCTCCGGCGCCGAGGCGATGGAATAGGAGCGGCGCGCCTGGTAGCCGTCAGGCGCCGTCAGCCTGACGTCGACATGCTGTCCGGCGCGATAGGCGAATGGCCGTGACAGCGCGAAAAAGAAACTGGTGACGCGTGGCGTCCGCTTTTCGATCCGGGTGATTTTCGCCGTCTGCCAGGGAGATTGCGGCGCTTCGCTCATGGATCGCCGCTATAGCGCTGCTCGCGCCACGGGTCGCCATAGATGTGATAGCCGCGCAATTCCCAGAAGCCCGGCTCGTCGCGCTCGGTGAACTGCAGCCCGTTCAGCCATTTAGCCGATTTCCAGAAATAGAGATGCGGCACCAGGAGCCGCGCCGGGCCGCCATGGTCGGCAGTGATTGGCTTGCCTTCATAAAGCAGCGCCACCATCGCCTTCCCCGCGGTGAGATCCTTGGCCGGCACGTTGGTGGTATAGCCGTCATAGCCATGCGCCAGCAGGAAGCCGGTCGGCGCTTCGATGCCTGCATCGGCAAGGATGTCGTCGACCAGCACGCCTTGCCAGGCGGTATCGAACTTGGTCCAGGCGGTAACGCAATGGATGTCGCGCGTCATCTTGGTCAAGGGCAGCGCGTTGAACTCGGCCCAGTTCCATTTCTTGATCGGGCGCGGCCCGTGCTTGAGCGTGAACGACCAGTCCTCGGTGCGCACGCGCGGCGTCGGCCCCGCCGACAGCACCGGAAAGCCCTGTTCGAGATACTGACCGGGCGGAATGCGCGCATCGGTCTCCGTCGGAGGCTTTCGACCGGAGGAAAAACCGCGAGTGACCATCGGACTGTCCGTTTTTAGCAGGCCATTGCCGGCCTGCCGTAATGTTCTCGAAGATGTCGCGGCGGGCAACAGGAATTTTGGCGGGGCCGTGCGGCAGGCCTGCCGATCGTTCAGCGAGCCCGCCGCATCATGACTCAACCGGCGGCGAAGGGTACGGCGACGAAGATTTGCGCGTCGCCCCGGTCGACCAAAAGCAGCACCGACTTCCGGCCCGATCTGCCGGCCTCGGCGATCGCCTGGTTGGCTTGCCGCGCATCCCGCACGGGCGACCGGTCGACGGCGACGATGACGTCGCCCGGCTGCAGGCCGGCATTGGCAGCTGCCTTGTCCGGATTGACGCGCTCGACCACGGCGCCACGCTGGTTCCAATCCCAATGTCGTCAGAGGCCTCCGGTGCGCCTGAGATAGGCTGTGGCGATCTCGCGCATCCGGTTGCCGTCGAAGCTCGGCCCATGGCCGCCATGGCCGAGGCGAACAGGCAGGTCAAGGAGCCGCTGCATGGTACGGCGATAATCAGGCCGGGAGGAATCCGGCAGGTCGTCGATCAGCGTGGAATCGTAGATGGCGTCGCCGGCAAAGAACAGGCCGTCTGCCTCGTCGAACAAAGCGATCGAATCCGGCGAATGTCCGGGCAGATGCAGGACGCGGAACTGCCGGTCGCCGAGGTCGACGATGTCGCCCTCGTCCAGCGTGCGCGTCAGCGGCGCCGGCGGAATCTTGTAGTCGGCCGCCGTCCAGCCCGGCGCCGGCAATTTCGAAACGGCGCCGTCGAGATTACAAAACATGTAGGCGTAGGTCACCTGATCGTTCATGGTCTCGAAATGCTCGGCACTGTGCCGCGGCCCGGCGCGCAGCGGAAACTCGTGCAGCGAGCCGACATGGTCGAGATGGATGTGGGTGGCGACAACGATGAGCGGCTTGCCCTCGGGCGTGTCGATCTCAGGCGCCAGCGGGCAGATGCCCATGCCGGTGTCGACCAGCAGGTCGGCGTCGCGTCCCCTGAAATGCCAGATGTTGGCGCGCACGAAATCATGCACGAACGGCTCGGTCAGCATCGTCGTGCGGTCGTCGATGATCGTCTTGCCGAACCAGTCGCCGACAACGCGCTCGCCACCAAAACGGGTGCCGCCAAAACGGCCGCCCATCAGACGAAGGGCTTTCCCACCTTGTATTTTTCCGGCACCAGCCGCTTCAGGTAAGCCATGCCCGCTTCCGACAGCTGGTTGACATCGGGCTTCATGAAATCGTCGGGCATATGGCGCGTCTTGCCGGCGACGTTCTTCAGCGGCACCTTCTTCAGCAAGGTTTTCGTGCCGTCATATTGCAGCGCCACCGAGCCACCGCCTTCGCCGGCAACGGCAACCGCGAAGGCGCCGGCGTCGAAAGCCTCCTGCGCGTCGACGGCACTGATCGAGCCGACATAGCCGCGCGGCATGTAGCCAAGCGCATCGACGCGGGCGCGCTTGCCCGGCAGGCCTTCGGCGAGCGCACGTTCCAGAGCTGACGGCAGGTCGCTGCCCGACAGTTTGACGTTGCCATGCGCGTCGCGCTCGAGCTTGTCCGGCGGCACCAGGCTTTCGACCAGCGCCTTGCCGTCGGCGGTGCTGACACCTTCGGAGACGGCGACGATGCAGCGCTTGTGGCGGTCGAGCGTGGCGCGCACGTCGTCGATGAAACCGGCGGCGGAGAATGGCCGTTCCGGCACGTAGACGAGATGCGGGCCGCTGTCGGGATCGAGCTGCCAGGCTGCAGCCGCCGCGGTGAGGAAGCCGGCATGCCGGCCCATGACGATGCCGACATAGATGCCGGGCAATGCGCGGAAATCGAGATCGACGGACAGGAAGGCGCCGGCGACGAATTCGGCCGCCGAGATGAAGCCCGGCGTGTGGTCGTTTTCCTCGAGGTCGTTGTCGATGGTTTTTGGCGCATGGACGAAAGCGATGCTGCCGCCGGCGGCGTCGGTCAGGATCTGCTGCGTGCCCGACGTGTCGTTGCCACCGATGTAGATGAAAGCGTCGGCGCCGGCCTTCTTCAACCCGTTGAGGATGACTTCGCAATAGGCAGCGTCGGGCTTGTCGCGTGTCGAGCCGAGCGCGGCACTCGGCGTGCCGGCGATCAGCCGCAGCCGGTCCTCGGGGATGGCGGAGAGGTCGACATAGTTGCCGTCACGAATGCCGCGCACGCCGTGGAGCGAGCCCAGCACCTTGGCGCCGGGATGGCGCTTGCGGACTTCCAGCGTGGCCCCGACAACCGTCTGGTTGATGACGGCGGTCGGGCCGCCGCCCTGTGCGATGACAAACGTTCCAGCCATGCTCGATCTCTCCCGGCGCTGTGGTTTTCAAGGCACCTTGGCCTAGCTTGCCGCATCGCGCAACGGGAGTTTCCAGCGGCGCCAAACCGCCGCACAGGATCAGACGACCACGACCGGGTTCTTCTTGGAAACGCGGCTGTAGAGGTCGATGATATCCTGGTTGATCAGGCGCACGCAGCCCGACGACATCGCCTGGCCGATGCTCGCCCATTCCGGCGAACCGTGTATGCGGTAGCCGGTGTCCTTGCCGTCCTGGTAGATGTAAAGAGCGCGTGCGCCGAGCGGGTTGGTGAGGCCACCGGGCTGGCCGTTTTGCCACTTCACCAGTTCCGGCTTGCGCTGGATCATCTCCGGCGGCGGCGTCCAGGTCGGCCATTCCTTGCCGTACTGGATGTTGGCGCGGCCGGACCAGCGGAAGCCGTCCTTGCCGATGCCGACGCCGTAGCGGATGGCGTCGCCGCCCTCCTGCACCAGATAGAGCTTTCGCTCCTGCAGATGGACGACAATGGTGCCGGGCGCCTCGCCGGTCTCGTTGACGACGATCTGGCGGCGGAACTCCGGCTTGACCTTCTGATAGGGCACCGCCGGCACTTCGAAGCCGCCATCGTTGAGCGAAGCGTACATGACATCGGGGCCGGTGACGTTCTTGTCGACGCTGATCGCCGGACGGATCGGCCGCACCGAGCCGGTGACCGTGTCATCCAGCTGGAATTGCGGCAGCTCGAGCGTCGAAGTGCTGCAGCCGGCCATGCCGAGCAGCGTCATGGCGCCGGCCCCTGACAGGACGAAGCGGCGGGAATAGAGATGTTCGGTCTCGTTTGCGTCGCCATTTGCTGGCGGCGTCACATTCTGCGGCAACTCACGCATGCACCCAAACCCTACGCTGTCGGCGGGAAACACGGTCCGGCCGGATAGCAGGCAGTTTCGCCAAACATGGTTGAAAAAGGGTGAAGGCCCAACGACCGGTCTTAAGCCTGTGCCGCCAATAGCCGCAGCGATCTGGCGAAATGGTCCGCCGTGCATTTTTGGGAGAGGGCTCTTTACATTCCTCCGCACACGAGGATTTATCCTTTTCTTTGCGCTCAAGGAGACAAAGATGTCGTTCGAAAACTGGGCCGCCTTCGCCGCCGCCTCCACCGTCCTGCTCATCATTCCGGGCCCGACCATTCTTCTGGTCGTGTCCTATGCGCTGGGCCAGGGCTGGCGCACTGCCTTGCCGATGGCCGTCGGCGTGGCGCTGGGCGACTTCACCGCCATGACCCTGTCGATGCTGGGCATCGGCGCGCTGCTGGCCGCGTCGGCGACCGTGTTCACCATTCTGAAGCTGATCGGCGCCTGTTATCTGATCTATCTCGGGGTAAAACTGTTTCGCGCCGGCGGCGCGCTCAAAGCCGAACCACGCACAGATGCCGTCTCGGCCGCCAAGATGATGGCGCACGCCTGGCTGGTCACCGCACTCAACCCGAAGAGCATCACCTTCTTCGTCGCCTTCCTGCCGCAGTTCCTCAACCGGGAAGCCGATTTCTGGACACAGATGCTGATCTTCGAAGCGACCTTCCTGGCGCTCGCCTTCGCCAATGCCTTCGGCTACGCGCTGATCGCGGCGCGCGCCCGCAACGTAGTACGCAACCCCAAGGCGATCCGCATCTTCAACCGCACCGGCGGCACGCTGCTGGTCGGCGCCGGCATCGCCACGGTGGCGATGCGCTCGGGCAATTAGGAACTGCGGAGCATCAGGGCCGATATGGCAGTAAGAGATCCATTCGGCCTAATGTTTTCGGGCGCGACCGAGGCCGGGTTTTCACCCTACAGCCAGGCCGTGCATGAATTGCAATGCTTCGTCGGCGACCCGGTCGGCTCCGTTGACCGCGCCATATCGGCGGATCCCGGTTTCGTCATGGCGCATGTCTTCAAGGGGTATCTGTTCGGCCTCGCCACCGAACGCGAGGCAACGGCGGTCGCCCAGGCATGCCATGCTGCGGCACTGCCGCTTGCCGCGACGCCGCGCGAACAGGCGCATGTGGCGGCCCTTGGCCACCTTGCCGCGGGACGCTGGCATGACGCCGCGCGCCTGCTCGAAGATATCGCCATCGACAACCCGCTCGACGCGGTGGCGTTGCAGGTCGGCCACCAGATCGACTTCTTCACCGGCAATGCCCGCATGCTGCGCGACCGTATCGGCCGCGCGCTGCCGTCCTGGCAGAGCGGCATGCCAGGTTACCACGCCATTCTCGGTATGCAGGCCTTCGGTCTGGAGGAGATGGGCGACTATATCAGAGCCGAAAGTTTCGGCCGACAGGCGATCGAGATCGAGCCGCGAGACGGCTGGGCGCAGCATGCGGTCGCCCATGTCATGGAGATGCAGAGCCGGCAACGGGACGGCATCGCCTGGATGCGCGCCAACCCCGAGGCGTGGACCAAAGAAAGCTTCCTGCAGGTGCATAATTGGTGGCATCTCGCGCTGTTCCACTACGATCTCGGCGAGACCGATGAGGTGCTCAAACTCTATGACGGGCCGATCTATGGCGAGCGTTCGACGCTGGCGCTGAACATGGTCGACGCTTCCGCGATCCTGTGGCGGCTTTATCTCGGCGGTGCCGATGTCGGCGACCGCTGGGCAGCGCTCGCTGCCAACTGGGCGCCGAAGGCTGGAGCCGGCAATTACGCCTTCAACGATGCGCATGCGATGATGGCATTTGTCGGCACCGGGCTGGAAGGGCCGGCCAAGATCTTGCTCGAAGCCCAGCACGAGGCGATGCGCGGCAGCGACGACAACGCCGCCTTTACCCGGGATGTCGGCCAGCCACTGACGGAAGGCATCAAGGCATTCGGCGAGGGCAATTACAGCGAAGCGGTGCGCCTGATTCGACCGATCCGCGCCATTGCCCATCGCTTTGGCGGCAGCCACGCCCAGCGCGATGTGATTGATCTCACGCTGATCGAGGCGGCGTTGCGCGCCGGTGACCCAGCGCTTGCCCGGGCGTTGACGGCCGAGCGCGCACTGGCCCGGCCGGACAGTCCGCTTTCGGCGCTGTTTTCGCAACGCGCCGCCAATTTGTCAGAGAATTGACCCGCGGCGGATCTTGTTTTAAAAAATGGCAAGCCAGATTTTTTCGAGACCCGAAAAAATTAATGGCAATGGGAGGAATGCATGTATCTCGGCCTCGATCTCGGCACGTCGGGCGTCAAGGCGCTGTTGATCGATGCCGGGCAGAAGATCATCGGCTCCGGCCATGCTTCGCTTGACGTATCGCGGCCGCATCCCGGCTGGTCCGAACAAAACCCCACGGACTGGATCCGCGCCTGCGAGACGGCCATTGCCGAGCTGAAAGCCTCGCACCCGAAAGAGCTTGCCGCGGTCAAGGGCATCGGCCTTTCCGGCCATATGCATGGCGCCACCTTGCTCGATGCCGGCGACCAGGTGCTGCGCCCCTGCATTCTGTGGAATGATACGCGCAGCCACGCTGAGGCCGCGGCGCTCGATGCCGACCCGCGCTTTCGCCAACTCACCGGGAATATCGTCTTCCCCGGCTTCACGGCGCCGAAACTCGCCTGGGTGAAGAACAATGAGCCCTCCGTCTTCGCCAAAGTGGCGAAGGTGCTTTTGCCGAAGGATTTCCTGCGGCTGTCGCTGACCGGCGAGCATATCTCAGAAATGTCCGACTCGGCCGGCACCTCCTGGCTCGATGTCGGCAAACGGCGCTGGTCCCCCGAGTTGCTTGCGGCGACATCGCTCGACGAAAGGCAGATGCCGTCGCTGGTCGAAGGCACGGAGAAGGCCGGAGCCTTGCGCGCCGAACTGGCCGCCAGCTGGGGCATAGCATCGGGCACCCCGGTTGCCGGCGGCGCCGGCGACAATGCTGCTTCGGCCTGCGGCATGGGCACGGTCGGCGCCGGCCACGCTTTTGTGTCGCTGGGCACATCTGGCGTGCTGTTTGCCGCCAACGCTTCCTACCTGCCCAATCCGGCAAGTGCGGTCCACACCTTCTGCCATGCCCTGCCCAACACTTGGCACCAGATGGGGGTCATCCTGTCTGCGACCGACTCGCTGAACTGGCTGTCGGAGATTTCAGGCAAGAAGGCCGGCGAATTGACCGCCGAACTTGGCGATGTGCTGAAAGCGCCGAGCGGGGTGTCGTTCCTGCCCTATCTCTCGGGCGAGCGCACGCCGCACAATGATTCCGCCATTCGTGGGTCCTTCACCGGACTGGCGCATGAATCCGGCCGCGCAGTGCTGACGCAGGCCGTGCTAGAAGGCGTCGCCTTCGCCTTCCGAGACAGTCTCGAAGCCTTGAAGACGGCGGGCACGATCTTGACGCGGGTGACGGCGATCGGCGGCGGCTCGCGCTCGCGCTACTGGCTGAAGGCGATCGCCACGGCGCTGCAGGTGCCGGTGGACATTCCGGCCGACGGCGATTTCGGCGCGGCGTTTGGGGCGGCAAGGCTTGGGCTGATCGCTGCAATCGGAGCCGATCCGCTGGCGGTGTGTACGGCGCCGAGGACGGATGCGACGATCGAACCGGATGTCCCGCTTGGCGGGGCGTATGCCGATGCCTATCAGCGCTACCGGGCGCTGTATCCGGCGATCAAGGGCGCCATGGCGTGAGTGAGCGCGAGGCACCCCCCTCTGCCCTGCCGGGCATCTCCCCCGCAAGGGGGGAGATCGGCAGCGTCGGCGGGTATGCCAGTCTTGTAAGGTGGGTGATTAGCGAAGGCGTGGATGCCAGCCAATCTCCCCCCTTGCGGGGGAGATGCCCGGCAGGGCAGAGGGGGGTGTCTCGCGCCACCCTTAATCGATCACTGCGCCGACACCTTGTCGAGAAACCCGGTGACGCTCTTCAGACGGCCGTTCTCGATAACACCGATATCGGTGCCTTCGATAACCGACGGCACGCCTTCCGGCCCAAGATTCCACGAGAAGCGGATGCGGTCGCCAAACCCGTCCGGCTGGCCCTTCAGCGAGAACCGGAAGCCGGCGAAGCGCTGCTGTACACCGTCGATCAGCTTGGCTACGCCGGCATGGCCGTCGCCTTGCATCAGCGGATCGCGGTAGCTGACGTCTTCCGTGAAGGTGGCCTTGAGCAGTTCGGCGCGGCGATCCGCATCGGCCTCGTTCCAGGCGGTGATGTAGTTCTGGGCGATCGTGTTGAGGTCGGTCATGGTCTGTCTCCTTCGTTGAGTGGCTTTGACACGAGCCTTTTCACCCCGAGCGAGAGCGAAACCAATTACGCCTGAGGTAATCAGGGCGAACTATTCGAGAGAGGACAGAAATCATGAGCAGCGGATTTTTCGGCGACATCAAAGCGATCAAGTATGAGGGGCCGGATTCGACCAATCCGCTGGCCTACCGCTTCTACAATCCCGACGAGGTGGTGGCCGGCAAACGGCTGGAAGACCATCTGCGCTTCGCCGTCGCCTACTGGCATTCTTTCGCCTGGCCGGGCGGCGATCCCTTTGGCGGCCAGACCTTCGACCGGCCCTGGTTTCCCAAGGCTGGCGGCGTCGACACGATGGAAATGGCCAAGCTGAAAGCCGACGTCGCCTTCGAGATGTTCTCGCTGCTCGGCGCGCCCTATTTCTGCTTCCACGACGCCGACGTGCGGCCGGAAGGCAAGGATTTCTCCGAAAGTGCCGCGCGGCTCGACGAGATCGCCGACTATTTTGCCGCCAAGATGAAGAAGACCGGCGTCAAACTGCTCTGGGGCACGGCCAACCTGTTCTCCAACCGCCGCTTCATGTCGGGCGCCGCCACCAATCCCGATCCGGATGTCTTCGCCTATGCGGCGGCGACGGTGAAAAGCTGCATCGACGTCACGAAGCGGCTGAAGGGCGAGAATTATGTACTGTGGGGCGGGCGCGAGGGCTATGAAACGCTGCTCAACACCGATCTTGCCCGCGAGCAGGAGCAGGCTGGGCGCTTCCTCAGTCTCGTCGTCGACTACAAGCACAAGATCGGCTTCAAAGGCACGATCCTGATCGAGCCGAAGCCGCAGGAGCCGACCAAGCATCAGTACGACTACGACGTTGCCACGGTCTACGGCTTCCTCAAGCGCTTCGGGCTGGAGAAGGAAGTGAAGCTGAACATCGAGCAGGGCCACGCGATTCTTGCCGGCCATTCCTTCGAGCACGAGCTGGCGCTGGCCAATGCGCTCGGCGTCTTCGGCTCGATCGACATGAACCGCAACGACTACCAGTCGGGCTGGGACACCGACCAGTTCCCCAACAATGTGCCCGAGATGGCGCTGGCCTATTACCAGGTGTTGCAGGCCGGCGGCTTCAAGACCGGCGGCACCAATTTCGACGCCAAGCTGCGCCGCCAGTCGCTCGACCCGCAGGACCTGCTGATCGGCCATATCGGCGGCATGGATTCCTGCGCACGAGGCCTCAAGGCAGCCGCCAAGATGGTCGAGGACAAGGCGCTGTCGGGTCCGCTGGCCGAGCGCTATGCCGGTTGGAACACGGCCGAGGGCAAGGCGATGCTGTCGGGCAAGCGCTCGCTGGAAGACATCGCCGAGCGCGTGGTGAAGAAGAAGATCGAGCCGCAGCCACGCTCCGGCCGCCAGGAGTTGCTGGAAAACATCGTCAACCGCTACGTCTGAGGGCGGAAAGCCGATTCGTTGTGCTCAAGGGTGGCTGGATAACATTCCGGCCGCCCCGGAATGGGGTTTGCGCAAGACCCTATCCGAGGACAAAGGTTTGCCCTTTGGCGCCCCTCAATGACCTCGCTCTTGCCTTCAAACTGCCGTCACGTATCTCGTATAAGGATGCGGTTGTGGCGGGTGAAAAGGAAGGAGGCGAACCGATATGCAGCATGAACGCGAAATCGACGCCCTGCTCTCATCCGGCGAGACCGGATCGATCATCGACCGGCTGATGGCGCTGCCGCGGCCGACCGACAGCGTGAAAAACGAATGGGATCGTGCTGTCAGCAGCCGATTTGAAGTCCGTCTGGCGAGGCAGATGCGCTCGCAGATGGACGCCGGCAGCGATCGACAGAACGCAGCCTGATCTCCCTTTGTCTGTGCATGTCGTAATCCCAAAACCGCGACACACTTTTGGGCGACATGCATCAACCTCGGCGCAGCCTGACCGGGGCTTCGCCGAACGCTCTTGAAAACGCTCTGGAAAATGCCGCGGCGGACGAGAACCCCGTCCGCCCGGCAATATCCGCCATGGCGATCCGCGTGTCGACCACCAGCCGCCGCGCCGCGCCCAGCCGCAGCCTGAGATAATATGCGCCCGGCGTCTCGCCGATCGACTTGCGAAAAATGCTCTCCAATGTCCGCGCCGTCACCCCGGCGCGTTTTGCCACCGCGTCGATGGTCAGCGGCTGGTCGACATGCGATTCCATCAGCCGGATAGCCTGCGCCAGACGCGGGTCGTAGCCGTCGAGCCGGCCGAGCGAGACCAGCGGCTGCGCGTCGGTCGCGGCGCGCGCCTGGTCGTAGATGAAGACGCTGGCGACATCGAGCGCGACGGCCATGCCGAGCCGGGTGCGGATCAGATGCAGCATCAGGTCGAAGGTCGGCGACGCCCCGCCCGAGGTGAACACCGGTCCGTCGATGACGTAGCGGTCCGGACGCACGTCGACGCCGGGAAAGGCGGAGGAAAAATCCTCCATGTCTTCCCAATGGGTGGTGGCGCTGCGGCCTTCGAGGAGGCCGGCGCGCGCCACCAGCCATGTGCCGGCCTCGACGCCGCCGCAGGCGCGAGCCGCGCGGGCCGCTCGCCGCAATCCGGGAAGCAGAGCCGATGTGGCGTAATTCTGGGTGCCGAAGCCGGCGACGACGACAAGCACGTCGGTCGGCTCGGCCGCATCGAAGCGGCCCCTGACCGCCACCGGCAGGCCGCATGTGGTGACCGGCGCCTCGCCGGTGACCGAGACCAGTTTGAAATCGAACAGCGTCTCGCCTGAGATGCGGTTGGCGGCGCGCAGCGGGTCGACGGCCGACGCCACGCACATGATGGACGAGCCTGAAAACACCAGCAGCGTCACCTTGAGCGGCGATCGCTCAGCGCGAAAGATGGTCGGTTTTTCGCTTTTGATCATGAGAGCTTCGTAAATCGCAAAACAGTTTCCGGCAAGTCGGGCATTGTTGGGTCTGTTTCTATGGGAGGAGATGTCCATGCCGCTCGCGATGAACCGTGAGGTTTTCATTACCTGTGCCGTGACCGGGTCCGGCGGCTCGCAGGACCGCTCCCCGCATGTGCCACGCTCGCCCAAGCAGATCGCCGATTCTGCCATCGACGCGGCCAAGGCCGGTGCCGCCATCGTCCACTGCCATGTCCGCGACCCCGAGACCGGCAAGCCGCGCCGCGATGTCCATCTCTACCGCGAAGTGACGGACCGCATCCGCGCGGCAGAAGTCGATGTGATCCTGAACCTGACCGCCGGAATGGGCGGCGACATGGTGTTCGGCTCACCGGAAGCGCCGCTGCCGCTCAATAAAAAAGGCACCGACATGGGCGGCGCCACCAACCGCCTGGAACATGTGCGCCAGTGCCTGCCGGAAATCTGCACGCTGGATTGCGGCACCATGAACTTCGCCGAGGCCGATTATGTCATGACCAACACGCCCGGCATGCTGCGCGCCATGGGCGGCATGATGACGGCGCTCGGCGTCAAGCCGGAGATCGAAGCTTTCGATACCGGTCACCTCTGGTTCGCCAAGCAGCTGGTCGAAGAGAAAGTGCTCAACGCCGACGCGCTGGTGCAGCTCTGCATGGGCGTGCCGTGGGGTGCGCCAGACGACCTCAACACCTTCATGGCCATGGTTAACAACGTGCCGCCGACCTGGAACTGGTCGGCCTTCGCCATCGGCCGCAACCAGATGGCCTATGCAGCCGCTGCAGTGCTCGCCGGCGGCAATGTCCGCGTCGGTCTCGAAGACAATCTCTGGCTCGACAAGGGCGTGCTGGCCACCAATGCGCAGCTCGTCGAGCGCGCGGCCAGCATAGTCATCAATCTCGGCGCCAGGATCCTTGGGCCAGAGGAAGTGCGCAGGAAGCTCAACCTGACCAAGCGGGCGCCGATCGCAGCGGCGGCTTAAGCGGAGATTGACGATGGCTACCGTCAAATTCACCGCGATGAAGGATGGCGACAGGCAAGACTACGAGTTCCTAACCGCCCATGAGATCGACTATGCCGCCAAGACCGGCGAGCGGCTGCTCGACGCTTTGGTGCAGCTCGACGAAGGCCTGTCCGGCTACAAGATCACCCGGCTCGGCCATTCGCTGCAGGCGGCGACTCGTGCCTGGCGCGACGGCGCCGACACCGACTGGATCGCCTGCGCGCTGCTGCACGACATCGGCGACATCTACGCACCGTACAATCACGACGAATACGCCGCCTCGATCCTGAAACCTTTCGTGCGCGAGCAATGCACCTGGGTGGTGGAAAAGCATGGCGACTTCCAGCGGCTCTATTACGCGCATCATCTCGGCGGCAACCGCCATGCTCGCGACCGCTTCGCCGGCCATGCCTATTTCGACGATTGCGACCAGTTTTGCGAACGCTGGGACCAGTCGAGCTTCGACCCGGACTACGACACGCTGCCGATCGAATTCTTCTGGCCCTTCGTGCTCGAAGTATTCGCCCGCAAGGCCTACGACCCCTCCGTGATCCGCTCCGGCGAGCGCGTGCCTCTCATCGACCCCGAAACCGCCAAGACAAGAACCGGAGCCTGACCATGAGCATCATCAACAAGGCAGCCGCCATTGGCGGCGGTGTCATTGGCGCCGGCTGGGTGGCGCGGCTGCTGCTCAACGGCATCGACGTGTCGATCTTCGATCCCGATCCGGAGGCATCGCGCAAGGTCTCGGAAGTGATGAAGGGCGCGCGCCGCGCCTACAAGCAGATGGTTCCAGGCGGCCTGCCCAGGGAAGGCAGACTGACCTTTGCCAAGACCATCGCCGAGGCGGTGGCCGACGCCGATTTCATCCAGGAGAGCGTGCCGGAGCGGCTCGACCTCAAACACCGCGTGCTGGCCGAGATCGACCTTTATGCGCCGGCGAACGCCATAGTCGGCTCGTCTACCTCCGGCATCAAGCCGACCGACATGCAGGTCGCGATGAAGAAGCATCCGGAGCGTCTGGTTGTCGGACATCCCTTCAACCCGGTCTACCTGCTGCCGCTGGTCGAGATCGTCGGCGGCGAGCAGACGTTCCCCGAAGCGATCGAGGTTGCCAAGGAAATCTATGCCTCGATCGGCATGAAGCCGGTGGTGATCCGTAAGGAGATCGAGGCCTTTGTCGGCGACCGCCTGCTGGAGGCGGCGTGGCGCGAGGCGCTGTGGCTGATCAAGGACGGCATCTGCACGGTCGAGGAACTCGACGACATCATGCGCTATGGCTTCGGCCTGCGCTGGGCTCAGATGGGCATGTTCCAGGTCTACCGCGTCGCCGGCGGCGAGGCCGGCATGCGCCACTTTATGGCGCAGTTCGGGCCGTGCCTGAAATGGCCGTGGACCAAGCTGATGGACGTCCCGGAGTTCAACGACGAGCTGGTTGATCTGATCGCCACCCAGTCGGACGACCAGGCGCATGGCCTGTCGATCCGTGAGCTGGAAAAGATCCGCGACGACAATCTGGTCGCGATTATGGATGCTCTGTCGAAACAGAACAAAGGCAAGGGCTGGGGCGCCGGCGCCTTGCACAAGGACTATACCAGGCAATTGGCCAAGCTGGCGGCGAAGAAGCCGGCCGCATCCAGGGCCGCCGAGAAGTCCAAGGCATCCAAGCCGGTAAAGAAGGCGGAAAAACCGAAGAAAAAGAAGAAGGGCTGAAGACCATGGATTTCGGGCTGTCGGAGGAACAGAAGCTCATTGTCGAGACGACGCGCGCTTTCGTCGAGAACGAGCTTTACCCGCATGAACGCGAGGTCGAGCGCACCGGCGTGCTGCGCCGCGAGCTGATCGAGGAGATCAAGGTCAAGGCAATCGAAGCGGGGCTCTATGCGGCCAACATGCCGGCCGATGTCGG
The DNA here is from genome assembly GCF_040320155.1 of Mesorhizobium sp. M0771. NCBI lineage: Bacteria > Pseudomonadati > Pseudomonadota > Alphaproteobacteria > Hyphomicrobiales > Phyllobacteriaceae > Mesorhizobium > Mesorhizobium sp. M0771. The sequence continues at coordinate 148,168 of NZ_JAMYPC010000013.1, read as the reverse complement.
TGGCGCCGGCCTCGATACGGTGACTTGGCTGCTCTACGAGAAGGAACTCGGCCGCGCCAACTATGCGCTGCACTGGACCTGCGTCGCGCGCCCCTCCAACATCCTGCTCGCCGGCACGCCCGAGCAGCGCGAAAAGTACCTGTTCCCGTGCATCCGCGGCGAGAAGTGGGACTGCCTGGCGATGACCGAGCCCGGCGCCGGCTCCGACCTGCGAGGCATGAAGGCGACCGCGGTGCAGGACGGCGACGACTGGGTCCTTAACGGCACCAAGCATTTCATCTCCCATGCCGATCTCGCCGATTTCGCGATTTGTTTTATGGCTTCGGGCGAGGAAGAAACGCCGCGCGGCAAGCGCAAGAAGATCACCGCCTTCTTCGTCGACAAGGGCACCAGGGGGTTCACCGTGCGCGACGGCTACCGCAACGTCTCGCATCGCGGCTACACCAATGCCATCCTCGAATTCGACGATTGCCGCCTGCCGGGAGCCCAAGTTCTCGGCGAAGTGCACAAGGGTTTCGACGTCGCTAATTCCTGGCTCGGCGCCACGCGCCTGCAGGTCGGCGCCACCTGCCTCGGCCGCGCCGAGCGGGCGCTCGGTCATGCCATCGAATATTCGGCGCAGCGCCAGCAGTTCGGCCAGCAGATTGGCAAGTTCCAGGGCGTGTCGTTCAAGCTCGCCGACATGGCGACGGAATTGAAGGCGGCGGACCTGATGGTGTTCGAAGCCGGCTGGAAGTACGATCAGGGCACCGTCACCGATCAGGACATGGCCATGGCGAAGCTGAAGGCTACCGAAATGCTCGCCTTCGTTGCCGACGAAGCCGTCCAGATCCATGGTGGCATGGGGCTGATGGACGACCTGCCGTTGGAACGCATCTGGCGCGACGCCCGCGTCGAGCGCATCTGGGAAGGGACATCGGAAATCCAGCGCCACATCATTTCGCGGGCGCTGCTGCGCCCGTTCGGGGCATAACCCATGCACAAGCTTGAGCGTCTGTTGCGCCCAAAATCCATCGCGGTGTTCGGCGGGGCCCAGGCCGCCGCCGTCGTCGCCCAATCGATCAAGATGGGCTTTGTCGGCGAAATCTGGCCGGTGCATCCGAACAAGGACGAGGTCGCCGGCCGCAAGGCCTATCGCTCGGTCGCCGAATTGCCCGGGGCGCCCGACGCCGCCTTTGTCGGCGTAAACCGGCATCTCACCATCGAGGTGATCAAGGCGCTGGCCAAGCGTGGCGCCGGCGGCGCCGTCTGTTTTGCCGCGGGCTTTCTTGAGACCGAGGCCTATGACGATGACGGCGAGCGGCTGCAGGCCGAACTGGTGGCTGCCGCGGGCCAGATGCCGATCATCGGGCCGAACTGCTACGGCCTGATCAACTATGCCGATGGCGCGCTGCTATGGCCCGACCAGCATGGCGGCATCAGGCTGCCCGAAGGCGCCAAGGGCGTCGCCATCATCACCCAGTCCTCCAACATCGCCATCAACATGACGATGCAGAAGCGCGGCCTGCCGATCGCCTTCCTGATGACCGCCGGCAACCAGGCGCAGACCGGCCTCTCCGAAATGGCGCTCGGCCTGATCGAGGACGAGCGCGTCACCTCGCTCGGCCTGCACATCGAAGCCTTCGATTCGGTAGCCGGCTTCGAGAAGCTGGCGGCGCGGGCGCGCGAACTGAAGAAGCCGATCATCGCCATGAAGGTCGGTCGCTCCGAACAGGCGCGGCAGGCGACGGTCTCGCACACGGCATCGCTGGCTGGCTCGGACGCTGCCTCGGGCGCTTTCCTGCGGCGGCTCGGCATTGCCCGCGTCGATTCCATCCCCGCCTTCATCGAGGCGCTGAAGCTGCTGCATGTCACCGGGCCGCTGCCCGGCTATCGTCTGTCGTCGATGAGCTGCTCCGGCGGCGAAGCCTCTGTCATGGCCGACAGCGCCGAAGGCCGCTGGGTCAATTTCCCGGAGCTCACCAGGAAGCACCGCGCCCATGTCAAATCGACGCTCGGGCCGCTGGTCGCGGTCGCCAACCCGTTAGACTATCACACCTTCATCTGGAACAACGAGCCGGCGATGACCGCAACCTTCACCGCCATGGTGTCGGGTGGCTTCGACCTCAACATGCTGGTGCTCGATTTCCCGCGCCCCGACCGCTGCTCGGTCACCGACTGGTGGGCGACGCTGCGCGCCTTCGAATCGGCGCTGAAGACCAACAAGGCGCATGGTGCGATCGTCTCCTCGCTGCCGGAGAACCTGCCGGAGGAATACACCGCCGAACTGATGGCGCGCGGCATGGTGCCGTTGTTCGGCATCTCCGAGGCCATGGATGCCGCAGGTGCGGCAGCCTTCATCGGCTGGGCCTGGGCCGAGCCGCAGGCGCAGTCTATCGACACGTCGGCTGCAGGTGCGGCCGGAGGTGACCATGTCACCCCTGACGAGGCCGAAGCCAAGGCGCGGTTGATCAAGGCCGGCTTGCCTGTGCCGAAGGCAGAACGTGCCGCCAATGCTGTCGAGGCCGTCATCTCATCGATGGCGCTCGGCTTCCCGGTGGCGCTGAAGGCGCTCGGAGTCACCCACAAATCGGAAGTCGGCGCGGTCAGGCTGAACCTCAAGGACGCCGAATCCGTGAGCACGGCGGCGCATGATCTGCTGCCGCTCGGCACCGGCCTCTATGTCGAGCGCATGGTGCGCGACGGCGTTGCCGAACTGATCGTCGGCTTCACCCGCGACCCGATGTTCGGCGCCGTCATGACGCTGGGCACCGGAGGCGTGCTGGTCGAGCTGTTGCGCGACAGCGTCACGCTGATGCTGCCGGCGACGCGCGACGACATCGAGGCGGCCCTGCGTGGCCTTAAACTGTTTCCGCTGCTGGACGGCTATCGTGGCCGGCCCAAGGCCGATGTAGGGGCTGCCATCGACGCCATCGCGGGCATTGCCGGCTTCGTGCAGACGAATGCCGGAGAGATCGAGGAACTCGACATCAACCCGCTGATCGTCTGCGCCGAGGGCAAGGGCGCCTGGATCGCCGACGCGCTGCTGGTGCTGGGAGAGAAGAAGAATGTCTGACGTCATTTCCACCCGCCGCGAGGGCACCATCCTCGAGGTCACGCTCGACCGGCCCAAGGCCAACGCCATCGACCTCAAGACCTCGCGGCTGATGGGCGAGACCTTCAAGGCGTTCCGCGACGATCCCGGATTGCGCGTCGCCATCGTCAAGACCGCCGGCGACAAGTTCTTCTGCGCCGGCTGGGATTTGAAGGCAGCCGCAGGTGGCGACGCGGTCGACGGCGACTATGGCGTCGGCGGTTTTGCCGGCCTGCAGGAGCTGCGCGACATGAACAAGCCGATCATTGCCTGCGTCAACGGCATGGCGGTGGGCGGCGGCTTCGAGCTGGCGCTGTCCTGCGACCTCATTTTCGCCTCCGACCATTCCTCCTTCGCCCTGCCCGAAATCCGCGCCGGCACGCTGGCTGATGCCGCGACGATCAAGCTGCCCAAGCGCATTCCCTACCATGTCGCCATGGACCTTCTGCTCACCGGCCGCTGGATGGATGTGGCGGAAGCGTATCGCTGGGGGCTGGTCAACGAAGTGCTGCCCAAGGACAAGCTCGAGGAGCGCGTCTGGGAGATCGCCCGGCTGCTCGCCGGCGGTCCGCCACTGGTGTTTGCCGCGATCAAGGAGACGGCGCGGGTGGCCGAGGCGCTGACCTTCCAGGACGCGATGAACCGCGTGACGCGCCGGCAATTGGCGACGGTCGATGCGCTTTATGGCTCGGAGGACAATATGGAAGGGTTCCGGGCTTTTGCGGAAAAGCGCGACCCGATGTGGAAGGGGAAGTAGCCTCTTTACCCTCCCCTCGATGGGGAGGGTCGGACCGAAGGTCCGGGGTGGGGTGATGCGCCACCACCCCCCACCCGCCGCTTCGCGGCGACCTCCCCCATCAAGGGGGAGGTAAAGGAGCTGCATGACCGACTACAAAACCCTCATCGACGCCGAGACCTGGGCCTTCATCGAGAAGACCAACTCCTACTATCCTCCCGACACGATCGACTACACCATCGCCCAACAGCGTGCGATCTATGACAGGATGTGCCGCGAGTTTTTTGCCGGCTATCCCGATGGCGTGACGGCGGAAACGACAATCATTGCCGCCCACGACATCCCGATCCGCATCTATCGCTCTGCCTCACCCAACCGGGACGCGATGGTGCTTTACATCCATGGCGGCGGCTTCATCCTCGGTGGGCTGGACAGCCATGACGATGTCTGCGCCGAGCTGTGCGCCCGGACCGGCTTCGAAGTGGTCTCCATCGGCTACCGGCTGGCGCCAGAGCATCTGCACCCTGCCGCCTTCGACGATGCGCTGCATGCCTTCGAATGGGCGGCCTCGAACTACGACTGCCCTATTTTGCTCTGCGGCGACAGCGCCGGCGGCAATCTCTGCGCGGCTGTCGCCCACGCAACGCGCAGCCATGCCAAAAAGCCGATCGGCCAGGTGCTGATCTATCCCGGCGTCGGCGGCGACCGTTCGCAAGGCTCCTATTTGACGCATGCGGAAGCGCCGATGCTGACGGTGCGCGATCTCGACTTCTACAGGGATATCCGCACCGGCGGCGTCGATGGGACCGGCGACATCACTTTGTATCCAATGGCCGACGCAGATTTTACCGGCCTGCCACCGACAGTGCTGATCACCGCTGAGTGTGACCCACTGTCGTCGGACGGCGAGGCCTATCGCGACCGCGTCCTCGCTGCCGGCGGCCATGCCACCTGGTTCGAGGAGCCGGGACTGGTGCACGGCTATCTCCGGGCCAGGCACACGGTTGGCCGGGCCCGCGCCTCCTTCAGCCGCATTGTCGAGGCGGTTTCCGTGCTGAGCAAGGGCGACTGGATCTGGTGATCCGGCTCAACCGCGGACAAAGGCGATCAGCGCCTCGGCCATGCGATCGTTGAACTCCCGGCGAAAGCGGTTTTTCTTCAGCCATTCCGGATTTGAGCCGACGGTCTTGTTGGCATCGACGACAATACCTTTGCCGTCGACGATGAAATAGTCGATGGCGCCGAAATCCAGATTGAGCCTTTGCCGCACCGCCAGCACCTCCGGCGGGACGGCGCCGCCCACCTCATTGCTCAGGATTTTTGAGCCGGCGCACAACACATCGTCGTAGACCTGCCGCATGTTGACCTCGGCACCGAGCAGGAACATGTAGCGGTGCTTGACGATGGGCAGGTCGAGCGTATCGAAAGCGAACTTTTCCACCATCAGGCGATTGTTGCGCCATACATCCCGCGGAACCTCGCCGATCGTCTGGTAGACCTTATAGGGCGGGCACAGGCGGTCCTTGTAGCCGGGTTCGAAGAGCTTGCGGATGGCATGCGCGCTCCTGGTCAGGCCGTTGCGATGCTGCCACCAGCGCTGCTCTGGTCGGCCCCTGGAGTTGAGGACCGTCTTGACGACAACCGGCCCCTCGTGGCTGTCGCCTGCCTCCAGCTTCAGTGTCGAATAAAGGTGCCGGTGGATGGACAGCGCGCGGCCATTGATGGTGCGGTCGTAGAGGTGGCCGAGCCCGCGGTACGTTGGCGGCACGACTGTCAGGTCGACATGCAGAAAGGCCACCGGCGCCCGATCTCGGCCGGCTGGCCGGTCGAGCAGGCGCACTTTCAATCCAGCCTGTTCCAGGTAAGGCAGCAACTGCGCGATGCTATAGCTCCGCACCAGTCGGAAATTGCGCAGGCTCTCTACATAGACATCGAGATCGGCGGCAGACACCGAACGCTATTCCTTGATATCGACGCCCGAGAAATCATGGTGATCAAAGGGGTCCATGACATAGCCCGTCACCTGTTCGCGCATCGGCATCGAGACCACGGAGTGGGCGATAGCGACCCACGGCATCTGCTCCCTGAAGATCGTTTGCGCCTGCGAATAGAGTTTTGCGCGGGCAGCGGGATCGACGATCCCGGCTGCCTGCTTGAGCAGATCGTCGAAGGCCGGAAAACACCAGTTGGCACGATTGGTGGTGCCGACGCCGGCACAGCCAAGCGGCACCGACAGGAAGTTGTCGGGGTCGCCATTGTCGCCGGTGAAGCCGAACAGCATGGCGCCGTCGCGGTCGCGTGACTTCGAGCGCGCAAGGTATTCTGTCCACTCATACGTCACGACTTCCACGTTGACACCGATCTTTGCCAGGTCGGACTGGATCATTTCGGCCATACGCTGCGCATTCGGGTTGTAGGGACGCTGCACCGGCATCGCCCAGATCTTCATGTGCAGGTCTTTTACGCCGGCATCGGCGAGCCCCTGCCTGGCGGCAGCGGGGTCGAAGACATGATTGGGGCTCGTCTTGTCATAGGCCCAGGAGGTCGGCGGCAGCGGATTGCGTGCGACTTCACCGGTGCCGCGGAACACGACGTCGACCAGCGCCTGCGTGTCGATGGCAATGGCGATCGCCTTCCTCACCCTTGGATCGTCGAAGGGCTTCTGCAAGGTGTTGAAGGCGAGGTATCCCGTATTGAGGCCCTCCTGCCGCATGACCTTGATTCCGGGCGTCGCCTTGATCGCCTCCAGGTCGGCCGGATTTGGATAGGGCATGAGATCGCATTCGCCGGCGCGCAGCTTTTCCATGCGAATGCTGGCATCGGTGGCAATGGCGAAGACGAGATCGTCGATCTTCGGCTTGCCGCGCCAGTAGTCCGGATTGGCCTTGTAGCGGATGACTGCATCCTGCTGGTAGTCGACAAGCTGGAACGGACCCGTCCCGACCGGCTTCAGCGCCAAGTCGAGAAGCCGCTTCTCTGCGACGAGCTTGTCGGCATATTCCTTGGAAACGACCGAAGCGAAATCCATCGCCAGGTCGGCAAGCATCGGCGAATGCGGCGCCTTCAGCGTCATCACCACAGTATGGTCGTCAAGCTTGCGCCAACCGGCGACAAGATCCGGCATGCCGATGCCGTCGAAGTAAATGTACTGGCGTTTGGCGTAATTGTTGAACGGGTTCTGCGCGTTGGCCTGCCGGTCGAAGGTGAACAGCACGTCATCGGCATTGAAGTCGCGACTAGGCGTAAAGCCCTCGACGATGTGGAATTTCACGCCCTGCCGCAGGTGGAATGTGTAGGTGAGGCCATCGTCGGAAATCTCCCAGCTTTCGGCAAGGCCGGGGCGCACCTTGGTGGTGCCGGGCTCGAACTCGACCATGCGGTTGTAGAGAGCGGTGGCCGAGGCGTCGCGGGATCCGGAGGCGAGTGCGGGATCGAACGTATCGGGGCTAACCTCGGTGCAGTAGACCAAGGTCTTGGCTACGGATTGATGGACCGGCAACGCACATGGAAAAAGCGCCGCCAGCAAGAGAACGAAGTGCCTGCGTGTCATGATCCCCCCAGGGTTGGGAAGACGCTAGCAGAAGCCGGCACTGACGGTAAGTAAGCCGGCCGGTCTTTCGCGCGCCAAGACTGTTTTCCACCTTGAGTTGACACAAGGAATTGGCCGCGCCTCTGTGAAATGGCGGACAGACCCGGCCGCCGTTTTGCATGAACCTTTCCGCTTCAGCCTGCGACTGACGACCAGGCGCCGCATGGTGCGGGCCGGAAAGGATGCCCCCATGACCAGGACCCCAGAGGCTCCACGGTCTCCGGGACCAACGCAAGCTCAGCGCGACCACCGCCTTCGGGATGGAGTCGATGCGCTGGGCTTTCGGCTGATTCCGTTGACCCTGCGCAGGAGCAGGCGTATCGTGAAGATGAGGAAAGCAGACAATTCGATCAGGGACGAACGTGCCGGAACGCCGCGCCTTGCCCTGTTTCGCGCGGCCGGACCGGATGTTCCTCCCGAAAACTTCGGGGGGAGTTTTATGTCCTGCGATCGCGGCGCGTCCATGTCGTCTCCAAGCGGCGGTTTGCGCCGTTCGCTCCATCTGGCCGGCGGTTTGCTTGCCCTGGCGCTGAGCGCCACGCTCTGGTTGGACACAGCCGCCCAAGCGCAGGAAACCCAGATCATCTATCCCGGCTCGATGGCGGTCACCGGATTTTCCGGCACCGTCATTCCCAATTTCGACTCTGCCGATTCCGAAAGGGGGGGGCTGCCGCCCGGCGTCGACCCGGTCGACGAAACCTTCATCGACACGACGCGCGCCACCTTGCGCGTCTTCGACGTTTCGGCGCTCGGCGGACCGGCTTCCGGCCAGCTCGTCTACACGCCGCCGTCTTTCGAGGTGACGGCCGAACAGATCGGCCAGGTGTTCGCCATTACCTATGATGACGGTGTGCGCGACGGCGTTCCCACGGGCGTCCCCAACCTCTATGCCGGCGCGACCTCGCTGCACGGCATCCGTATCGTCACCCCGGACGAAGATGCCGACGGTCGGCCCGAGCGACAGCGCCGCGGAACCGCAGGCGCCGTCTTCATGGACGGCCAGTTCGGCACCGAAAGCGGTGGCGGTCCGGGCACGATCTGGAAGATCGACGGCATCACCGGCGCGGTCTCCAAATTCGCCGACATTGACACCAACAGCGGTTCCGGCATCGGCGACATCAGCTTCGACAGCAATCACCGCGAGTTCTTCGCCAGCGACCTCGACACGGGCTTCATCCACCGCCTCGACGCCAACGGCACGCTGATCGACACATTCGATCACGGCGTTGCCGGGCGGCCGGCGCATGGGCTGGCTCCCGTCGCCGATGACGGTGCGGTGATGGACATACAGGGTGCTGCCTTCGACTCGGAAGACCCCGACACATGGGGCTACACGCAGGACGAACGCCGCGTCTGGTCCGTCGCCTATCATGGCGGCCGGCTCTATTATTCGGTCGGCGAAAAGGCCGAGATCTGGTCGGTTGGCATTGCCCGCGATGGCAGCTTTGCCGGTGATCCGCGCTGGGAGCTGACGGTCAAGGCCGACAAGGACTACGCCGTCACCGACATCGCCTTCGACAACCAGGGCTTCATGTATCTGGCGCAGCGCGGCCCGGTCGAGAATCGCTACGATTACAGCCAGTTCGCCGATTCCGGCAAGGGCGAGGTCATCCGCTACTGGCGCGAAAACCCGGACGATCCGGCGACGGAATCGGTCTGGGTGGAAGAGCCGCAGGAATATGCAGTCGGCTTCCCGCAAGGCAACCGGCAGTCGGCCGGTGGGCTCGACCTGCAATATGGCTATGACGCCGACGGCAATCTCGACACCGGCGTGTGCACCGACACGCTGGTCAACACCGGCGACAAGCTGCGCGACAACCCGACACTTGCCGACCAGCTCGCCGCCGGCGGGCCGCTTGCCGTGCACGGCGTGCAGATCACGCCGACGCCGTTGGTCAAGCCGGCCAACGTGCCGCCTTTCGGCTCGTGGTTCGTCGACTTCGACGGCTATTTCGAAGACCCAGAAGTGGAAGGCCATGTCGGCGACGTCGAGGTCTGGCACCCCTGCGACGGCCGTGCCGGCTATTATGAAGAGATCCCAGGCGGTTATCTGCCGCCGTTCTATCCGCCGGGCTTCCCACCGCCCGGCGATCTGCCTCCGTGCATCGATGTCGAGGATGTTCAGTTCTACTGCACGCCTCGCGGCCTCCAGGCCGACCTCTATCTCCATGACCATGCCGGCTTTGGCGGCGATTCGATCAAGGTCCAGTCCATGACACCAGGCGTCGGGGTGACATCACCCCAGTCGCATGCTCCCGGTAAGCCTTACACGGTCGACATCACCGGCCATTCTCCGGGCGACAGAGTCGATGTTGGACTTTGCTTCTACAGGCAGTCCGACAAGGACAAGGGTGGCTACTACCCTTGCTGCAAGATGACTTTGCCGCTCAGAACCCCAGCCGTCAGCTGCGAACGTTGAGGAGGGGAAGATGAAAAATCTCGCACTTTCCCCGACCGCGAACAGCAGTCAATCCAACGTCATGGAGACCATCATGAAACCCCTGTCATATGCCAGGCGCGGCGCGCGCTGGCTGATGGCGGCCGGTATCGCGGTCGCCATGTTCACCCCTGTGGCAAGCCACGCCGAAGATGCAGTCCCGATCACTCCGGAACTGCGGCTCGACCTAGACAATTCAAAAATCGTCAATCCGAGGCCGGAACGGATCGTGCCGTTCTTCACCAAAACAGGCACACAGAGGAGCTGCGACTACGTCGTCTACTCCCTGAGCTTTGGCCTGCGCGGCGACTCGCAAGGCTTTGCCGACCCAAGCTTTTCGGCCAGGCTGAAGAAACTCCAACTCGACTTCAAGGATCAGCTTCCGCACGGTCTTGCGATCGTCAACGTCAACGTGTCCGGCGACGGCACGGATGCGTCTGGCGGACCGCTGCCGGGTGCGACAATCAGCACCTCGGCTAATCCGAACGATACGGCAAGGGTTTCCGATTTCCGGATTTCCACCACCGATCTCGACGGCGCTGGGGCTGGCAATGAACGCGTCATCAATTTCAAGATCACCGCCAAGATCGACCATGCGGCGTTTCCTTCGCCGACCATCGTCGACAACCAGGGCATGATCAAGGTGACGCCGGGCGTCGGCACGGGGGCCATCATCCCGTCGCAGGATCCGGGCAAGCCCGACGACGGCGACTACAAGACCGGGGCCAAGACCTCGATCAAGATCGACCTCACCAACTGTGACAAGCGGCCTCCGCCTCCCGACCGGGAATGTTTCAAGGTGGAGCGCGGCACGGTCGATTGCGTGCAAGGCGGCGGCGCGTTCATCTACCACATGCCTGTCGGCCCGGAGATGGGCGGCAAATGGGTGCAGGTATCGACGACGACCCCAGGCATCACCATCATCCCCGACACGCAATTGGTGCCGGCGGGCGGCGGTGTGCTGAACTGGAAGATCGTCGGTGCATCGCCCGGCGACGTCATCCACCTCATCGTCACCGGCATCGAGACCTATGCCGGCCCGAAGGAGGGTTGGGGACTATGCTGCACGCAGACCATCGACATCGTCATCCCGCGTGACTTGAGATGTCCCCCCAAGGACAAGGAACCGGACCTCAAGGTCGAGAAACGCGCCGACGTGACGCGTTGCACGATGGGCGGCGGCTGCGACTTCACCATCAAGGTCACCAATGTCGGCGACGGGCCGTATCACGGCAAGATCGTGCTCGACGAGGTGACGCTGCCGGCCGGCTCGACTCTGGATTCAGGGCCCAACCCGCCCTGGGTATGCATGCCCGGCGTGACCCCGATGACGTGCACCTATCCGGTGACCACGCTCAATCCGGGGGCCTCCATCAACCTCAAGCTCGGCTTCAAGCCGGCGGGTGGTTGGCAAGGCAGCGCGTTGCGCAACTGCGCCACCTATAATTACGGCGCCAGCGGCAAGCCGCTGTTCGGCAGCCAGCAGAACGATCGCGGCTGTGCCTCGATCCCGATCTGCCGGCGTGGCGACCGCGACCGCGATTGCCGGCCCCCAGTCGACAAGAAGGTCGACTTGATCCTGAAGAAGCGTGCCCGCATCCCGGTCTGCACGCCCGACGGCATCTGCTACTTCGTGATCGACATCATCAACAATGGCAGCGTCCCCTATAATGGGCCGTTGACGGTTGTCGACAATTACCCGGGCGGCGCGCCGGCCTCTTCGACCTTCGGCCCGTCTCCGCCCTGGACATGCGGACCGAACGGTCCCGGCCAGTTCCGCTGCGACAATGCCGGCATCGTGCTGATGCCGGGCGCATCGACGCCGATCGTCGTCAGGGCGGTCATGCCGGCCGGCTACCAGTCGGATTCGGTCGAGAACTGCGCGGCGCTGAAGCCCGTCTCCGGTGAGGTCGACCTCACCAACAACAAGGCCTGCGCCAAGGAACGCTTCCGTCATCCCAATGGCGGCAAGCCGACCCTACGCATCACCAAGGTCTGCAATGGCTCGCTCGCCGGTGCGGCGGTGGTTTCCTGCCGCATCACCGTCATCAGCCTTGGCACCTCTGCCCCCACCGGTCCGGTGCGGGTCAACGATGCTGCCACGCTGATATCGGGTGGCGCGCCGGTCCAGATCCAGACCGTCACACCCGACGGTGCGGAATGGGCCTGCGGAGCGGTTCCGGCCAATGCGCTGTCATGCCAGATACCCGGCGCCGCGATGACGCCCGGAACCTCCAGGCACTTCGACGTGACGGTCTTGGCCAATGGCGCGTTCGAGAACTGCGCACGCGGCTCATACGGCCCGGCCCCTGGAGACGACGTCGTCTACCCGATCGGCCAGGCCTGCGCCAAGGGCGGCGGCACGTCCACCATCAGCGTCAAGAAGACCGGCGATGCCGAGTGCCAGCCGGGGCAACCCTGCTCGTTCGAGATCACCATCACCAATGATGGCCAGACCGCCTTCTCCGGTCCGGTCCGCATCGGCGATGCGATCGGGGTGGACGGGCTGGGGCGGCTGCAAGGCGTCGCGATCACCTCGATCGAACCGCCCTTCGGCTGCTCGCCCGAACCGACGACCTTGCCGTTGACCTGCATTGCCAACCTGACGCTCGGCGCCGGGGAAAGCCATGTGCACAAGGTCACCGTGGTCCTTCCCGACGCTCCCTTGGTCAATCTGCGGGGCAACGTCAGCGGCCAGAACTGCGTCGGCGTCTTGTCTCCCGACACCAGGGTGCAAGGCGGCGGCGACGTACTGCCCGGCGACCTGACCAACGTCCAGGGCGATCGCGGCAAGGCCTATGCCTGCCATCCGTTCACCATCAAGCGCGAGGTGAAGAAGGAATGCTCGCCAGGCTTCGTCATGAACGATGCCGGCCGGTGCGTGTGTCCGGAAGGCACGGCGTTCCGCAACGGCCAGTGCTCGCCCGACGGCGGCGTCATCATCCAGCCGAAGGATCCGAGGCCCTGCGTGCTGCTCAAGGGCCAGATCCGCACCGAGGATGGACGCTGTGTCTGCCCGCGCGGAACCGAGCTTGAGAACGGCGCTTGCGTCAAGACCGACAAGCCTGGCTGCACCATCCCCGGTTCGGTCCCGACGTCGGACGGCAATGGCTGCTACTGCCCGGAAGGTACGCATCTCGACCGACAGGCAAATGCCTGCGTGCGCGACAAGCAGAAGCCCGAGCAGTGCGGCATACGCGGCCAGGTTCATGACGCCGATGGCGATTGTGTCTGCCCGCGTGGGACAGAGGTGCGCAATGGAGCCTGCCGGCCGATCCGGCCAAAGCCTGAACAATGCTCGATCCGTGGTCAGATCCAAAACGCCAATGGCGATTGCGTCTGCCCGGACGGCACAGAAGTCAGGGGCAAGGTCTGCCGGCCGATCCGGCCGAAGCCCGAGCAGTGCTCGATCCGCGGCCAGGTCCACGACGCCAACGGCAATTGTGTCTGCCCGCGGGGTACCGAGGTGCAAGGCAATGCCTGCCGGCAGAAGAAGCCTGTGCTGGAACAGTGCGACATACGCGGCCAGGTGCACAACAAGCGCGGCGAGTGTGTTTGCCCGCGCGGCACCCAGGTGATCGACGGCGCATGCCGCAAGCCGAGGCCGCAGGTGGGAGACTGCGCCCCGGGCTCGCAGATGGTCGGCGGCCAGTGCGTGCCGATCATCAGGCGGCGCTGCCCCGAAGGCACCGTTGGTCGGTTCCCGAACTGCAGAGCCATCCGGCAGCAGCCGTCGCTCGATCCGACCCTGTTGCTCAATCCAGGTGTCCTTCAGCAGTTCATACCGAAGCGCACGCCGCAGACGCAGGTACAGCCGCAAAGGGATCCGGCGGCCAACTTCAAGCCATAGGATCTGGATACGAGTCAAAATTCAGAGCCCCGTCGGAGCGATCCGGCGGGGTTTTCCTTGGGCGCGCTGCGGCGATCGGGCGGCCAGGTATTCGCCGAACCCGCTGCCGGGCGCAGCAAATACCGACTTTCCCTTTTCGGGATCATGGTCTAGAGCAGTTCATCGTTTCGTGGAAACGCCGAACCGCTCTATCTCTTTGTTTTCACGCAATTCCGGACGGAAAGCCGTTCCCACTTTTCCTGGAATTGCTCTAGCAGTCGTCAAGGCCGCGCCCGCAAACAGGGCGCCCAAAGGGGCCGCATCATGAGCAGGAAGACCCTGATCGCGCCATCGGTGCTGGCGTCGGATTTCTCGAAGCTCGGCGACGAGGTCGAGGCGGTGGCGGCGGCCGGCGCCGACTGGATTCATCTCGACGTGATGGACGGGCATTTCGTGCCCAACATCACCTTCGGCCCGCCGGTGATCAAGGCCATCCGCAACCGCACCAAGGCCTTTTTCGACTGCCATTTGATGATTGCGCCGGCCGATCCTTATCTGGCCGCCTTTGCCGATGCCGGCTGCGACGGCATGACCGTGCATGCCGAGGCCGGGCCGCATCTCGACCGCTCGCTTCAGACCATCAAGGATCTCGGCAAGAAGGCTGGCGTATCGCTCAATCCGGCGACGCCGGAAAGTGCGATCGAATATGTGCTCGACCGGCTTGACCTGATCCTGATCATGACCGTCAATCCGGGCTTTGGCGGCCAGGCCTTCATCCCGGCCATGGTCGACAAGGTCAAGCGGGTGAAAGCGCTGATCGGCAACCGGCCGATTCGCATCGAGATCGACGGCGGCGTGTCGCCGGAAACCGCCCACCTGGTCACATCAGCCGGTGCCGATGTGCTGGTGGCGGGCGCCGCCATCTTCAAGGGCGGCAGCGTCGAAGCCTACCGGGCCAATATAGAAGCCATCCGAACCGCGGCCGACCGGGCTGCCGGCTGACATCAGTTCCAGGGCAAGTTCCCGGCTGGTCGGTTCTCCTCGGCCTGATCTCCCTGCCTGATCCTTCGATCTCCCAAAAAGCCGTCAACGGGTGGCAGCCGCAAGGGCATCGCGGCAAGCGACAGGATCGCGGCATCCGGCACTAGTTTTGGCCCATAAATCTAGTGGATAACTGCCGAAGGGATCTGCATGCGGGGAGAGGTCAATCCGGCGGCATGACGCGCGTTAAGAAAAAATTATCCGTATTCGGGATCTCGAAGCTGTTTCTCGAGGGCACCTGCCATGCTGGCAGACAAACTTTCTTCAGAAGAACAAGTTTTTCACGATTTTAGTTACTTCCGGCGGATAAGATGCGGTCAACCTTCCTCTTTAAGTCGAATATCGTGATCTTTCGCTTGAGGGGCGGATGCCTTAGGAGTTACAGTAAATTTACAAGGGGAAATCGTTTGCTTCGCGAACGGGCTAGCGGAGCATGGGAGAGCTACAGGAGTCATATTGACCTACGGATCTGCCGATGTGAGCGAAGGCGCGGGACCCAAGAGCACACTCGCTAGTACGGTCTATCAACAGCTTCGCGACGATCTCCTGCGCGGCGTGTTTGAAAGTGAAAGCAAGCTTCGTGTCGAATGGGTGGTTTCCCGTTACGGCGCCGGCGCCTCACCGGTTCGCGAGGCCCTCAACCGACTTGCTTCGGAAGGCCTGCTCGGCCGCCACGACCAGCGCGGTTTCTTCATCATGCCGGTCAGTGCCCCGGAACTCGAGGAATTGACGCGCACCCGCTGCTGGCTGGAAGAGCGGGCGCTGCGTGAATCCATTGCCAACCGCACCGGCGAATGGGAAGAGCAGCTCGTGCTGGCCTTGCATCGCCTGGCGCGTGCCCCGCGCCGCTTGCCGGAGGATCCGTCCTCGAACAATCCGGAATGGGAAAAGCTGCACCGCGCCTTCCATCGGGCACTGATCGCAGGCTGCCGCTCGCATTGGCTGACCGGCTTTTGCGACCAGCTTTCGGATCAGGCCTCCCGTTACCGGCTGATCTCCCAGGACGGCAGCGAGCGCGACGAAATCAGTGAACATCGGCTGATTGCGGAGCGCACGGTGGATGGCGATGCCGACGGCGCCGTTGAAGCCCTCCTCAACCACTACCGTCTGACGGCAGCCATGTGCATGGAGCGCTTCAACGACAGCGGCGATCCACGCGTGAGCGCCACCAAGGCGCTGCGCAGCCGCAGATAGAAGCGCTTCCGGTCCGCTATCCAAAATCCGCCCGCTATCCAAAATCGCCCGCTATCCAAGTCCGCTTGCCTTCATCTGATCGGCGGCAAACCCGATTTCACGTTTTTGCCGGACGGAGGCGAAATCGTTTCCTTTGTTCCAAGGCCATGCGCTAGAGCCGGATGATTTCAGGCCGAATCGACCTGAAATCATCCGGCTAAATCAAAGGGTAGAGCATGTCCTCCGAAAACCGCTTCACACTTTTCGGCATCATGCTCTAGGGAAGGCGCATGACCAATCACCTGTTCGACGCGTTCCGCAGCCGGATTTCAGCCTCCGAGCGCATCCTGATGGCGACCGATGACGGACGCGCGATCGCCTATCGCGACATGCTGGCGCAATCGGCACAGCTGGCACATGCGCTGAGGCATTTCGGCGTCGAGCCTGGCGACCGCGTTGCCGTGCAGGTCGAAAAAAGCCCCGAATGCATTTTCCTTTACCTCGCCTGCCTGCGCGCCGGCGCGGTCTTCCTGCCGCTCAACACCGCCTACACGCTGGCCGAACTCGGCTATTTCTTCGGGGATGCCGAGCCGCGGCTGGTCGTCTGCGACCCGGCCCGCGCCGGCGCTATCGCGCCGTTGGCGCAGGCGTCGGGTGCTGCCACCGTCACGCTTGGCAGCAATGGTGAGGGCTCGCTGACCGAACTGGCGGCACAACAGCCCACGGATTTCGACGCCGTGGCGCGCGGGCCGAACGATCTGGCCGCAATCCTTTACACATCGGGCACCACCGGACGCTCCAAGGGCGCCATGCTCAGCCACGAAAACCTGGCCTCCAATGCGCGCGTGCTGGTCGAGCAATGGCGTTTCACCGGGGATGACGTGCTGATCCATGCCCTGCCGATCTTCCACACGCACGGCCTGTTCGTCGCCACCAACGTCACCCTGATGGCCGGCGCCTCGATGCTGTTCGAGCAGAAATTCGACGCCGGCCGCATCGTCTCGCTCTTGCCCCGCGCGACAGTGCTGATGGGGGTGCCGACCTTCTATACCAGGCTCCTGCAGCAGGACGGGCTGGATGCCCAGGCGGCGAAGAACATCCGCCTGTTCGTTTCCGGCTCGGCGCCGCTGCTCGCCGAAACGCACAACGCCTGGCGCGAGCGCACCGGCCACGCCATTCTCGAGCGCTACGGCATGACCGAGACCAACATGAACACGTCGAACCCCTATGAGGGCGAGCGTCGGGCCGGCACGGTCGGCTTCCCGCTGCCCGGCGTTTCGCTGCGCATCGCCGACCCTGACAGCGGCGATGCGCTTGGCCAGGGTGAAGTCGGCATGATCGAGGTCAAAGGTCCGAATGTCTTTTCCGGCTATTGGCGCATGCCGGAAAAAACCAAGGCGGAGTTTCGCAAGGACGGCTTCTTCATCACCGGCGACCTCGGCATCATCGACGCGGACGGCTACGTCCACATCGTCGGCCGCGGCAAGGATCTCATTATCTCCGGCGGCTACAACATCTATCCCAAGGAGATCGAGAGCGAGATCGACGCCGTTGCCGGCGTCTTGGAAAGTGCCGTCATCGGAATTGCCCATCCCGATTTCGGCGAAGGCGTCACCGCTGTCGTGGTGCGGGCGCCGGCATCGCAGATCACCGGGGCCGAGATCGTTGGCGCCATTGCCGGCCAGCTGGCCAAATACAAGCACCCGAAGCAGGTGATCTTCGTCGATGAGCTGCCGCGCAACACGATGGGCAAGGTGCAGAAGAACCTGCTGCGCGAGACCTACAAGGGTCTCTACGGCTAATCCATAGCCGGCTAATGTCTTTGCCCAAGCGCTTCGCCTGGACATCTGTTCGCGGTTCGGCAGTGGCGCCTTTTACCTGCGCGGCTTTTTCACCCGAGTGCTGGAACCCCACAAAGCGCGGTTCAGCAGGCTGCGTTTGCGCTTGCGCGGGATGAGGTCGACGTCGCTGACGAGCTTGGCGCCGCCCTCGCGCCGCTCCAGGGTGATCTTGCGGCTGTGGAAGGCTTCGAGCTCCGCACGATGCGCCACGCTGATGATGGTGACGTCAGGCAGTTCGCGGATCACCGTCAACATCATCGTGTCCTGGCTCTTCTCGTCGAGCGCCGAAGTCGCTTCATCCAGCACCACGATATCGGGGCGATGCAGCAGCAGGCGCGCGAAGGCGAGGCGTTGCTTTTCGCCGCCCGACAGCGTCTGGTCCCATGGCGCCTCTTCCTTGATCCTGCCGGTGAGATAGCCAAGCCCCACCTTGTCGAGGGCAGCCTTGATTTGCTTGATGGTCCACTTGTCCGCCGCCGCGGGATAGGCGACCGCGCGGCGAAGCGTTCCGGAAGGGATGTAGGGGCGTTGCGGCAGCATGAACAGGCGCCTGTCGGTGTGGAAATTGACGCTGCCGCCGCCCCATGGCCACAGGCCCGCGACGGCCCGCACCAGCGTCGACTTGCCTGAACCGGATTCGCCTGAAACCAGCACCCGCTCGCCCGGCTCGATCACGACCTCGGTTTCCTTGACCACGGAGGTGCCGTCGTCGAGTGTCACGGAAAGATTGTCGAGGCTGAGGATGGCGCCGTCTTCGGCTTCGCCTCGGTTGATGCGTCCGAGCGCATCGCTCTGCTCGGCGCGCTCGAGCCCGTCTAGCGACATCATCAGCGAGGCAATGCGCCGCGCGGAGGCGTTCCAGTCGGCAAGGCGCGGATAGTTGTCGACCAGCCAGCCGAACGCGCCTTGCACGATGCCAAAGGCAGACGCCGCCTGCATCACCTCGCCAAGCGTCATCGAGCCTTCGAGGAATTTTGGCGCGCACAAAAGGATCGGCACGACCGGCGCAAACAGGCTCGATCCCTGCGACACCGCCGCCGTGCGCATGTGCTGTCCGGTCAGCAGAGCCCATTGCCTCAGCACGTGGCCGAAATTTCTGTCGATGCCGCTGCGCTCCTCGTCCTCGCCTCCCAGCAAGGCGATGCTCTCGCCGTTTTCGCGCACGCGCGTCAGCGTGTAGCGCAGTTCGGCCTCCGCCTGGTTCTTCCGCTCGGAGAGCTGGACGAAATCGCGGCCGATGACCACCATCGAGGTCGAGGTGATGGCGGCATAGATGATCGCGGTGATGACCAGAAAGCCGGGAATGGTGATGCTCTCACGGCCGATCGGCAGGGTGAGCGCGCCGCCGATGGTCCACAGCACGACGATAAAGGTCGAGGCCGACAGGAACGCGTTGAGGACGCCGGCGGTGAAATCGACCGGCGACTCGGTGGCGATGCGCAGATCCTCGGTCATGCGGGCCTCGGGGTTCTGGTGGTCGCCGCCCACGAGGTTCAGCTGGTAGTAGCGGCCGTTTGCCAGCCAGCGCGCGACGACCCCGGTGGTCAGCCAGGAACGCCAGCGGCGCTGGATCGTCATGCGCAGGTAGACCTGCGCGACGACAAGGCTGCCGCTGCAGATCACCAGCGGCACGAATACGGCGCTGAGGAGATAGACCGTGCGGGCGTTGCGCTGCTCGAGGGCATCGAACATCGAGCGGTTCCAGACGTTGATGCCATACTGGAAACCGATGTTGATGCAGATCAGCAGCAGCACTCCGATCGTCAAAGGCCAGGCGAGCTTGTCGCCATGCCTCCCCCAATAGCCGCGCCCGCTGATCCAGAAACGCCGCAGCAGATATTTCTTGCGCGCCTGCTCGGCCTGCTCCGGCGTCAGCTTGGGATCGGGTTCGACGGCATCCGGCGGCGGCGCAGCCTCGCCAACGGGCTCGGACGCGGCTTCGGCGGCCGATGCTTTTTTCTCGCGCGGCGTGCCCTCGCGCGGTCCATCTCCGCGCGTTTGCCGTGACGGCTTTTCCCGACGCGACTTCGTGGCATCGCGCGCTTCGATGCCGTCGGCCGGTTTCGATTTGGGTTTTGCCTCGGACATATGCCCCGACAACGACCTCCATATCAAAAGGTTTCATGGTATGCGCCTGCCCGACGTTTCAGGAAACGCCCGTCATTGCTGATATAAAAGCCCAACGACATGTTCTGCGATGGCGAGGCTGGCGGTAAGGCCAGGGCTCTCGATGCCGAACAGATTCACGATCTGACCGCCCCCGTGGTCAGCCGGTCCCCGGATGACGAAGTCGGCGGCCGGCTGGCCTGGACCGGACAGTTTCGGCCTGACGCCGGCATATGCCGGTTGCAGGGCGCCGTCCGCCAGGCCGGACCAGTAGCGCCTGATTTCGTCGTAGAAGGCATCGCCTCGTGCGGGATCGACGGTATAGTCGACGCGATCGATCCATTCGACATCCGGGCCAAAGCGCGCGCTCCCCGACATGTCGAGGGTCAGATGCACGCCGAGGCCGCCATGGACTGGCACCGGATAGATCAGCCGCGAAAAGGGCGAGCGACCGGAAAGCGCGAAATAATTGCCGCGCGCCAGCCACAGCGGCGGAACACGGTCTTGCGGGAGGCCTTCGATGCGGCCGGCGAGCGCCTGCGCGTCGAGGCCGGCGGCGTTGATGAAGGCGCCGGTCTTCAAGGTGAAACCCTCGCCATCGGCGTCGCGCGTGTCGATCCGGATGCCGTCGGCTTCGATGCTCGCGCCTGAGACAACGGTGAGCAAGGCGAAAGATGCGCCGGCCGCTTCCGCGTCTCCACGCAATGACAGCATCAGCGCCTGGCTGTCGACGATGCCGGTCGACGGCGACAGCAGCGCGCCGGCGCAGCTCAGCGCCGGTTCCAGGCTTTCGGCCTCTGCGCGCGTCAAAAGCTTGAGGTCACCGACTCCGCATTGCGCCGCGTTGATCTGGATCGCCTGCAGTTTGTCCAACTGGTCGGGTTCGACGGCAACGATCAGTTTGCCGGTGCGATGATGGGCGACGTCGTGCTCGCGGCAATAGGCATAGAGACGCTCGCGGCCGTTGACGCAGAGACGGGCCTTCAGGCTGCCCGGCGTATAATGAAGCCCGGCATGGATGACTTCCGAATTGCGCGAACTGGTGCCCGTGCCGATGGCTGCGGCCTTCTCGACCACCAGCACCTCGCGGCCCGACAGCGCCAGCGCGCGGGCAATGGCGAGGCCGACAACACCGGCTCCGGCGACAACGCAGTCGACATCATGCATGGGTGGACTTTAGCGCGGACTGTCCGCGCCTGCAAAAACCTTGTCGCCGCCGATCCAGACGCCGTTGACGTCGAGGGCGTCCGACAGAGCGACGATATCGGCAGCCGTGCCATTGGCGAAGCGGCCGAGCCGGTGGGCCTGGCCGACCGCCTGCGCCGGATAGAGCGAGGCCATGCGCAACGCTTCCGACAGGTCCAGCCCGACGATCCTGTGCATGTAGCGGACGGCCGAGATCATATCGAGATCGGCGCCGGCCAGCGTGCCGTCGGCCAGCCTCAGGCTGCCATCCTTGCGATAGATGATGCGGCCGTTAAGGGTGAACGACGTCATGTCGGTGCCGATCGTCGCCATGGCGTCGGTGACCAGCACGATCCTGCCCGGCCCCTGCTTGGCGCGCAGCGCGATTGCCATGGTGGCGGGATCGACATGGATGCCGTCGGCGATGATCCCGGCCGACAGACTGCCTATGTCGATGGCCGCACCCGCCAGCCCCGGCTCACGGTTGCCGATCTGGCTCATGGCGTTGAACAGATGTGTGACCACGCTGGCGCCGGCATCGGCAAAGGCTCTGGCCGTGGCGTAGCCGGTGTCGGAATGGCCGAGGCTGACAATCACACCGGCCTTGGCCAAGGCCGCAACGCGGGCAGGCTCGACGGATTCAGGCGCTATCGTCGTCAGCAGCACCGGCAGGTTTTTGCGTGCCGCGACCAGCGCCGCTTCATCCGCATCCGTCATCGGCCGGATCAGCGCCGGTTCATGCGCGCCCTTGCGAGCGACGGAGAGATGCGGCCCTTCGAGATGCAGGCCGAGAAATCCCGGCAGTTTTTGCCGTGCCGCCCCGGTGCCGGCGGCAATGGCCGCGGCGGTGATGTCAGGCGTATCTGTGATCAGCGTCGGCAGCAGTGCGGTCGTGCCGAACGGCGCATGCGCCCGGCAGATTGTTGCCAGCGAGGCGACATCGGGATGGTCGTTGAGCATGACGCCGCCGCCGCCATTGACCTGCAGGTCGACAAAACCCGGCACCAGCATGCCGCCCCCGGCGTCGATGCGGGCAACGCCCGACGGAATGGCGCCGACGGGATGAATGCCTTCGACCACATCGCCGTGCACGACAAGGGCGGCGTTGTCATGCCAGTCGTCGCCATCGAAAATTCGGGCGCCAGTCAGGGCAAAACGGTCGCTCATACGGTTTCCGTCACCTTGCGCAGATTGCGCGGTACATCCGGATCGAGGCCGCGATGGCGGGCGAAGGCTTCGACGAAGCCGTAGAAGGAGACGATCAGCGTCAGCGGGTCAGTCAAGGGATGACCGGTGGCGACATGCGGCAGCCGCGCCGCGCTCTTGGCTTTGTCCGAGGTTACAAAAACTGCTGCACCCTTGCCGGCAAGGTTGTCGGCAGCCTCTGCCACGGACGGCTCGGAGGCATCGCGGGCGGCGAGCGCCAGCACCGGGAAGCCTGGCCCGACCAGGGCCAGCGGGCCGTGCATGACTTCGGCGGCGCTATAGGCCTCTGCATGCATGCCGCAGGTCTCCTTGAATTTCAGCGCCGCCTCGTTGGCCATCGCCGCCGACGGGCCACGTCCCAGGATGAACAGCGATTGCGGCGTCTCCAATGCGCCGGCCAGCGCCATCCAGTCGCAGGCGATCGCCTTGCTGAAATGCTCGGGCAGGCGGGCAAGGGCGGCCAGCAGTCTGTCGTCGCCGGTGCAATGCGCCATCAGCGCCAGGCCGGCGACCGCCGAATTGACGAATGTCTTGGTCGCCGCGACGCTGCGCTCGGGGCCGGCCAGAATGTCGATGGCAAAATCCGAAGCCCGCGCCAGCGGCGAATCGGCGGTGTTGGTGATGGCGACGGTGAGCGCACCGCCGGCTCGTGCCGTCTCGGCCATGGCGACGATATCAGGGCTTTTGCCGGATTGCGAGATGGCGAGGCAAGCCGAACCGGCGAGCTTGAGCTTGGCGCCGTAGATCGAGGCGACCGATGGGCCGACCGAAGCGACGGCCAGGCCGGCGGTCAGTTCGACGGCATATTTCATGAAGGTGGCGGCATGGTCGGACGAACCGCGCGCGACGGTAACGACGAAGCTCGGATCGCGCTCGCGAATGCCGCGTCCGGCCTCGGTCAGCACCGCCGCCGAGCCATCGAGCAGGCGAGCGACGGCTTGCGGAATTTCGTCGATCTCGCGCCGCATATGGGTGGTCTTGGGGATCATGGTCGGCCCTCTTCGCTCGGCCCTGTCAGGCGCAATTCGGCGACGAAATCATAGGCATCGCCGCGGTAGATGGAGCGGGTGAACTCGATCACCTTGCCGCTCGCGAGATAGGAAATGCGTTCGATGTGCAGGCCGGCAATGCCGGATGGCACTTCGAGCAGACGCGCATCGGCGTCGCCGAGATTGGCGGCCGATATGCGCTGCACCGCCCGCACCGGCCGGTTACCGGTCAGTTGCAGCGCCGCATAGAGTGACGAGCCTATCCCGGCCGGATCCGGCAGCACGCTGGCCGACAACGAGGCGCGCTCGATGGCCAGCGGCGTGTCGTTTGCGATGCGCAGGCGCGCCACGCGCGCCACCAGCTCGTTCGACGACAGGCCGAGCACCATCATCTCGTCGGGCGAGGGCGGGTAGAGGTCGCGATCGAGCCAGGCTGAACGCACCGCCATGCCGCGCCTTGCCATGTCCTCGGTAAATGAAGTGAGCCTGGAGAGCGACTGCTCGACGCGCTCCATGCGCGGCGCGACGAAGGTGCCGGAGCCGTGGCGCTGCACGAGGATGCCGCCCTTGACCAGATCCTGCACCGCCTTGCGCACGGTGACGCGCGAAATGTCGGCCTTGGTGGCGATGTCGCGCTCGGAAGGCAGCGCATCGCCCGGCCCGATCAGGCCGCGATTGACGGCGTCCTCGATGCTTTTCCTGAGCTGCAGATAGAGCGGGGCGCCGCTCTGCGACGACTGCTTCAGCGTGGCGAAGATCTGGTCGGCGGCGTCGCTCATCGCGTCGCCTCCGCTTTGGCGAAGATGCGGGCCGCCATCTGCACGGCGCCGCCCAGCGCATCGTCGAGCGGCGCTTTCACCAGCGCCTGGTAGCGCTGGGAAAGGCGCGGCCCATAGAGCGGCGCCAGCCCGCCGAGCAGGCAGAGCGGGGCGTCATCAGAGAGGTCGAGCGCGTGGAGCGACTCCTCGACATCGGCAACCGACTTGTCCACGATCCAGTTGGCGACGCTGTCGCCCTTCTCGGCATGCTCGAAAACCTTGGGCGCGAAGCCGCCGAAATCGCCGGGCTTGGCATTGGTGGTGAACTCGACCACGTCTTCGGGATTGTTGCGGAAAATGCCCATCATGCTGTCGGTCAGGACTGAGCGCGGCCGGACGCCGTCATGGGCGAGCAGCGTCTGCTCCAGCAGGTCGCGGCCGATCCGGGCGCCGCTGCCTTGATCACCGACCTGAAAGCCCCAGCCGCCGATGGCGCGCGACGTGCCGCCCTTGCGCGCCATATAGGCGGTGCCGGTGCCGAGGATGGCCATGGCGCCGTCACCAGAGCCGACTGCCCCTTCGAGCGCGATCTCGGCGTCCGTCTCGACGCGGCTGATGCTGAACGGCAGGATTGCTTCAAGCTGCTGGCGGTAGGTGCCGACATTGGCGCCGGCAAGGCCGAGAATGGCTGGTGTCTGCGGGATCAGGTCCGGATCTTGCCCGGCGGCGATGAAGGCCTGACGAGCAGCCTCGACGATGTGGGTGCGAGCGCCGGTGAGATCGGTGCGGATGTTGGCGGCGCCGCTTTTGGCACGGCCAATGACAACGCCATCGCCTGTCGCAAGGGCTGCCCTGCAGCTGGTGCCGCCGCCGTCGATACCGAGCACGAATTTCACGCGATGTCTCCTCCGGGCGGATAATACCAATAAAATACCAATAGCCAAGGGATTAATTTCCGTTTCAAAAAGATTAAGGCGTATCAGGTTGAAAAACCCGGGAATTTTGCCGGCTCAACGATTTCCAGTTCGCAATTTCGTTAATGCGTGTGGACAAGTGGTATTTTTTTGGTATTGTTCTTCCATCGGAGGGACAGGGATGACCGAACCGCGCACCGAAGCGCTTCACAGCAATGCCGAGGGACTGGACATCCAGGCCCCGGACGCCATCCTTTCTTCTTTGGTCAATGCGCAGATCGAGGCCGCCAAGGCTGTGCGCGACGCCATTCCCGCCATCGCCGCCGCAGCCGAAATCATCGCCGAGCGGCTGAACGGCGGCGGCAAGCTCGCCTATGCTGCGGCCGGCAGCTCCGGCCTGATGGCGCTGGCCGACGCGCTGGAGTTGCCCGGCACCTTCGGCATCAAGCGCGAACGCATCGCCATCCTCATCGCCGGTGGCGACGACGCTTTCAAGACCCTGGCCGGCGGACCGGAAGACGACACCGACGAAGCCTCGACGGCAATTGCCGGCGCCGGCATCGGCAAGGGCGACTGCCTGATCACGATTTCGGCCAGCGGCTCGACGCCCTATGCGGTGCAGGCGCTGAAGGATGCGCGCAGCCGGGGCGCGGCAACCATCGCCATTGCCAACAACAAGGACACGCCCCTGCTCAGGCTGGCCGACGTCGCCATCCTGCTCGAGACGCCACCGGAGGTGATTGCCGGCTCGACGCGCATGGGCGCCGGCACTGCCCAGAAGATCGCGCTCAACATGCTGTCGACGCTTACCGCCATTCATCTCGGCCATGTCCATGACGGCTACATGGTCAATCTCACCGCCGACAACATCAAGCTGCGCGACCGCGCGGCTCGCATCGTCGCCGCTATCAGCGGCCGCGACCGGCAAGACGCCGTGCGGCTGCTCGAAGCGAGCGGCGGCGTCGTCAAGACAGCCATTCTGCTCGCCGCCGGCGCTGCCAACGCCGTTGCGGCCGAGAAGATACTGGAAGGGACCGGCCAGAAGCTGCGGCCGGCCCTTTCCGCGATCGAGGGGAACAAGGGCGCGAAGGCCCCTGTTCTCAAAACCGAACCTGAAAAAGGTCAACAGGGAGACTAGCATGACAACGAAATTACTGACGGCACTGCTTCTCGGCACCAGCATTCTCGGCACCGCCGGGTTGGCTCACGCCGATGACGTAACGCTCAATATCGAAAGCTGGCGCGGCGACGACCTTGCCATCTGGAAGGACAAGCTGATCCCGGCTTTTGAGGCCAAGAACCCGGGCATCAAAGTGGTGTTCGCACCGTCGGCGCCGACCGAGTATGACGCCGCACTCGGCGCCAAGCTCGCCGCCGGCTCGGCTGGCGACCTGATCACCTGCCGCCCGTTCGACAAATCGCTCGAACTGTTCAAGAAGGGCAACCTTGCCGATCTGTCTTCGCTGCCCGGCATGGAGAACTTCTCACCGGTCGCCAAGGCGGCATGGCAGACCGACGACGGCAAGGCGAGCTTCTGCGTCCCGATGGCCTCGGTCATTCACGGCTTCATCTACAACAAGGACGCCTTCGACAAGCTCGGCCTCAAGGTGCCGACGACGCGTGACGAGTTCTTCGCCGCGCTCGACAAGATCAAGGCCGACGGCACCTACATCCCGATGGCCATGGGCACCAAGGACCTATGGGAAGCCGCGACCATGGGCTATCAGAACATCGGTCCGAACTACTGGAAGGGCGAAGAGGGCCGCGCAGCGCTGATCAAGGGCGACCAGAAGCTGACCGACAAGGACTGGGTTGCTCCCTATGAGGAACTGGCCAAGTGGAAGCCTTATCTCGGCGACGGCTTCGAGGCCCAGACCTATCCGGACAGCCAGAACCTGTTCACGCTTGGCCGCGCCGCCATCTACCCGGCGGGATCGTGGGAGATCGGCCTGTTCAACACCCAGGCGCAGTTCAAGATGGGCGCCTTCCCGCCGCCGGTCGAGAAGGCCGGCGACACCTGCTACATCTCCGACCATACCGATATCGGCATGGGCCTGAATGCGGCGTCGAAGAATGCCGACGCGGCCAAGACCTTCCTGTCCTGGGTCGCCTCGCCGGACTTCGCCACCATCTACGCCAACGCTTTGCCGGGCTTCTTCAGCCTAAATTCCACCCCGGTGAAGATGGAAGACCCGCTGGCGCAGGAATTCGTCTCCTGGCGCGACAAGTGCAAGTCGACGATCCGCTCGACCTACCAGATCCTGTCGCGCGGCACGCCGAACCTCGAGAACGAAACCTGGGTTGAATCGGCCAACGTCATCAACGGCACCGACACGCCGGAAGCTGCCGCCAAGAAGCTGCAGGACGGCCTCGACAGCTGGTACAAGCCGGGCAAGTAAGCTCAGGACAGACAGGCCCCCAAGTGGACGGCCCTGCGTTTTTCGATAGCATCATCGACTGCGAACGACGGCGCCGCCCCTCATCCGCCTGCCGGCACCTTCTCCCCGTATAGTGACGGGGAGAAGGATCAGCCGAAACGCAGGCGCCCCCTCTCCCCGTCCTTCACGGGGAGAGGGTAAGGGTGAGGGGCAGCGCTGCCGTCGAAGGCATTGCTAAACCTGATCGGCGGGGACCGCACTCATGGCCGCACAAACACGACCGAAGCGACCGTTCCGCTGGCATATCGGCGTCTTCCTGGCGCCGGCGCTGCTGGTCTATACGGCGATCATGATCCTGCCGCTCGCCGGCACGCTGCAGCTGTCGCTGTTCCGCAATGTCGATCAGCATCAGGTGTTCGTCGGTTTCACTAATTTCCGTACGTTGTTCGGCGACCCCAACTGGTCGGTCGGCTTCTGGAACGCGCTGCGGAACAATACCTGGTTCTTCATCATCCACATGGTGGTGCAGAACCCGATCGGTGTCATGCTGGCGGCATTGCTGTCCAGCCCGAGGCTGAGATTCGCCGCCTTCTACCGCACCGCGATCTTCGTGCCGACCATCCTGTCCTTCGTCATCGTCGGTTTCGCCTGGAAACTGATCCTGTCGCCGTTGTGGGGCGTGGCGCCGCATCTGATGGATCTGGTCGGCCTGAAAAGCCTGTTCACGCCGTGGCTCGGCAAACAACAATATGCCCTGACCGCGCTCAGCCTGATCTCGGTCTGGCAGTTCGTCGGCATTCCGATGATGCTGATCTATGCAGCACTCCTGTCGATCCCCGAAGAGGTGATCGAGGCTGCCGAATGCGACGGCATCACCGGCATGTCTCAGTTCTGGAAGATCAAGCTGCCGCTGATCCTACCCTCGATCGGCATCATCTCGATCCTGACCTTCGTCGGCAATTTCAACGCTTTCGACCTGATCTACACCGCACAAGGGGCGCTTGCCGGGCCGAATTATTCGACCGATATTCTGGGCACTTTCCTCTACCGCGCCTTCTTCGGCTTCCAGCTGCAGACCGGCGATCCCAATATGGGTGCGGCGATCGCCACGATGATGTTCCTGATCATCCTCGGCGGCGTCTGCGTCTACCTCTTCCTCGTCCAGACGCGCCTGCGTCGCTACCAGTTCTGAGAGGGGCGAGATGTCGAGCTTGAACACCCCCCTCTGGCCTGCCGGCCATCTCCCCCGCAAGGGGGGAGATTGGCAGCTCTGGCCTTGCCGCTCGGCTTGCAACGTTGGCGATTGGCGAAAGCAGTCGCGGCATCTGATCTCCCCCCTTGCTGGGGAGATGTCCGGCAGGACAGAGGGGGGTGCCTTGGCGCCAACCTCAACAGTCATCGCTCGTCAGGAGACCTTCCAATGAGCACCGCCACCCGTTCGCTGCCCCGCACCATCGGCGCCCACACGATCCTGCTGACCTATACGGCGATCGCACTGTTTCCGGTGATCCTGGTGATCATGAATTCGTTCAAGTCCCGCGCCGGCATCTTCAGCGAACCGCTGACGCCGCCGACGCCAAAAACCTTCGACCTGATCGGCTATACCACCGTGATCGGGCAGGGCGACTTCATCCACTATTTTCAGAACAGCCTCGTCGTCACCGTCGCCTCGCTGTTCTTCGTGCTTCTGTTCGGCGCGATGGCGGCGTTCGCGCTATCGGAATACCGCTTTCGCGGCAACACGCTGATGGGGCTTTACCTCGCGCTCGGCATCATGATCCCGATCCGGCTCGGCACCGTCGCCATCCTGCAATTGATGGTGGCGAGCGGGCTGGTCAACACGCTGACGGCGCTGATCCTGGTCTACACCGCGCAGGGGCTGCCGCTGGCCGTCTTCATCCTGTCGGAATTCATGAAGCAGGTGTCCGACGATCTGAAGAATGCCGGCCGCATCGACGGCCTGTCGGAATACACCATCTTCTTCCGGCTGGTGCTGCCGCTGGTGCGGCCCTCGATGGCGACGGTCGCCGTCTTCACCATGATCCCGATCTGGAACGATCTGTGGTTCCCGCTGATCCTGGCGCCGTCGGAAGAGACCAAGACGGTGACGCTCGGCGCGCAGCTTTTCCTCGGCCAGTTCGTCACCAACTGGAACGCCATCCTGGCGGCACTCTCGCTGGCGATCATGCCTGTGCTGACCCTCTACGTCATCTTCTCGCGGCAGCTGATCCGCGGCATCACATCCGGAGCCGTCAAGTGAGCGGAGCCCTACAAATCTCTGCTGGAGCCTTCACCCCACCCGGCGCTGCGCGCCGACCTCCCCATCAAGGGGAGGTAAAAGGTCGTGGCTTCATTCACGACCGCCAGGGGGCGACTTTCGGAGAAGCTTCTTTGGCAGCGAGGGTGTTCGCGCCAGCGTCCTACCTCCCCTCGATGGGGAGGTCGGCGCGAAGCGCCGGGTGGGGTGACACCCTCTCAGCAGGAACAACTGGAACATCTGGAGTAGTTAGGTGACCTCTAAATCGCCCCTTCGTGTCGTCGTCGCCGGGCTCGGCAATATGGGCCGTAGCCATGCGCTGGCCTACCACACTAATCCGGGCTTCGAGATCGCGGCCCTGATCAACCGCTCCGACGTGCCGTTACCGGACGGGCTGTCGGGCTATGGCATCAGGCGCTCCTTCGACGACGCGTTGCGCGATGAAAAGCCGGATGTCGCCTGCATCGCCACCTATTCCGACAGCCATGCCGACTATGCGGTGAAGGCATTCGAGGCGGGCTGCCATGTCTTTGTCGAAAAGCCGCTGGCAACGACGGTCGCCGACGCCAAGCGCGTCGTCGCGGCGGCCAAGGCCAACGGCCGAAAATTGGTGATCGGCTACATCCTGCGCCACCACCCCTCCTGGGTCAGGCTGATCGCCGAGGCGCGCAAGCTCGGCGGCCCTTACGTGTTTCGCATGAACCTCAACCAGCAATCGTCAGGCCCGACCTGGCAGACGCATAAGCAACTGATGCAGACGACCTCGCTGATCGTCGATTGCGGCGTGCACTATCTTGACGTCATGCTGCAGATCACCGACGCCAGGCCGGTCGAGGTGCGCGGCATGGGGCTGCGGCTGACCGAGGAAATCGCGCCGACCATGTACAATTACGGCCATCTGCAGGTGCTGTTCGACGACGGCTCGGTCGGCTGGTACGAAGCGGCCTGGGGACCGATGATTTCGGAAACGGCGTTCTTCGTGAAGGACGTGATGTCGCCCAATGGCTGCGTGTCGATCGTCATGAAGGAAGGTGTGAGGTCGGACGACATCGACACCCACACCAAGACCTCGACCATCCGCCTGCACAGCGCTGCGACGGGTGCGGACGGCAAGTTCGCCAGGCCGGACGAGATGCTGTCGATGGACGGCGAACCCGGCCACCAGGATCTCTGCGACCTCGAACAGGCTTTCGTGCTGAAGGCGATCCGGGAAGACATTGACCTGACCCGCCACATGGACGACGCGGTGAAATCGCTCGCCGTCTGCCTTGCCGCCGATGAGAGCGTGCGCAGCGGCGCCCCAGTTAAGCTCTAGTAGGGCAAACTCTAGAACAAGGACGAAGCCGTGGGCTCGCTGGTAATCGAGAATGTGAAGAAGGCCTTCGGGCCGGTCGAGGTGCTGAAAGGCATCAACCTCGAAGTGACCGACGGCGAATTCGTCGTCTTCGTCGGCCCATCTGGCTGCGGCAAGTCAACCTTGCTCAGGGTCATCGCCGGGCTGGAGGATTCGACCTCCGGCAGGGTGGTGATCGACGGCGTCGATGTCTCGGCCACGCCCCCGGCAAAACGCGGCATTGCCATGGTGTTCCAGACGTACGCGCTCTACCCGCATCTGACGGTGAAGAACAATATGGGCCTCGGCCTCAAGCAGGCCGGCACGCCCGCCCCGGAGATCGAACGCCGCATCGGCGTCGCCTCGTCGATGCTGTCGCTGGAACCGTATCTCGAGCGGCGGCCGGCGGAACTGTCGGGCGGCCAGCGCCAGCGCGTCGCCATCGGCCGCGCCGTGGTGCGTGAGCCAAAACTGTTTCTCTTCGACGAGCCCTTGTCGAACCTCGATGCAGCGCTTCGCGTCAACACGCGACTGGAGATCGCTCAGCTGCATCGCCGGCTGAAGGCAACGATGATCTACGTCACCCATGATCAGGTCGAGGCGATGACGCTGGCCGACAAGATCGTCGTGCTCAACGCTGGCCAGATCGAGCAGATCGGCGGCCCGATGGAGCTTTACAATTCGCCGGCAAACGAGTTCGTCGCCGGCTTTATCGGCTCGCCGAAGATGAATTTCATCGACGGCGCCAGATTGGGCGAGACGGCCAAGACGATCGGCGTGCGGCCGGAGCATCTGACCGTGGATCCAAGGTCCGGTGCCTGGAAGGGAACGGTGGTGCACGCCGAACATCTCGGCGCCGACACCAACCTCTATCTCGACTGCGAAAAGGCCGGGCTGATCACGGTGCGCATTTTCGGTGTCTACGACGCCGAGCCCGGTGCGACGCTGTATGCAACGCCCGAGCCGGGTAAGACATACCGGTTTGGGGCGGACGGCAAGACGATCAAGTAATCCTTCGCCGACAGCAACCACGGCGATCACACCGCGCCGAGCAGCACCGCGCCATGGATCGCCGCCTGCCAGCCCAGGGCCGCCCAGCGTATGTCCAGAGGCTCTACAACAAGCGAATGCGGTAGGCTGTCCGCGATGCGCTGCTTGAGCGTCTGGCGGGGATAGGACTTCATGTCGACGATACCGCCGCCGATCAGGATCGTCTGCGGGGAAAACAGGGCGGCTGCCGTTGCGACGGCCACCGCCTGCTGCCAGACGATTTCGTCGAGCCATTCGCGCAGCGATGGCGGCTGCCCGGCCGCCGAAAACAGATCGGCCACCGGGATATCGTAGTCTGTCGCGAGGTCGACGAGCGTTGCCCCTGAGGCATAGGTCTCGACCCGGTTTGGCGGACCGCTTTCGTCGGGCCGGTAGATCGGCATATGGCCGATCTCGAGCGCCCAGCCGCCACCCCTGAAAATGCCGTCCTTGCCGAGATAGGCCGCACCGATGCCGGTGCCGAGATAGACCGCCAGCACCTCCTTCTGCCGCTTCACCGCGCCGGCAACGCTTTCGCCCAGCAATTGCAGTACGACGTCGCGTTCGAGCCGCACGGGAACGCGGAGCCGCGATGCCAGTTCCGTACCCAGCCGGATACCGTTCAGTTCGGGAATGTTGGCCGTGTGCAGCACCGTGTCGAAGTCGCGGTCGATGAACCCAGGCACCGTCGCAACGACCCGTGCAGGTTTGAGCCCGGCATCGCGGCAGGCTGCGGTGACCGCATCGGCCAACCCCGCCACAGGCGCGCCCTGGCGCAGTTGCGCGGTCGGGTAGGTGCGGGCAAAATCCACCGGGATGCCGTGGTCGGCAAAGCCAACCTTGACCGACGTGCCGCCGATCTCGACCACGGCGATCGTGTCTTCCATCGTTTGATGCGTCATGCCAGCGCTTCCAGGAATTCCGAAAGACAGGCGCGGAATTCCCGCCGGTAGGCGGCGCGATCCTGCGATTTGGCTGTGATGGTGCAAAGCCGGGCCGACGGGATGAGCCCGGCCAGCGTCTGTGCGTCGTCCAGTCGATGGACGAGGTCATGGTCATGGCCGATGACAAGGGTCGGCACCGCGATAGCGCGGATGTCCGCCTCGCTCACGCCCGGACCATCGCCCGCGATCGCCACCAGCAACCTACCGAACAGAACCGGGTCCGGGCGATTGAAGAAGCCTTGCAGGCTGGCGAGATTGTCCGGCGCCAGCCTCGCTAGCTCTGCGGCAACTGCGCTGTCATCGAACAGACGCCTGGCGTCAGGCGAATGGCGCATCAGGAGATCGCCGACCACGGCATAGGGCCTCATATTGGCCGGTGCAGCCTGGGATACCCACGCAGGCCGGGCGAGCACCAGCGCCCGCACCCGCGCCGGCCTGTGCACCGCCAGGCGGAGCGCCAGCGCCGCGCCCATCGAGATGCCGCCGACGACGGCCGGGCCGAGGCCGAGATCGTCGGCCAGCGCTTCGACGTCTTCAGCAAAAGTCGCAATCGAAAGCCGCTCGACCGGCCCGTAGCTGGATCCGCCCTGGCCCCGGCATTCGAGCGTCACGCGCCGGGTCACCGGCAGATCGGGAAACACGTCGGCCACCTGCGCCTCATCGCCGCCCAGCCCATGCTGGAAGATGACGGGAAGGCCCGTGCCGACCTCCCGGTAGGCAAGGTCGACGCCATCTCGGCTGAAGGTCTTTTTCACGTGTCGTCGCTCGCTTCCAGGACATTGCGCAGGAACGCGCCGACGCCGGGCGCCTCGGCCTCTGTCAGGCCATGCGTGATCAGGGGGCCGTCGAACCCGGCGGCTCTTAGGCAGCCGATGAAATGCGGGAAATCGACGACGCCCTGTCCGGCGGCGGCAAAACTGCCATCGGCATTGCGGTCCTTGGCATGGGCCATGCCGATCTCCGCAGCCAGCAGATCGACGGCCTCGTCGATCAGGCGGTGACGCTCCGCGCTGTCCGCCACTTCGAATAGATTGGCCGGGTCGAGCACAATGCGCAGCCGCGCGCTGTTCATCTCGTCGAGCAGCCGGCGAGCGGCCCGCGCGCTGGAGACGACATTGGCCAGTTCCGGTTCGATGCCGAGCTCGATGTCGAAGCGCTCGGCAATCGCGATCGCCGCTTCCATCTCCGTCCGCAGATCGCTCCATGCCGCCTCGCTTGCATTGTCGGGATGCCAGCGCCACGGATCCTGTGCATCCCTTGTGCCGGTGCACAGCGTGATCAGGCGCGTGCCCATGTCAGCGCATGACGCAGCCAGCACCTCCAGCCGAGCAAGACCTGACACACGAACCGAGCGATCCGGGTGGATCATATTGTAGGTTCCAGACACGGCCGCGATCGAAACGCCGGCCTCGCCGCTCGCCTTAGCGACGGACCGGGCCGCATCCGGCTCGATGCTGTCCGGCATCGACGGCAGTCCAAGGCACGCCATGTTGAACTGCGCCGCCGTGTAGCCGCCGTCCGCGACCGCGCGCAGCACCGGCAAGGCGCCGGTGGTGGCGAAGGTCTTGGCGAAAATCCCAAGCTGCATCACACGACCCCGTCGACATCGGCCAGACGGACGGCGCGGCCGCCGGCAGCGGCCGAGCGGGCTATGGCCGCCATGCCCCTGACCGAGGCGATGCCGTCCTCGATGCCGGCGCCGATCATCGGCGCGCCATTCAGCACGACATCGGCAAAGCCTTCGAGCTGCCGGCGATAGAAGTGGCCATCCGCGCCAAGCGTCCGGTGCCAACTGCCATCGGCCTCGCGGAAAATGTCGACCTCGCTGCTCTTGTAGTACCAGGGGTTATAGGTCTTCGCGAGAACGCTGCCGTTCTGGCCATAGATCTGGAACCCTTCGTGCCAGTCCATGCGCACGGCGACCGTCAGGTCGAGATGGCCGATCGTGCCGTCGGCGAAGATGGTGGTGACGAACCAGCAATAGGCACCATAGCGCTCGGTCAGCCGGGCCTCCACCGCTTCGATCGGCCTGTGCAGATGGCGCGCCGTATCGAGGAGATGGCTGCCATGCGCCAGCATGTAGTATTGGCGCAGATCCGCCTTGGGATTGACGGCAGGCTTGCGCGCCTTGGCGCTGGTGATGATCAGCGGTTGCACCGCATCGGTCATCGGGTAGCGGTGGGTGCTGTCGCAGTACCAGCCTTTGAACGCCAGCCGCTCGCCCATTTCGTCGTCGACGAAAGCCTTTGCCGCCTGGATGCCGGGATCGAAGCGCTTCATATGGCCGACCTGGAGCACCTTGCCGCTCTTGTCGAGCGTGGCCCGCAAGCCTTCGACCTCCTCGACCGAAACGCCCAGCGGCTTTTCGCAAAGCACATGCTTGCCGGCATCGAGCGCCAGTTCCGCGGCCTTGACGTGAAAAATGTCCGATGTCGCGATGATGACGGCATCGAGATCGGGATCGGCCAGCATCAGGCCGTAGTCGGCATAGGATTTTTCAGGCGCGTAGGTCGCCGCCATCCTGTCGCGCAGATCGTCGGCGACATCGCAGATGGCATAGAGATCGGCATTGCGTGCCTTGGTGCAGGATTCGAAATGCGCCGCCTGGGCAATCGGACCGCAGCCGAGCACGCCGACACGCAGCCGCTTTTCGTCTTTGCGAGGCATGGAATCTCTCCTGATTAGCGCGCGGCGAGGCCGCGAAGTTGAAATTGCGGATCGCCCGACAAAGCTGCCTGATGCAGCAGACAGGCAGCGCCCAATGCCGGACCGTCGGCCCCGACGCGCGACAGTTCGACCGTAGGAACGGGGTAACCTTCAGCCAGGAACTCCAGCAAAAAAGCTTCCACCTGCTCGGCGACAAAGGGATAGACAGCATTGACGGAGCCGGAGAGGATGATGCGCTCCGGCTGCAAGGTGCAGGCAAGTGTCGCCAGGCCGCGGCCGAACCAGAGCGCCCAGTCGCGCGCGGTGGCAACGGCTGCCGGATCGCCGCCGGCCAGCGCTGCGACAAACTCATCCACGCCGGCGCGCAGTCCGCTTATGTGCAAATAGCGAGCCAGTAAAGCATCCTTGCCGACATAGGATTCCAGTCGGCCCGGGCGCTTCGCGTCGAAGACAAAACCTTCGTCGCCGATGCGCAGATGCCCGATTTCGCCGGCGCCGCCGAGCCGGCCGCGATGCAGCCTGCCGGCATTGATGATGCCGCCGCCAACGCCGTTCTCGATCAGGATGACCAGAGCATCCTCATGGTCCTTGCCCGGCTGCGCCCGGTATGTCTCGGCCACCGCCACGGCATTGGCATCGTTTTCCAAGAGGATTGGAAAGTCCGCGCCAAAGGCAGTGCGCAAAAGCTCCGCCAGATTGACCCCGTGCCAGCCAAGGATGGTGGCATGGTATGAAATCCCGTCGGCGGCGGGGAAGCCGGGCACGGCGACATTGAGCCCGTAGGGGCGCGTGCCCGCAGGCAATTGTGAGCGGATCTCGGCGACGAGTTCCCCGATGATGTCGACCGCGGCTTCGGGCGTGCTACCGGGGCCGGCAAATGCCCTAGAGGCGCTCGCACGCCGCGCGCCGGCAAGGTCGACAGTCACGACTGCGATCCAGTTGACGCCGATATAAGCGCCAAGGAAGAAGCCGCCATTGCCGTCGATCTCGACCAGGATACCGGGACGGCCGACCCGACCCTCGCTATCCTGCTCGTCATCCGCTCCATCCGACCGCTCGCGCGCCAGACCGGCTTCCGTCAGCCCCAGCACCAGGGCGCCGGTGGTCGACCGGGTCAGGCCGAGATCGCGTGCGAGCGCTGCCCGGCTCGACGCGCCGGCACGAAACAGCGCCGCAAGTGCCCGCGTTTCGTTCGGCCGAAGATCGGTCGACACCAGCACGTCGTTCTCCACAATTTGTTTGCTCGACACACTAATAGAATTTCTAGGCGGTTTGAAAGACCCAAGGTTGGGCGCATTGCAAATAAATCTTCAGCATCTCCAAGCCCATTGAACCCAAGTTTCAAACGATGATTTGTATCAGAAACTTACAAATTGGCATGGGAAGATGCGATGACGGTTCTAGCGCGTCTCGAACATATCGTGAAGGATTTCGGTGCCGTTCGCGCGCTGGACAATGTCTCGCTCGACATCAATGAGGGCCAGGTTCTCGGCCTGACGGGCGACAATGGCGCCGGCAAATCGACGCTGGTCAAAACCATCGCCGGAAATTTCCAGCCGACGTCAGGCGCCTCCCAAGCCTGTCCTCCGGCCGCATCGGCCGGGGGACATCTCCTCGAAAGAAGGCTTGTCAGTTGCCCGCTTCGCAATCAGAGACTGCTTGCGTCTCTCCAGCAGGCGATCAGATGACCGTCGCCGGCCTGCCTGACGGGTGGTTGCGCCTTTCGGCAATCGGGCAGCGCGACAGGACAGCGGGCGGCAAAGGAGCATCCGGAGGTCTCGGCATCGTGTGCCGCGACGTGGAGCTGAGCCGGAGCCCTCGGCGCCGTCTCATCCGAGGACGCGGCCAGAAGCAGCTTCGTGTAGGGGTGGTTGGGGCCACGGAAAATCTGCTCGGATGATCCCGTCTCGACCAGCCGGCCGCGATAGAGCACGCCGATCCGGTCGGCCATATAGCGCACCACCCTGAGGTCGTGGCTGATGAACAGATAGGTGGTGTCCTTGTCGCGCTGCAGGTCGTTGAGCAAATTGAGCACGGTCGCCTGCACGGAAACGTCGAGCGCAGAGGTTGGCTCGTCCAGCACCACGAGCTTCGGCGCGCCGGCAAAGGCGCGCGCAATCGCCGCACGTTGGCGCTGGCCACCAGACAGCGATCTCGGCTTCTGGTCGACGGTCGTAGCGGCAAGACGAACCGAGGCCAGGAGATCGGCGACACGCTGCTTCACCTCGCTGCGGCCAAAGCCGGCGAGCCGCCGCAGCGGACGGCCGAGGATCCTGCCGATCCGCTGGCGCGGATTGAGCGTGCGGTCGGGTGACTGGAACACCATCTGCACGTCGCGCCGTTCGCTCAGGCTTCTTTTCTCGACGCGCGGCGCGACAGTGCTGCCGAACAGCTCGACCGACCCAGCGTCCGGCGTCTGGAGGCCAGTCACGATCCTTGCCAATGTCGACTTGCCGGAGCCGGATTCGCCGATCAGCCCGAACGTCTCGCCCTGGGCTATCTCCAGGTCGATATCGTGCAGGACGGCCTGGGAGCCGAAGGCGTGGCTGATGCCTTTGCAGGCGACGGCGATCGGACGTGCGGCTTCCGGTTGATCGCTGCGGACAGGCTTCGACGGGCCGGTTGTGTGCATCTCGGCCAGCCTGCCGTCGCGCTTGGTGAAGTTGAGCGCCGGGATCGAGGCGATCAGCGCCTTGGTGTAGGCGTGAACAGGGTTCTCGAAGACATCGTTGGCGATGCCGCTTTCGACCACCGTCCCCGACTGCATCACGGCCACCCGATCGCAGGCCCGGCGGACCATGTTGATGTCATGGCTGATCAGCAGAACGCTGGTTTGGTGATCGCGGCGCAAGTCCTGCAGGATGGCGACGATCTCGGACTGGACGCTGGCGTCAAGCGCCGTCGTCGGCTCATCCAGCACCAGCAGCGACGGGTCGAGCGCAATGGCAATCGCGATGTTGGCGCGCTGCTGCATGCCGCCCGACAATTCGTGCGGATAGAGATCGAGCACCCGCTCCGGATTGCTCACCCTGACGCGGCCGAGCAGCTCGGCGGCGCGGGTGCGTGCTTCGTCCTGCCGAACCGGGCGATGCCGCATGATCGTCTCGGTGATCTGCCGGCCAATCGTCATGGCCGGATTGAGCGCCGCACCCGGATGCTGGTAGACGGCCGCGATGCGATCGCCCCTTAGCCGGCGCAGCTGTTCGCCGGAGAGATTGCGGATCTCGCGGCCCTGGAACTCGAGCGCCGACGCGGCGATCCGGGCGTTATTCGGCAGATAGCGCAGAATAGCGAGTGCCACCGAGCTTTTGCCCGAGCCGGACTCGCCGACAAGGCCGAGCGCTTCGCCTTCGCCGATGGTGAGCGACACGCCGTTGACGGCCGGATGCGATCCCCGGCGTTCATCATAGGCGACGGTGAGCTGCTCGACGTTCAGAACCGATGACGACATGTCTTGCTGAAACCACTTTCTTTCGGCGCGGTCTTCGAGGGCAATCGCTTCCGCTTTCGCGCCGCACAATCTCTATAAAATTACTCGAATTAAGCTGGAGCGCAATCTACCTTTCACCGCTCAGGAGAGATTGTCGCAGCCGGTCGAGGCATCGCGACGGTCGCCTGAAGCAGTTCTGCAAGGAGACCGGCATGGCACGCGACCACATGATCCTCAGCGCGTTTTTCTTCAATCCGCAGGGCGATCATCGCATGTCGTGGCGCCATCCGCGCGCGCCGGGCCGCGAAGTGCTCGACTTCGACTTCTACCGCGATCTCGTCCAGTCTGCCGAGCGCGCCAGGATCGATACGATCTTCGTCGCCGACCATGTCGCGATCTGGGATTCCGTACAGAGCGGCGTAGCCCATTACGCCAATGCCCGCTTGGAACCGCTGACGCTGTTGTCGGCGCTTGCCGGCGTGACCAGGCATATCGGCCTCATCACCACCGCCTCAAGCTCCTACAGCGAGCCCTACAATGTCGCCCGCATGTTTGCCTCGCTCGACCATATCAGCAAGGGCAGGGCGTCTTGGAATGTGGTGACGTCGGCCATGGACGAGGAGGCCCGCAATTTCGGCCGCGACGGCAATATCGAGCACGCCTTTCGCTATGAGCGCGCCACCGAATTCCTCGATATCGTCAAGGCACTGTGGGACAGCTGGGAAGACGAAGCTCTGCTTATCGACAAGGCATCGGGCTATTTCGCCGATCCCGACAAGGTCCATGCGATCAACCACAAGGGCCCGCACTTCAAGGTGCGCGGACCGCTCAATGTCTCGCGCCCGCCGCAGGGCCATCCGCTGATCGTCCAGGCCGGCTCGTCCGAAGACGGCAAGAATTTCGCTACCGCGCACGCCGATGCGCACTTTGCCATCTACAGCACCAAGGAAGACGGCACCAAATATAGGCAGGACATCGACGAGCGCCTCGCCCGTTATGGCCGCAAGCCCGAGAGCTTCAAGATTCTGCCGGGCATCCTGCCGATCGTCGCAGCTTCCGAAGCGGAGGGACGCGAGCGGCAGGAGTATCTGCAGAGCTTGCTTCCCGATCGGGTCGGCATCGACCTTCTCTCGAGCTGGAGCGGCGTCGATCTCTCCGTATATCCGCCGGACGGCCCGCTGCCGCCGCTGCCGGACGAGAGCACCTTCAATGGCGGCCGCACCTCGCTCAATCGCGTCAAGGAATGGTCGAAGCAGAACCTCACTCTGCGCGAGATCGCTCGCAAGCTCGCCAACAGCGGTTCGGTGCCGACCGTCGTCGGCACGCCCAACCAGATCGCCGATCAGCTGCAGGACTGGTTCGAGGCAGGTGCCGCCGACGGCTTCAACCTGATGTTCCCGCTGCTCCCGGAGGATTGGGTGAATTTTGCCGAGCAGGTCGTGCCGGAACTGCAGCGCCGCGGCGTATTCCCCACCGAATATGCGCCGGGGACGCTGCGTGACCGTTTCGGCCTGGCTCGGCCGGCCAACCGCTTCGCCGAACAGCGCGACAATGTGCGCGCCGTATCCTGACTTGGGGCAACTGATATGACCGCAGCGCCAAAACTTCAGCCCCGCGAAGCCACGGCTCCGCAGCTCATCAATGTTCTGCACAGCCCCAAGCGCATTCGGGTCAAATTCGCCGGCCGCACCATCGCCGACAGCCGCAACGTCCTGGTGCTGCGCTCCAACCATTTTCTGCCGATCTATTTCTTCCCGGCCTCCTCGGTGGACCGCTCGCTCTTGAAGCCGTCCGAGCATCGCCAGCCGCATCCAGTCGGCGGCGAAACCACCTATTGGGACCTGGAGACGGGATCGAAAGCTTCTCCCAATGCGGCCTGGTCGCTTGTCGCGCCGCCGGATGAAAGCCTGTCGCCACTGGCCGGCCGCATCGCCTTCACCTGGAAAGCGGTCGACCAATGGTTCGAGGAGGAGGAAGAAG
Organism: Mesorhizobium sp. M0771; assembly: GCF_040320155.1. NCBI lineage: Bacteria > Pseudomonadati > Pseudomonadota > Alphaproteobacteria > Hyphomicrobiales > Phyllobacteriaceae > Mesorhizobium > Mesorhizobium sp. M0771. The sequence continues at coordinate 107,273 of NZ_JAMYPC010000013.1, read as the reverse complement.
TCTTCGTCCACGCCCGCGATCCATACGCACGCATCGATGTGCTGCAGAGTTCAAGCCACGTCCAGATCTGGTTCGACGGCGAACTGATCGCCGACAGCCATCGCCCGGTGCTTCTGTTCGAAACGCATCTGCCGACGCGTTTCTATTTGCACCCGGACGATGTCAGGCTCGACCGGCTGACCGCTTCGGACAGCACGACGCGCTGTCCCTACAAGGGCATCGCCTCCTACTGGTCGGGCCGGCGCGCCGACGGCTCGGTAAGCCCCGATGTCGCCTGGAGCTACCGCGATCCCATTGCCGAAATGCCCAAGATCAGGGGCCTCATCGCCTTTTACCCGCAAGCCGTCGACCGCATCCATCTCGACGGCGAACCAGTCGCTTAAGCCATTCAACAGTCATTTCAGACAGGGGTTTCAAAATGACCAAACGCAACGACATCGATACGCTTCGCAATCTGTCCGGCGACATCTGGAACGTCGCCGTCGATGAGCACCAGGCCGGCTTCCTCAAGCGCCGCGATCTGCTGAAATACGCAGCCTTGATCGGCCTCACCGGCTTTGCCGCCTCGCAGGGACTTGCTGGTTTCGGCACGGCGCGCGCTGCCGGCGCCGGCGGCACGGTCCGCGTTGGGCTCGGACAGCCGACCAAGGCGATCGATCCCGTCTCCATCACCGATCCGGCCAGCATCGGCGTCATCAGCCAGGTCGGCGAATATCTCATCCTCGACGATCCCAAGGACGGTCTGCAGCCCAAGCTCGCTCTGTCGTGGGAGGCCGACGAGACCGCCAGCCGCTGGACCTTCAAATTGCGGCCGGGCGTAAAATTCCACGACGGCCGCACCGTCACCGCCAAGGATGTGGTGGCGAGCTTCGAGCGGCTGGTCGATCCGGCCAGCGGTTCGTCCGCTTTGTCGGCCTATAAGGGCATCCTGTCCAAGGGCGGCGCCAAGGTCGTCGACGACCAGACAGTCGCCTTCGATCTCGACGGGCCCAACAGCAACTTCCCCTTCTATGTCTCGTCCGACGTCTACAATGCCGTCATCCTGCCGGCCGACTATGCCGGCGATTTCGAGAAGAATTTCAACGGCACCGGCCCGTTCAAGCTCGAATCCTTCCGCCCCAAGCAGGGCGCCAGCTTCGTGCGCAACCCTGACTATTGGGGCGACAAGGCGCTGCCCGACCGCGTCGAAATCAAGTTCTTCGACGACGAGCAGGCGCAGGTGCTGGCGCTGCAGGCCGGCCAGCTCGACGTCATCCCGAGCACGACCCGGCTGGAATTGGCGATCGAGGGCAATCCCAACTTCAAGCTGCTCAGCGTGCAGGCAAGTTCGCATGACGAGGTGCATCTGAGGACCGACCAGGCGCCGTTCACCGACAAGCGCATCCGCCGCGCCTTGGCGCTCACCATCGACCGCGAGGCGGTGGTCAAGGGCTTGCTCAAGGGCCGCGCCATCATCGGCAACGACACCCCGTTCGCGCCGATCTTCCCCTCGGCCGATCCGTCGGTACCGCAGCGCAAGCAGGACATCGCCGAGGCCAAGCGCCTGCTTGGCGAGGCCGGCGTGCCGAACGGCTTCCCGGTGACGCTGACCACCGAGCGCGCCTATGACATTCCCGATTATGCCGTGCTGATCCAGAATTTTGCCAAGAAGGCCGGCATCGACATCAAGCTCAACGTGCTGCCGCAGGACGCCTATTATGGCTCGGCGAAGTTCGGCTCGTCGCCATGGCTCGATTCCAATCTCGGCATTACCGATTTTGGCCATCGCGGCACGCCCGACATCTTCCTCAACGCGACGCTGAAGAGTTCGGGCGCCTGGAACGCCGCGCATTTCAACAACCCGGCCTATGACGGGCTGCTGCTCGAATACGGCAAGGCCCGCGACCTTCAGGCGCAACGCCTTGCCGCGGGCAAGATCCAGACCTTGCTGCTGGACGAGACGCCGCTGATCATCAGCTACTTCTCGCAATACAGCCGCATCGTCTCGTCGAAGGTCGAGGGCGTCCGCTTCACGGCAATCTCGCATCTGCTGCTCGATCGCGTGACGTTCGCCCAGGCATGATTGCGAGACGTCCAGCCACTCCGGGCACCGGAATCCGATGCTGACCGGCCGCACTGTGTCGGTGCGGGCAGCCTCGCTTCTGCTCACGCTGTGGCTGGTCAGCATGCTGGTGTTCTTCGCCGGGCAGGTTCTGCCCGGCGATGTCGCCCGCCTCATGCTCGGGCCGTTCGCCGATGCCGAGGCCGTCGCGGCGCTGAACAGGCAGCTCGGCGCCGACCAGCCGGTGCTCGTGCAATACTGGCACTGGTTCAGCAGCGTGCTGTCAGGCGACTTCGGCACCTCCCTGTCGTTGCGTTTGCCGGTGGCGCCCTTCGTTCTGGAAAGCCTCAAGCGCTCGGCGGCCCTTGCCGGAATTATCCTCGTCTTTCTGTTGCCGCTGGGCATCGGCGCCGGCATCGTCGCCGGTCTCAACCAGGGCCGCTTTGTCGACCGCCTGATCGTACTCGCCGGCGTGTCCTTCGGCATCGTCCCGGACTTCGTCTCCGGCCTGCTGTTGCTCATCGTCTTCGGCCTGTGGCTGAACTGGTTCCCGATCACCGGCGCTGCTCCCGATGGCGCCGGGCTGTGGGTCAGTGGCTATTATCTGATCCTGCCGGCGCTGCCGCTGGTGCTGAACCTTGCCGGCTACATCGCCCGCATGACGCGGGCCGGTGTGATCGAGGCGCTGGCCGCCGACTATACGCGCACCGCCGTCCTGAAAGGCCTTGAGCGTCGCGAAATCCTCATCCGGCACGTGCTGCGTAATGCGCTGACGCCGACCATCGCCGTGCTGGCGACGCAGACCGGTTACATGCTTGGCGGGCTGGTGGTGATCGAAGCGCTGTTCGGCATACAGGGTCTCGGCAATCTGGTGCTCAACGCCGCCAAGTCGCGTGACTTCCCGATGCTCGAAGCCGGCGTGCTGGTCATGGCGACCATCTTCGTGCTGTCGGCCGCGGCAGGCGATCTCGTGAATGCCTTGCTCGATCCGCGGCAGCGCCGCCGTGTTTCGCCATGATGGAACTGATGGAATTGCCGGAGCGCCGTACGCTGGGCTGGCGGGCAGCAAGTCGCATCCGCGAGACTGTTTCGCAGCTGCCGCCCTCGGTGATCGTTGGATCGCTGATCCTGCTGTTCTGGGTCGGCTGCGCCGTGTTAGGCAGCCTGTTTGTGCCCTACGATCCCTATGCCGAGGATTTCCTCGTCATGCTGGCGCCGCCTGATGCCGCGCACTGGTTCGGCACCGACCAACTTGGCCGCGACGTGCTGTCGCGCATCGTCGTCGGCTCGCGTGACATCCTGCTGGTCGCGCCGGCAGCAATACTGCTCGGCGTTGCCGCCGGCAGCGTGCTTGGCCTCGTGCTCGGCTATTTCGACGGGCTGATCGACGCCATCGGCGCCAGGCTGCTCGACACGCTGATGGCCTTTCCCTTCATCGTCCTCGTCACCATGGCGCTGGTCGCGCTTGGGCCATCGAACCTCACCGTCATCCTTGTGATCGGCATCGCCTATGCCCCGCTGGTGGCACGGACGGTGCGTGCCGCCGTGCGCGAGCAGCGCGAACGCGACTATGTCAGCGCCGCTCGTCTCGGCGGCGAGAGCGCTCTTTCCATCATGTTCCTCGAGATCCTGCCTAATGTCAGGGAAACCATCCTCATCGAGCTGGTCACAAGGCTTGGCTACGCCTTCTTTTCGATCGCCACGCTGAGCTTCCTCGGCCTCGGCATCCAGCCTCCCTCAGCCGATTGGGGACTGGCGGTCGCCGACGGCTACGGCTTCCTGACCGGCGGCAAATGGTGGGTGGTGATCTTCAACTCCGCAGCCATCGTTTCGCTTGTCATGGCAACCAATCTGATCGCGCAAGGCATGGGGGCCTTCGAAAACAGCGACCGGTGAAGAGCGGAACGCTCAGCAAAGCTGACGCGCAATCGCGGACCGTGCGCTAAAATCGTTCCTCGTGATTCGGCTCTGACAGGGCCTCAAAGCAAGGAACGGCATGAGCAAGGCCCTCATTACATTCGCATTGGTCGCGGTGCTCACCGCATTGCTCATGGCGCTCAGCCTGGCGGTCGCCAGGCACGGCTATCCCTATGGCGCGATCGGGGTGAGGCGGCTGGACGGCATCGCCGATGCCGGGTCGTTCCTGCCACTCGCCGCCGTCTATTTTTTCGGCGCCATGCTGATGATGATCCTGCCGATCCGCGCCGCCGGCATCGTCTTGACCCATGCTGCGGATGCGCTGTTCTGGGCGGTGATTGCCCTGTTCGCCACAATTGTCGGCTGTCTCGTCGCCCGCTGGGCTTTCGGCCAGAGCAGCGTGCTGTGGGCGCTCCTGAACTGGCGTTTCCTGTTCGCCGCGGCCATCGTTGGCAGCCATTTCACCATGAACGAGCTGCGCCGCAACATCCTGCTCAGGAGCTTGTTCTTCGTCATCTTCGCCGCGGCGACGCTGGCTTGCCTGTTCTGGACTTTTCCGACCTGACAGGGCCGCTTCATATTGTCCATCTTGAGGTCGCGGCTTTCATAGCCGCGCGCCATCGGCTATCCAGTCCGCAGCTAGATTTCAGCCCTCACAGTGTCGTCATTTGTCTGATAAATGATTCAGGCATACGGCACCCCCAGCGAACCAATACAAGGAAACCGCGACATGAGCCTGTTTCGTAAAAATCTGATCGATGGCGAGTGGGTGGGCGAGGCCGGCTCGCGCAACATCAATCCCTCGAACACGGGCGATGTCGTTGGCGAATATGCCTCGGCCGGCGCCGAGCAGGCAAAGCAGGCCATCGCGGCGGCCAAAGCCGCCTTCCCGGCCTGGTCGCGTTCGGCGCCGCTGGTGCGCCACGCCGTGCTGAAAAAGGCGTCGGACGAGATCATGGCGCGCAAGGACGAGATCGGCCGCGCGCTGTCGCGCGAAGAGGGCAAGACGCTGGCCGAGGGCATTGGCGAGACCATCCGCGCCGCCCAGATCTTCGACTTCTTCGCCGGCGAGACGCTGCGCCTGTCGGGTGAATTGGTGCCCAGCGTGCGCCCGGGCGTCGGCGTCGAGATCACCCGCGAAGCCGTCGGCGTGGTAGGCATCATCACCCCGTGGAATTTCCCGATCGCCATCCCCACCTGGAAGATCGCGCCGGCGTTGGCCCACGGCAACACCATCGTCTTCAAGCCGGCCGAATTGGTGCCGGAGAGCGCCTGGACCATCGTCGACATCCTGCACCGCGCCGGCCTGCCGAAAGGCGTGCTCAATTTGGTCATGGGCAAGGGCTCGGTGGTCGGCCAGGCCATGCTTGACAGCCCCGACCTCAACGCCATCACCTTCACCGGCTCGGTCGGCACCGGCAAACGCGTGGCCGCGGCAAGCGTCGAGCACATGCGCAAGTTCCAGCTCGAAATGGGCGGCAAGAATCCGATGGTCGTGCTCGACGACGCCGACCTCGCCACGGCGGTCGAGTGCGCCATCAACGGCGCCTATTTCTCGACCGGCCAGCGCTGCACGGCCTCGTCGCGCCTGGTGGTGACCGAAGGTATTCACGACCGCTTCGTTGCCGCGCTCAAGGAGCGTCTGGAAAAACTCATCATCGGCGATGCGCTCGATGCCAAGACCCAGATCGGGCCCGTCGTCGATGCGAGCCAGCTGAAGCAGGACGAGGATTACATCGCTATCGGCAGCCAGGAAGGCGCCAACCTTGCCTTCGGCGGCGAGCGGCTCGATCGCGAAACGCCCGGCTTCTACCTCCGGCCGGCGCTGTTCACCGAGAGCACCAACGCCATGCGCATTTCGCGGGAAGAAATCTTCGGCCCGGTAGCCAACGTCATTCGCGTCAAGGACTATGACGAGGCGCTTGCGGTTGCCAACGACACGCCATTCGGCCTGACCTCCGGGATATGCACCTCTAGCCTCAAGCATGCCACGCATTTCCGGCGCAATTCCGAGGCCGGCATGGTGATGGTCAATCTGCCGACCGCCGGCGTCGATTTCCACGTCCCGTTCGGTGGCCGAAAGGGATCGAGCTACGGCCCGCGCGAGCAGGGCCGCTATGCCGCGGAGTTCTACACCACGGTGAAGACAGCCTATACATTCGCCGGCTGATCGACGGGTGACCCGATGGCAGCGGCGAAAGAGGACCTGACCTGGCTCAACCCGCCGCCGCACCATGCCTTCGGCGATGGCATCGTGCATATGCGCACCGCCGGGGAAACCGACTTCTGGCGCGAAACCTTCTACGGTTTCTGGCGTGACAATGGCCATTTCCTGTATCGGCCGGTCGAGGGTGACTTCAGCGCCGAAGTCACGGTCAAGGGCGACTACAAGGTGCTCTACGACCAGGCCGGGCTGATGCTGCGGCTGAGTGAAACGCACTGGATCAAGGCCGGCATCGAATACACCGACGGGCTGGCTTACATTTCGGTGGTGGTCACCAACGACACCTCGGACTGGTCGCTGCTCAGCATTCCCACCGGCCCCGACGGCGTGCGCATCCGGCTGACCCGCCATGCCGAGGCGATCCGCATCCAATATCTTGATACCACCGATGGCAAGTGGAAGCCGGTGCGGCTGGCTTATTTCCCGATCTCCAAATCCGTCGATGTCGGCATGATGTGCTGCTCGCCGCAGCGCGAAGGGTTTGAGGTAACATTCTCCGGCTTTACTGTCGGCCCGCCGATTTCCAGGCAACTGCACGACTGACGCAATATCGATGGCGGACTAACCGTCTGCCCGATGCTGGAAGAACTGCAAAAACAGCTCCCGTTCGGTGGTTATGTCGAGCTTCTCGTAGATGCGGCGGCGGTGGTTCTTCACCGTGCCGACGGCGATGCCGAGCCGTTCCGCGATGTTGGCGGTCGGATGTCCCGCCAGGATCAACTGCACCAATTCCCGCTCGCGCAGCGACAGCTCCGGCCACAGGCTCGCCGGGATGGTCGGCTCCTGCCGGGGCGAGGCGCCGGGGCCGGTCGGCGCCGATGTGCGGGAGAACTCGGTGCCGCGCGCCTTGATGTCGAGCGCATGCAAGGCCTCGAACACCGGCAGCCGCTCGTCCAGCAGGGCGATCTCGCTCTCCTTGAAGGTGGAGGTCGAGCGGTCGAGGAAGATGCCGAGGCACCAGTCGCCGCCATCGGCCAGCATGATGCCGACCTCATCGCAGATTTCCGACTGCGCCAGGAAGCCGGCTATGTACTGGCCGCGCTTGGCCTCGTCATCGGCAAGCCGCTTCAGCGGCAGGATGCCCAGCCTCTGCTCACGCCGCCACGAAGCATAGAACGGGTCGAAGACGTAGTAATTGTCGAGATAGCGCCGGACCATCTCGTCGGAGAAGCGCCGGTGCTTGATGAATTCCGGCGTCTGCGTCGCCGAATATCGGGTCACGGTGACGAGATCGTGCTCGATGTCGGCGCCGATCAGGTCAATCAGGCAGTCGACATGCCTGTCCGTACCGGTGGCGGCAATCGCCCTGGCGAGCGGCCCCCAGATATTGCCCATGCGCATGCCCTTTTCTCGGCGATCCCGGTCCGGCGGACATTGTGTCTTTTGGCATATGGCGCAAGGCCGCCCAAGGAATCTAGCTTGAGCCATCCTACAGCAATCCTGAGGCGACCGTGACCCAACCCAACCTCACCAGCCCCATCGTCGGCAATCCAATCGTCATCGGCATCGACGCCGGCGGCACCATGACCGACACGATCCTTGTCGACCAGGACGGCCACTTCAAGATCGGCAAGTCGGCAACCACGCCGAAGAACGAGGCCGAAGGCTTCCTCGCATCGGCCGAAGACGCGGCCGACGCCTGGGGCATCTCGCTGGAGCAGCTGTTCTCCGGCGTCAACGTCGTGCTCTATTCCGGCACCGGCATGCTCAACACACTGTTGTCGCGCACCGGGCGCCGGCTTGGCCTGATCACCACCAAGGGTCTGGAAGACATGATCCTGATGGGTCGCGGCCTGCAGGCCTGGGCCGACTATTCCTATGCCGACCGGCTGCATGCGGTGACCCACCATCATCCCGATCCGCTGGTGCCGCGTCGTCGCACCCATGGCGTCACCGAGCGCATCGACCAGTTCGGCGACATCGTGCTGCCGCTCTACGAGCATGAAGTCGCGATTGCGGCCAGGAAGCTGATTGCCGACAAGGTCGAGGCGATCTGCATCATGACCATCTTCTCGCACGTCAATCCGGTGCACGAAAAGCGCATCGCCGAGATATGCCGCGAGGAGGTGCTGAAAGCCGGCGCCGACATCCTCATCTACACCAGCCACGAGGTCCGCCCGGTCATCCGCGAACAGTCGCGGCTGAACTCGGTGCTGATCGAAGCCTACGCGACGTCGCGCGGCCGCAAGCAGCTTAGGGGTATCGAGGACGTTTCGAAAAAATACGGCTTCAAATACGGCGTGCAGACGCTGCTGTCCTTTGGCGGCCTGACCTCAATCAACCATCCGCGCCTGCACGAAACCATGATTTCCGGCCCGATCGGCGGTATTCTCGGCGCGGCCTATGTCGGCAAGCTCATCGGCAACGACTCCCTGATCTGCTCGGACATGGGCGGCACCTCCTTCGACATGGGCGTCATCTCGCGCGGCCAGACGCGGATCGAGAACGAGCCGCTGATGGACCGTTTCAAGCTCAACGTGCCGACGCTGCATCTCGACACGATCGGCGCCGGCGCCGGCATGATCCTCAAGGTCGACCCGCTGACCAAGAAAGTCTCGCTCGGGCCGGAAAGCGCCGGCTCCGACCCCGGCCCCATCTGCTTCGCCAAGGGCGGCACTGAACCCACCATCGCCGATTGCGACGCCATACTAGGCCGCCTCAACCCGTATTATTTCCTCGGCGGCAAGGTCGTCTTGCAGGTCGAGAAGGCGCGCAAAGCGTTTGAGGAAAAATGCTCCAGCATCCTTGGCGTCGGTGTCGAGGAGGCTGCCGAAGGCATGATCGACATGCTGGAAGACGATGCCAACAACGCGCTGCGCCGGGTCATCTCCGGCCAGGGCATCCATCCCTCGGAATTCACGCTGCTGTCCTATGGCGGCTCGGGTCCGCTGCATCTGGCCGGCTGCTCCAGGGGCATCGGCTTCAAGGACATCATCACCTTCCAGTTTGCCGCCGCCTTCTCGGCCTTCGGCTGCACCACCGCCGATTTCATGCGTCGGCATTCGGTCTCGACGCAGCACGACATCGGCGCCCGCGCAAGCGATGACGAGCTGCTCGCTTTCGGCAAGAAGGTCACCGACGTCTGGAATGATCTCACCAAGGCGGCGGTCGACGAGATGATCAGCGACGGCCATATCAGAGACAAGATCAAGACCGTGCCGTTCCTGATGATGCGCTACACCGGCCAGCTCGAGGATGTCGAGGTCATGGCACCGCTTGCCGAGGTCAATTCGGCTGACGACATGCGTAGGGTCATCGACGAGTTCGAGGCGGTCTACGCCAAGGTCAACCATCGCGTTTCGCGCTATGGCGAAGCCGGCTTCACCATCACCGAGCTCGGATTGATCGCCACCGCCGACAAGGTCAAGCCGGTGCTCTTGAAGCGCCGGCTCGGCAAGTCGGCCCCGGCAGCAGCGCACAAGGGCGCGCGCGAGGCCTATATCGGGGGACGCTGGCACAAGGCCAATCTCTACGAGATGGACCTACTGCAGCCCGGCCATGAGGTGATCGGTCCGGCCATCATCGAACATCCCGCCACCACGCTCGTTGTTCACCCGCAGGACCGTGTCCACGTCGATGAGTGGACGCTGCTGCATTACACCCATTCTTGAAAGGGCACCGCCATGTTGGACAAACCTGCCTCGGCTCTGCGCCTTCGCGAACGGCTGCTCGATTCAGAACGGCTGATGGAACAGACCGGCTGCTATGACGGCATCACCGAGCTCACGCTACGCAACCAGGACCCGCTGAAATTCGAGACGCTGCACACCAAGCTGCGCGCCTATTGCGTCTCGGCCCGCGAAATGGCCCGCCGCATCTCGGCCTCGCCCGGCGTGCGCGAAGTCGGCGAAATGGTGGTGGCGATCTATACGCCCGAGGGCGATGCGATCGCGCTGTCCAACGGCATCATGGTCCACGTCCACACGATGAGCCGCTTCATCAAATGGATGATCAAGAACAATTACGAGGAAAACCCGAAGATCCGCGAAGGCGACATCTTCGCCAACAACGATGCCTTCATCGGCACCGTGCAGGTGCCCGACGTCATGGACGTGGTGCCGATCTTCCATGAAGGCACGCTGGTCGGCTGGGCCGGTGCGGTCTGCCACGAGCTCGAAGCCGGCGGCATCACGCCCGGCGGCGACGTCTGCCTGGCGCAGGAGCGCTTCACCGAAGGCCTGTTCGTCTGCGCCGAAAAGATCGGCGAGAATGACGAGATCCGCCGCGACTACGTCATCCGCTGCGAGCGCAATCTGCGCATGCCGATCTACTGGGTGCTCGACGAGAAGGCCAAGGTCGCCTCCTGCATCGACATGCGCGAAAGCGTCAAGCAGCTGATCTCCGAGATCGGCCTCGACTACTGGATGAAGGTGTCGAAGGAGTTCATCGAGGAGGGCCGTCGCGCCCAGCTCGCCCGCACCTGCCAGCTCACCGTGCCCGGCATCTATCGCGGCCACACCTTCTACGGCCATGTCACGGCGGGCAAGCCCGGCTTCCAGCTGCTTGGCGATCCCGACTGGCTCTACAACATCCCGATCGAGATGGAGATCACCACCGACGGCAAGATCACCATGGACTTCGAGGGCACGCAGCCCTGGGGCTACCATTCGATGAACTGCACGCCGGCCGGCATGGATGGAGGCATGTTCGTCACCTTGACCCAGCACATGAACTTCGAAGGCCTGGTCAATGACGGCGCCTGGATGGCGACCGAGCTGAAGCTGCCGCACGCCACCTGGACCAACCCCGACAATGAGATGGTGGCGACCGCCACATCCTGGGCGCTGCTGCTGCCGGCCTATGGCGTGTTCCAACGCCTTTTGTCGCGCGGCTTCGTCGCGCGCGGCTTCGTCGAGGAAGCCTTCGTCGGCCAGGTCAACAGCCCGATGATCGAGATGGGCGGCGAAAGCCAGTACGGTACGCCGTTCGGCATGGCGCATTTCGAATGCGCCGCCGCCGGCTCCGGCGCGCTGGCCATCGCCGATGGCCTCGACACCGCCTATGTCGGCTGGAATCCGGAATCCGACATGGGCAACATCGAGGTCTGGGAACAATCGATGCCGATGGTCTATATCGGCCGCTCGATCGTCCCCAATTCGGGCGGCGCCGGCAAATATCGCGGCGGCTGTTCCTTCGTCTCGACCTGGCTGATCAACAAGACCTCGCACCTGCGACTGCACACTTCGGAACACTCCTCGCGGGTATTCGACAATGGCGGCATGTGCGGCGGTTATCCCGCGCCGACCTGCCAGAAGCATCGCGCGGTGCGCAACTCCAACATCCACGAACTGGCGGCAAAAGGCGAACCGCTCGCGCATGCCCCAGGTATCGATCCGCATGTCTCCGACTACGAGAAGAACATCGGCGGCGACCATGCCGTGGTCGAAGGCCCCTACATCACCTCGCCGCACAAGTCGGGGGACATCTTCAGCCATTCCTACAATGGTGGCGGCGGCTACGGCGACGTGCTGGAGCGCGATCCGGTCAAGACCGCCTGGGATGTCGAGAACGGTTTTCTCACCCGCCAGGCGGCGATCCAGATTTTCGGCATCGTGCTGAAGGACGACGCCGAGGGTTATCCGGTTGCCGATATCGACGCCACCGTCGAACGTCGTGCCGCCATGCGCAGAGAGCGTCTGGCCAAGGCGATCCCGGTTTCGGACTGGATCGCTGCCGAACGCGGCCGTGTCGAGAAGGCCGACTTCGCGCCCGAGGTGAAGAAAATGTATGCCAGCGCGATCAAGCTATCGTCGCGCTTCACCAGGGATTTCAGTGATTTCTGGACCGTCGACGCCAGATCGATCTTCATGCCGGGAGCAAAGGCATGACCTCATACAGCAAGGAAGTCCTCGGCGATCTCTCAGCCGGCAAGCTGCCCTGGCCGCAGACAAAGCGCATCATGAGCGCCTACAAGGACGACGACCGCTTCTTCAAGATGCTCGCCGTCTATCAGGACCGTGTCGCATGGAAGGACCCGATCCTGCTGCCGGTCTCGGATCACCTCTTCATCTGCCAAAGCGGCGATGAACGGATCACCCGCTGCGAATGCGGCCACTCCTTCGGCGACTACCGCAAGAACTGGAAGCTCAAGGCTGCGATCAACGTGCGAAACACCGAGGAAGCGCTGCGCGAGATCTATCCCAACAGCGATATCCCCGATCCGCAATGGATGGAAATTCGCGAATTCATCTGTCCACAATGCGGCACCATGCACGAAGTGGAAGCGGCGGCGCCGGGCTACCCGATCGTCCATGATTTCGAGCCAGATCTCGAAGGCTTCTACCGCGAGTGGCTGGGCAAACCGCTTTAGCGAAACTCGATGTTACGGCCGCGTTGCCGGCAAGGTAGCGCTCCTAGCCGGCGACGGACTATGAATAAACGCATCGTACGTCGCATCGGAGACTGCCCACCATGACAGACCTTTCCGGCCGCAGCGCCATCGTCACCGGCGGGTTTTCCGGCATGGGTTTCGCCATTGCTACGGCCCTGGCGCAAGCCGGCGCCAATGTCGCCGTCGGCTCCTACATCGCGCCCGCCGGCGCCGACAGATCCGACGCCGCCTACTATCCCGGCGCCGATGAACTCGAGCGCGTGCGGTTGGCCCTGTCGGCACACGGCACCAGGGTTTGTGCCGCCCATCTCGATGTCCGCGACAGCGAGGTGACCAACCGGTTTGCAGCCGACGCGCAGGCCGCCATCGGCCCGGCCGACATACTGGTCAATGCCGCGGGCACCACCGCCGAACAGCCGGTCTGCGGCCATTCCGACGCGCTGTGGGACAAGATCGTCGACACCAATCACAGCGGAGCGTTCCGCGTCACCCGAGCTGTGCTGCCCGGCATGATCGAGCGCGGCTGGGGCCGTATCGTCAACATCGGCTCGACGGCGGCTTCCGTCGGCTGGAAGGACAACCCGGCCTACTGCGCCTCGAAGGCCGGGCTGCTCGGCCTTACCCGCTGTGTAGCGCTGGAAGGCGCCGCGCACGGTGTCACTTGCGTCATGATCAGCCCGACCTGGGTCGAGACCGAACTGATGCGCCGCAACGTGGCGCAGGTCGTCGAGCGTGAGGGCAAGGGCAGAACCGCCGAGGAAGCGATGGCCGAGATCGCCAAGGGCAATCCCCAGCAGCGCATGCTGCAGCCGCAGGAAATCGCGGCTCTAGCCGTGTTCCTGTGCTCGGATCTGGCCAAGGGCATCACCATGGAAAACATCCAGATCACCGGCGGAGCGCTGTGGTAGCGGCCACAGTTTGAATTTTCGAACGAGCGAGCCGCATTAACGCCATTTGTCGGTTGCATGGTCGTTTTGGCCCTGCCTGCGGCAACTTTACCCCTCGCGGCAAATTTACCATTGAGTGACAGGCGATAGAGGTTATATTGTGCACTGCACAATGGATGCCCGCTGATCGGGGTCCGGCAAGGGCAGGTTCCGGCGATCGCGCATGACGCAGAAAAGCCGACCATGGGCGCTTCAGCCCAGCCGAAAGGCGGCAGCATGAGAAATCCGGTACGGATATGAAGATCCCGAAATCCATTCTGATCGATCCGGACAACAACAAGGCCTATGCCGCCTTCGCCGTTGCGGTGTCGGTCTTTGCCTTCGCCTACTCCACCAATTTCGGCCAGATCCTGATCCTCGCCTACTATCTGGTATGGCTGCCGCTGCTGTTCGTCGATTACCGGCGTTTCGCCCGCGATCTCTCCAGCGCCTGGCTGCCGCTGCTGTTTGCGGCCTATGTCTGCCTGTCGCTGTTCTGGTCGCAAGCGGCCGGCACCAGCGCGCGGGCGGGGCTGCAATATTTCTCCCACATGCTGTGCGCCTACATCGCGGCGCGCACCATCAGCACGCGCACGCTGGTGCTGGGCTCGCTGATCGGCATCTTCATCGTGCTGCTGTATTCGCTGAAGGTTGGCGCCTATGCGCTCGACACTATCGACGGCACCACCAATTTCGTCGGCGCCTTCGGCTCCAAGAACCAGATCGGCTTCTTCGCCTCGCTCGGCATCTTCTTCTGCTTCGCTTTTCTGGCCTTCTACCGGCGCAACTGGATGAGCTTCGTCTGGACCGCGCCGATCATCCTGCTGTCGGTCTATATGCTGGCGATCGCCCACTCGGCGACGTCGGTCGCTTCGCTTCCGGCGGTGATCGGTGTCGTTGCCTTGCTTGCGATGAGCAAGGTTCTGTCACGCCGCTACCGCCGCGTGCTGTTCGTCGTCGGCGCTACCGCGCTGGTCGGCGGTGTGATGGCTGCGCTGAACCTTGGCCTGCTCGATGTCGTGCTCGGCATCTTCGGCAAGGATTCGACGCTGACCGGCCGCACCTATCTCTGGGAACAGGGCTGGGCCGCCGCGCAGCAGCGTCCGGTGCTCGGTTATGGCTATGCCGCCTACTGGATCCAGGGTTTTGCCGATCCGGAACGGCTCTGGGCCGAGTTCTACATCTCCACCCGCACCGGCTTCCATTTCCACAACACCTATATCGAGACGCTGGTCGAGCTCGGCTTCATCGGCGTGACGATGCTGGCGCTGATCATCCTGCGCTCCTTCTGGGGCCATGTTTCGAAGGTGGTGTTCGGTGACTGGAGCGCCGATTCAGTGGTGCTCGCCGGCGCGGTCGGCATGATGCTGATCCGCTCCTTCTTCGAGGTCGAGATCCTCGGCCCCTATTTCATGGCCTCGTTCATCGTCTATTACGGCCTGTTCAAGCTGCGCCCGGTGCCGCTCGCCAGGGCAAGGCGGGCCTATGTTCCGGTGCCGGACGAGAACACCGCCAACGGCCGCATGCCGGCGCGCGTCTGACTTGCTTATCTCAGGCGACGGCGCGCTTGCGCAGCATCAGCCGCTGCAGGAAGCGGCGCAACGGCTCGTCATAGAGGCGCGTGGCGATGTCGGCGATGACGATGACGGAAACCGCCATGACGATGCCGAACCAGGGATGATGCGCGAACGGGTCGATCGCTGCGGCCTTGCCCGCCCCGGCGATGATCATCAGCAGCGGCGTGTGGATGATGTAGATTGGGTAGGAAATCCGCCCCAGCCAGCCATAGAGGCCTGACAGGCGCGGCGCCGTCGGCGCAATAGTGCCGACCACCACCAGCGCCGGGAAAACAAAGACGACGCAGGCGAGATCGTAGGCGACGCGCGCGCCGCCGACCGGCGCGATGGCAAAGACAACGAGCGTCAGTGCGATCGCGGCCTCTATCCACCAGCCGCGCCGCAGAAAGCCGAGCCCGCTTTGATAGCGTGTCATGGACCGGCAAAGCAGCACGCCCAGGAAGAACGAGAAACAGACGCGTGGCAGGCCGCTGATGATAGTCGATCCGGTCATGCCGAAGTCGAGGGTGCCGGCAATGATAGAGACGACCACCAGCAACACCAGACTGACGGCGATGAGCGTGCTCAGCACGCGTTTCGTCAGCAGGAAGAAGACGGCGACATAGGCTATGTTGACGATCAGCTCGAAGAACAGCGACCACGACGCGGGGTTGAGCGGAAAGATCGTGCGATAGGCATCGCTGACCAGCGGGATGAAGAACATGCCGGTCGTCAGCATGGTGCCGATCTCGGAGATCGGCATGTATTCCGCCGGAATCAGCCGGTTCTTGACGACGAGATAGAAGAAACCGAGCAGCGTGCCGGCGAGGTAGAGCGGGTAGAGGCGTATCAGGCGGATCGCCACGAAGGTGCCGACGCCCATGCCGTTTTCGATCTTGCGGTCATAGGCATGCGCGATGACGAAGCCGCTGAGCAGGAAGAACAGGTCGACGGCCAAATAGCTCGACGGCAGCACCTTGCCGGCGGCCAGGAACGGCGAGAAGTGGTAGAGCATGACGCTGATCGCCGCGACGCCGCGGATGGCATCGAGATTGAGGTAGACGTGGCGCGGTGCGGCGGGCTGCATGGAATGCCTTCAAGCGGTCGAAAAACGGAAGTTCCCGCCCGCACCCTGGCGCGAACGAGCCGAACTGGTTCCTCCCGCCTCCATCGCGCGGGCCTCGCCGAGCGAGCCCGAGCGCTAGAGCAATTCCGGGAAAAGTGGGAAACGGTTTTCCGTCCGGAATTGCTCCAAACAAACAGGTTACTGGCTGGCCGTCGGCGCCAGCTTCACCTTGATGACGTCGCCCGGCAGCACCGGCGTATCTTCCTTGGCGTCGATCTCGCTGGTCTTGCCGTCCGTCACGCGCACCAGCGAATAGATGAGCGCCGGCTCTTCATTGTGGTTTGTGATGGCGGCGGTCGTGGCCGGGTCCGATGCCTGGGCCATCAGGCCCTGTTGCATGTTGACCCTGAGTGCGGCTTCGTTGAGGTCTGCTTCGACCTGCTGCCGGTCGGCGGCAAGTCTCGAGTTCAACGTGTTCTGGGCATCGATGGCATCCTGCGTCGCCTTGCTGACCGACTGCTTGGCGGTGAGGATCGCCGTCTCATAGTCCAGGATCTTGCCCTGCAGATCGGTGACCGACTGTTGCGAGGAAAGCAGGCGTGCGTTGGCGACCAAGCCCTTTTGCGCCAGCGGACCGATACTGTCCGCCTGCTGCTGCGCCAGGTCGACCTGCTTTTGCTGGTTGACGATCTTTTTCTGCAGCGCCTCGATTTCGGACTGCAGGACCCCTTTCAGATCGTCAAGCGCCTGCAGCTTCAGCTTCAACGCTTTCTGGTCGGAGATCAGGATCTGCATTTCGTCGGCGACGATTGTCGCCAGGCGCGGGTCGCCCTCGACTTCCTTAGGCGCCTCGAAACTCTCCTTGCCGGCGAGATCGGCATCGATGCGGGCACGCTTGACGATCAACCGCACGCGCTGGTCGTCATAAATGTCGAAATTGCCCTTGGCGGTGATCAGATCCTTGCCGAGCTGGGTGCCGAAATCGGCGTTGCGCCGGATGCCGCCGGCGATGCTGATCGCCTTGAGCACGGTCAGCTCCGGCACATAGGGAAACTGGCCAGGCGTCTGGATCTCGCCCGAGATGTAGAACGGCCGGAACTGCACCATTTCCACCGAGGCTTCCGGCTTGTCCGACAAGGCAAGCTTGCGCTGCAGGGCGACGCTGATCGCGGTCGCAACCTCCGACGTGGTCTTGCCGGCGGCCGGCAGTTCGCCGACGAACGGCACCGACAAATTGCCGGCTGGACCGACCGAATATTCGCCGTTTACCGCCGACCAGTCACGGAACGTGCCTTCCACCGTCTGCCACTCGGCGACGCGGATGTTGAGCTTGTCCTGCGAGCCGAGCCGGTACTCGTCGGCCATGGCCGGAACCGCGAGCGACAGAGCGAGGCACGTGGCGACGAGCCGTGCCGGCCGCATCGGGCCGGCAAGGCGAAAATACGCTGATATGTCTGTTTTCAACTGAACGTTTCCGATCCGTTTTGGCCCCATCCGCCCGATAGGCCTGCTGCCGAGTGCCTCCTTCGGAACCTGGCAGAATACTATGGCTGCAATGCGAGACCGGCCCATCGCCGAATAGCTTTGGACCGGATTGGCTTCGGGCCGTACCGGCCCGATTGCTGACCAGTTGCGGTCGGTCAGTAGGAACCGCGCGACATCCACACCGCAGGCACGGTCTTGAGGATGATGCGAACGTCTTCGAACAGCGACCAGTTCTCGACATAGTGACGGTCGAACGCGACGCGACTGTCATAGGAGACATCGTTGCGTCCGCTGACCTGCCAGAGCCCGGTCAGGCCCGGCCGCGACTTCAAATAATAGACCGCGGCGCTGCCGTAGATCTCAAGCTCGTCGCGCACCACCGGGCGAGGCCCGACAAGGCTCATGTCGCCCTGCAGGATGTTGATGATCTGCGGCAGCTCGTCGAGGCTGAGCTTGCGCAGAACGGCGCCGACGCGGGTGACGCGCGGATCGTTCTTCAGCTTGCGGGTCGCGATCCATTCGGCGTTGGCTTCCGGATTGGCCGCGAGATAGGCGGCCAGCACACGTTCGCCGTCTTCGACCATGGTGCGGAACTTGAGGCAGGGGAAAATCCGCCCACCGCGTCCGATGCGCTTGTGGCCGTAGAAGATCGAGCCGCCGTCGGAAAGCTTGACCAGAAGGGCCACCATCAGGAACAGCGGGCTAAGCGCCACCAGGCCGACAAGTGAACCGAAAATATCGAAACTGCGCTTCAGCAGCCCGCCGATGGGTGGCGGAAAATCTACGCCGACATGCGAAAATGCCGCATTGGCCGACTTGGCAACGTCCCTCATGCAAAAGCTCCATACGTTGAACGGATGGTTTATGCCACGATACCAAAAAAATGCTGCAGCGCAACACACAATTTCCCATATGGCTGAAATAGTCACGTCAGGAATTGACTAAATAATAAACCCTCCTTGCCCAAATTTTGCCCTTTATGGCGGGTTTGTGACGAATAATTAGCAACCGTAGGAAATGTAATGCATTTTTTCGGCGGGTTTTGGGCAAATCGTCCTTTGCCGCAGAGGGAACGGGTTTAACTGATTTTCGAATCACTGGCTTTGCTAAATTAATCAAGTAAAATACTAATCAACGTTGTAGATTCTACTGTAGTATAAAGCGCATGACGAGTTAGGTCACCACCCCTGCGTGTGCATCGCAGCATGGCGGAGTCCAAGCCGCCGCCAAGCCGAAAATTATTGCAGGTTGCCCTTGCCGTCAGTTTCGCGCCTTAATAGAGTCGCAAATTATTCCTGATAGAGTCTGGATGGGTTGGGAAGGCCGGAAGCAACCGGCCGAAAAAGAGCAGCTAAATAAGCTCGCATGGCGAATGGGGAGATACTCGGGTGGGTAAGTCATCGCTTTTGCATGCTCGGGCCGGTTGACGGGCCGCCGAACATGTCATTACCAAAATTCGTCATTGGAATGGTTTTCGCCCTCGCGATCGTGGTCGCGTGGTCCTATGTCGACGGCGCGACGGTCACCACAACGGTGCTTCGCGTCATCGGCTGCGCTGTCCTCATCCAAGTCGGTTATTTCCTGCTGGTGTATGTTATGATCGCCAGGAGCGCGCCGACATCGGCCGACAGGGCTCGCGACGCCGAAAGAAGCCTCGGCGCCGACAAGGCGGTTGAAGGCGAGAAGCTCTCGGCGAGGCGCAGCGTGCATTGAACAGTCTGAAGCCGCAAGGTCGGCCTCGGATCATCTTGCAGCCGGACTCAGCCTGCTTCGGCCGGCTCGGGTTCCGATTGCTCGCCTGAAAGCATTTTCGACAGGCGGCTGCCGGCCTTCGCTTTCAACCTCTGATATTGCCCGACTTCGACGATTCGTCCGTTTTCGACTGCAACCACCCAGTCGGCGAAGGCGATCATCGATGGCCTGTGCGCAATGGTCAGGATCGTCATCGATCCGCGCAAGCCGTCGATCGATTTGGCGATCAGGGACTGGTTCTGCCAGTCGAGCGCGCTGGTCGCCTCGTCGAGAATGAGCAGCGAAGGTTTGCGCAGCAGCGCGCGCGCCAGCGCGATGCGCTGGCGTTCGCCGCCCGAGAGCCGGACGCCGCGGTCGCCGACCACCGTGTCGAGCCGCAACTCCAGCCGCTCGACGAAGTCGGCGCCATGCGCAGCGCGCAGTGCAGTCCACAGCTCCGCGTCACTGGCTTGCGGCGCGGCAAGGCGCAGATTGGCGGCGATCGTATCGTGCAGCAGGAACACGTCTTGCGGCACATACGCCACCTGGTCGCGCCAGCGCCGGCGGTTGGCGGCGCCGATCTCGACGCCATCGGCCAGGATTTTGCCCTCGCTCGGTTCGAGCAGGCCAAGCAGCATGTCGGCAAGCGTGCTCTTGCCCGATCCTGACGGACCGATCAGCGCCGTTACCTTGCCGGCGGGTAGGCCAAAGGTGACATCGCTCACCACCGGCTTGCCGCCCGCCTCATAGGCAAAGGAGACATTGCGTATGTTGAGCCCGACATCGAGCGACAGCTTGGCATCCGATTCGAGGTTTGCCGGCTCGCGCTCGGCATCGAAACGCGCCTGCATGTCGCGCATCGAGGCATAGGCCGGCAGATTGATCAGCACCTGCTGCGCCTGCATCTGCATGTCCATGAAGCGCGGCGCAATGCGCATGAACACCAGAAGCAGGACAACGATCTCGGCCAGCGAGAGGTTGAAGCGCACCAAAGCGACATAGATGAACAGGCTCAGACCAATGACGCTGGCGACCTGGAACAGAGCGGTGCCGATGGTGCTGTTGCGCACATAGTTGATGTTGTCGGCCTTCATCTTCTCCAGTGTCGCGCGAAGCTGCGCGTAATAGGTCGCCTCGACATTCAGGCTCTTGGCCACCTTGATGCCGCCGAGGAACTCCGAGACCGTTCGGTACTGCTCCTGGCGATTGCTGGTCAAAACCCGGCCGAAGGCGCTGGCTCGTGCCCGAAACGGCTGCAGCGCCAGGAAGGTGACGATGCCGACGACAATGGCAAACGCCGTCATCACTGTCGAAATGAACAGCGAGACAACGAGATAACCCGCCAGAAGCACGGCGATCTGCACCAGCATCAGCAGGGAGAACGCCGCCGACTGCACGCGGTCGATATCGCCGGTCAGCGCATGGTCGAGATCGGAGCTGCGCATGCGCGCGAATATCCCCCACCGCGCCTTGCCGATGCTCTCGAACAGGTTCATGCGCAGGCGATTGATGAAGTCGAGCAGCAGCCGCGCCATGTAGACGGATTTATAGCGGTTGAACGCTGCCTGCAGCGCGACAAGCCCGACCAGCAGGCAAAGCACCGTGGTCAATTGCAGCGTTCCGTCCGGAGCCAGCCAGCGCACCCAGTCGCGGTCAGGCAACCTGACCGCGAAATTCTGCTCGGGTCGCCCGACCAGATGCAGCAGCGGCACCAGAAGCAGGATCGAGATGCCTTCGGTCAGGCTTCCCAGGATCAGGAACAGCAATGCCGTGAAGGTCCTGCGCCCGCCGATCCGGGCCATGGCGGCGCCGAAGCCGGCGACATCGCGGTAAAACGAAAAGCGCAGGATCTGCGATGCGGACATGTCAGTCACCGCGGCCCTTTGTCGGCCGCCAGATCGTTTTCGATCAGGGCGACGGCTTCGCCGATACGGTCGAGCCCGGTGGGCACTTCGAGGCGACAGACGCCGATCTGGCTGGCCAGGGCCGCGCATTGGCGAAGATGTGTCGTGGCAAAATCGCCGACCAGGGCTGGACGGCCGAAACGCGTCACATAGGAAAATTTGATGATGGCCGGCAGGGCGCCGATGCCTGGCAGCGGCGTGATCGCTGCTTTGTCGCTGCGCTCGAGGATATAGATCCGGGTCGCCGGCACCGCGTCTGCCGCAAATCCGGCGTGCAGGCGATGCTGCATCTTGTCGATCGCCGCATGCACCTGCGGGCGTATCTCTGCCTGGCGGATGGGAAACGCGGCGGCCGCATCGGCGGCGAGTTTCAGCTGCGGAAAACCCGGAACGATCATCGGCCGGTCCGTGAGATCGAGCGCCACGACATCGTCGGTCAGCAATCGATGCCCGGCGCGGATCATCGCGCTCGCGGTCGTCGATTTGCCGGCGCCCTTGTCGCCCATGAAGACAGCGCTCTTGCCGCCGACCGCAATGGCGCTGGCGTGCAGGATGAGCAGGCCGCGCTGGTGCAGGAGCAGTGCCATGACCGGACCGAGCAGCGGAAACGCCAGCAGCGCATCGTCGACATCGGGCGCCGGCTCCACCTCGATCCGGCAGGCATCGGTGATCAGGAAGGCGCCGACCGTCTGCCATGCCAAATATTGCTGCCGCGGCTCGAAACGGAAAGCGGTTCCGGTCTCGGGCGAGGGTTTTGGCAGGTCGATCGGGCCGACCGTGATCAGCACATCGACGCAAGCTGGTTCGCTCGGCTCTAGCTCAGGCAGTTCGACCTGCGAAGCGATCGTCAGCCCATAGGCTTTGTAGAAGTGCTGTGCGCGAGCAGCAATTGCATGGCGGTCATCAGCGGCAAGAGGCATGTTGGCCGGCATCATCATTGGCTCCCGCGCTGTTGCACCTGCCGCAGCCACAATGATAGCGAAATCGAACGCCATACATACTGGACATCGGGCAAGGTCGCGGCCTCGGGTTGGCTGGAAATGCGGCCATAGGCGGCGGTCACCTCAGGCAGGTTGACGTAAGGGGCAATCCGCGCCGCATCTTTCACCAGCACCTTGTCCAGGAGATCGCGGTGATTGCCCAGCATGCCTTTGACCAAATTGGAGGTGAAATCGATCTTGTCGCGCCGCCACTGCACCGCCGGGGGCAAAATTCCTTCCATGGCACGGCGCAACACCGAGCGGCCAAAGCCCTGGTTCAGCTTTTCCGCGCCGGGCAGTGTCAGGCAGAACTCGACCAGAGGCTTGTCCCAGAAGGGGTAGCGCGGCTCGACGCCGAAATTCGCCGCCGCCTTGTCGAGTACCTCGAAGGCGTGCGGCACCATGCCGTTCGACAGCAGCCAGCGATGGGTCAAGGTCTCGCTGGCGCTGACCGCGGGCGGCATATAGCCGGCCCTGCGGAACCGTTCGACGAGGTCGGTGCGCATCGCCAGGTCCGGATTGATCAGGCCGCGCCAGCTCGTCGCCGGCCGCCCAGTGGGATGGCGCCGCAATTTGCCAAGCACGCGGTTCGCGAACCGCTTGATTCTCGCGACGCGCCAGGCAGGCCCGTAGAGGGTCAGGAACTTGTAGTAAAGGCCGAGCATGCCGTCGCCATAAGTGTTGGAAGCGCTGCGCAGCTCACGCCACAGCTCCATCCATTTGCCGGCATCGGCGAGTTCGTGCAGATGGCCGTGGCCTTGCGAAACCACCTCGTCGCCACCATGGCCGTCCAGCAGCACCTTCATGCCCTTGGCGCCGGCCGTCCTGTAGATGTCGCGGGTCAGCGACAGGCCGGGGGCCAGGAACGTTTCTTCCTGCTCCTCCAGAATGCGTTCGAATTCCGCGAAGGGCGCGTAGTCGCCGACGGAAATCAAAGTGCCGTCGACCTTCTGCTGGCCCAGCACCGCCTCGATGAACGGACGCTCATCCATCGGCGAGCCCTTTTCGAACACCAGCGAGAAGGTCGGCAGCCTCGGTCTTTGCTGGGCGGCATTCTGCAGGCCCGCCACGCAGGCGATCGAGGAGGAATCGAGGCCTCCGCTCAGCATCGCCCCGACCGCAGGCGTGCCGCGCATGCGGTTGCGGACCGATTGCGAGAACAGATGGCGGAATTCCTCGGCCGTGTCCGCCCGCATCGGTCTTGGCGACGGTTCGATCTGCCAGTAGCGGCGCAACACCACCTGGTTCCCGGTCACCGTCAGGCTATGGCGCGCCGGCAGGCGGAAGATATCGGCATAGGCAGTCGATTGCGGATCGTCGGGCAGCCCGGCGAGGAAGCCGGAAATCTGGTGTTCGCTGATGCGCATGTCGACGCCGCCGACATCGAGGATCGGCCCGATCTCGGAAGCAAAGACGAAACGCCGGTCGCTCGAATGGTAGTAGAAGGGTTTGACGCCGAAATGATCGCGCACGCAAAACAGCTTCTGGCGCTCGGCGTCCCAGATGGCAAAGGCGAAGTCGCCCTGCAGATATTCGGGACAGGCTTCGCCCCAGCGCAGATAGGCGCGCATCACAAGCACGGCGTCGGCAACCGAATTGTCCCGGATGCCGAGCCTGGCCAAGAGTTCGTCGCGGTTGTCCAGCCGGCAATCCGCGGTGATTGCGAGCTTGCCGCCGGCCATGGTCAGCGGGCCGGGGCCGGCTTCATCGGTGGTGTTGAGCCAGGCGTGGCCAAGAACGACGCCCTCGTCGATCCACCACGAACTGCCGTCAGGCGCGCGATGCTGCATGCGGGCAAGCATGCGCTGGATGTCGGCCGCGGCGGCCTGCCTGCCTTCCTGCCTCAGCAGAATTCCGGCGACGCCGCTCATCGCTCACTGGCCGTGGTCGACGAGATGGTTAAACCCGCCAAGCGAGCCGCCGAGCACGATATGGTCGCCGCTGACCAGCCAGGCATGCGCCTTCAACTCGGTGCCGGTATCGCGCTCGATGCCGATGCGGATTTTTGAGGCGTTGCCCTGGCGGGCAAGCAAATATTGGCCGGAAAGCGCTTGGGTCAGACAGCTTGCGCCAGGCACCAGGCGGGCAGCCGCAGCCACGCCCCAGGCGACACGCCTGAGATCGCCGATGTCGGCTGGTTCGCGCGCGTCGAGCCGGGTCACCATGCGGCGCACTTTGTTGTAGGAAAGCAGCGTCAGCCCCAGCCGCACCGCCACGACCACCGCAAGGCAGTGGGCGAGAAAGAGCATCTCCGGCCCGCTAAGTGAGAAAGCTCTAGACAAGTTCCTCATCATGGAGCCTCGCAAGCCCGGCGTCCGCCAAGCCCTTCAACAATCCATCGACATCGGCCTTGCAGCGTTCCGGATCGACATTGTAGCGATCCAGCACGGCGCTGCGGATTTCGGAAATCGGCCGCGGCTCCTGGATCAGCTCCCAGATATAGGCGCCGACGCTGTTCAGGCTGTAATAGATGTTGGACCTCATATCGAGCAGCGCCAGGCCGTTGCCGAATTCGCAGGCCACGGCATCCTTGCTCGCGCTCATCCGATCATGGTCCGTGGGGTTCCAGTCCATTCCTAAACCTCGCTCACAACCAACGCTTCGGCAATTCCGGACAAAGACGCGAGAGCCGGGGTTTGACCCCCGACTCTCCTTAGTGCGCTCTGTTTGCAGAGTCCGGACTTTGTCACCCCAACGAGAGAATACTCAGGAGAAGGTGAGTTCGCCGACCGGCGTATGTGCCGGAAACGAGGCGTCGAGTGCCGTAGTACCGCTACCGCCTTGCGTGATGGTCTCGATCGAGCCGTGGACCGTCAGGCTAGGGGTTTCGTACTCATGCTTTTCAACATTCTGTTCCAATTTACTCTCCACTTGTGGACTGGAAGCGGCCTGTCGATTGCCGGCAGCGAGCTATTGCTGCACCGCAATAGCTGCATGGCAGCATTTATGAGTCAAGCCTGATTTACCAGCCGTTAATCAATTCTCGGTTGCGACTCCCTTCAATGGTGATCAAAGCGCTTTGCATTTTCACATCCCAGGAGAATTCAGCAGAGTGTCCGAGGCCATCAACTAAGTATCTGATTTAATTACGTTAAATTTTCCTTCGAATGCTCCTCACTTGGGCGCTGGCGCATTCCCACAAAATTGTTGCTGACGTACCCGTCACAAGCCCCGATCAGGCGGTGCCTTGCATCTAGGACTGTGTTGCGAAACGTTCAGGTTGCAGGAAATTGGCGCCAAAGGAAAAACTGGACGCGGCGCATGAATTTGGCGATGCTTTGCTTCGCACTTGCAATATAACGCGCCTGGCGAATTTTTTGCGGAGATGCTGCAGCAGATGGCCTTGCAGGAAGGGACCTTCCAAAGGTTGCGCGCCGCTGGCTGCGCCGACGAAGTGGCCTATGTGCAGGCGTGCCTGCGGCTGTTCTTCGCCTCCGGGGCGAGCCCCAGCGCCGCGCCTGCACCGGCCATCTCCGTTGCCGATGTTTGCGACATCGCCAGGCTGAACAAGGTCGCCACCTTCATGCTGAAGGCGCTGTCGCGCCCACCGGCGGGCGAGACGCCGCCGGGATTGCTCGAGTGGCTCGACACTTATCGCCGGCGCACGATTGCGATGAACTCGTCCGGCATCATGGATTCGATGGCCATCGACAAGGCGCTGCGCGGCAGCGGCATCGATTTCGTGTTCCTGAAGGGGCCCCTCCAGCAGCAACTGCTCTATGGCGACCATTTCATGAAGCCGTCCGGAGATGTTGACATATTGGTGTCGCCGGCCGGCTTCTTTAGGGCTCGCGATGCGCTGCGCTCGATCGGCTACGAGGTCGCCGGCAAGTCCCGCTCCGTCTGGTGGGTGCGCTTTCTGGGCGAGCAGCACATGGTTCGCAGCCAAGGTCGGAAATTGTCCACCGTCGATCTCCATTACCGGCTCCAGCAGCCGGGATCGCCCAGCCCGCGCGATACGGAAGGGTTCCTGCGCCGCAAGCGCGCGCTTGCGATCGCCGGCTCCAGCGTGCCGTTCATCTCGGCCTCCGACACTTTGCTTCTGTCCTGCATCAGTGTCGCAAAGGCGCTGTTCAACCGCGAGCCATGCGCGGGCTATGTCTGCGATGTCCGGGCCGCTGCCAGTCGGCTGAGCGAGGCCGAGCAGCAGACTGTGCTCGACTACGCGGCCGAGCAGGGGCTGGCTGACACCCTGCTGCTGGGCCTGCGCGCCGCCGATGTGCTGCTTGGTGGCGCCGGCACGCTGCTGTCGGATCGGGCCACCAGGATCCTGTCACGCATCGGCAATGAAGACCTGTTCCACATGGTCATCGCGCCGTGGCTGTCGTCGCTCAGATGGCCGCAACGGCGCACCGTTTTGTGGGAATTGTGCGGCCGCGAACCTGTCCGCTACCTGACCGAGGCCGGCTGGGCCGCGTCAGCCGACCTCAGCCGGCGGATTTTCGAGCGGGAAAGCCGGTGACGATGAGGGTCGTCATGCAGCAGGCAGATAACGTTCCGTCCCGATCCGCTGGGGATGGATCGGGGTCCGGCGCCGCGCGCCGGGAGGGCGAGGGGCCTCGCGACACTTTATGCAATCGAAAGGCCACCCTATGTCCATGACAGAATCCCGGGTCTGCGTGATCATCGCGGCGCGCAACGCGGCCCGGACCATTCCCGCAGCCATCGCCTCGGCGCTGCGCGAGCCGGAGGTGGCGGAAGTCGTCGTCGTCGACGACGCCTCCACCGATGACACCGCAAAGGTGGCCAGCGCTGCCGATGATGGCAGCGGCCGGCTTTCGGTCATCCGGCTCGACGCCAATCGCGGCCCGTCCTTCGCCCGCAACGCCGCCATTGCCGGGTCGAAATCGCCTTTCATCAGCATTCTCGACGCCGACGATTTCTTCCTTCAGGGACGGTTTCGCCAGCTGTTTGCCAGCGCCGACTGGGATTTCGCCGCCGACAACATCATGCTGATCCGTGACGATACGGCGACCGATGTCTCGAAGATCGTCGCCCCGTCCTTTTCGGCGGACCCGGAATTCCTCGACTTCGAGCGGTTCATCGAGGGCAACATCTCCAGACGGCGTGTCCAGCGCGGCGAACTCGGCTTTCTCAAGCCGGTGATATCAAGAGCTTTCCTCGACAGGCATGGGCTGCGTTACGACGAGAACCTGCGTCTCGGCGAAGACTATGAACTGTACGCCCGCGCCTTTGCCCTTGGCGCACGCTTCAAGGTCATCCGTTCCTGCGGCTATGGCGCGATCGTGCGCGCCGATTCGCTGAGCGGGCGCCACAAGACACAGGATCTGAAGCGCCTCGCCGATGCGGATCTGGCACTGCTCAAGATCGACAGCCTGCCGGAAGGCTCCAAGGCCCTGCTGCGCAAGCACGAGCGGCATGTGCGTGACAAATACCGGCTGCGCAATTTCCTCGATGTGAAGGCCGAGCGCGGCATGGCGTCTGCCGCCGCCTATGCGCTGGCCAGCCAGTCGAACCTCATTCCTATCGTTGTCGGCGTGGCCGCCGACAAGCTCGATGCCTTGTTTCGCCACGCCGGTCTGTCCCCGCGGCAGCAGCCGGTGCCGCCCTTGCGCTTCCTCATGGCCGCTACCAGCACGGCGGCGCAAAAGTAGGCTCCGCCAAGTCCGGGACGGCGGCCGCAAGGCTGAAAAAATTGCCTTTCTGAAACTCGGAGGTTGCCTACACGCCCCGACGATGGCACTGTATGTTGCGGTGCAGCAATTTTGGAAGGCCAACCGGATGGCTTCAATTTTCGGCTTCAGGTCCAGGGACCCAGCGCGCGACAAGCAGACCGATCTGGCGCGTTTCGACCGTCTGGCAAAGCTGTTGGATCAGATCACGGCCGAGATTGCGGCCGAGAAGACCGGGTTGGAGGCCCGCTACCGGTCGAAGTCCACCAACGCGGCCTTCCTGGTCGAGTCGATGGAGAACGGCTCGGCGTCGGCAAGCAAGCTGTCGGAAGTCGGCGAGCTGACGAAGTCCATCCTGAACTGCGAACAGCGCATCGCCGAGCTGGTGCGCCAGACGAGCCGGATGAAGGAACTGCGTCATTCACTCGACGCGATCGTCGGCGAGGATGGCCAGGGTTCTGATTCGCACGGCGAATATGTCAAACCCGCAGGTCGCTTCGGCTGAACACGGTCACACGAGACACAGAAGAGAAAGTTCGGGGACGGAGGATCGGGATCGGCCCGTTAGCAATGTGGGCCAATCGGTGACTTTGGGTTGGGGCGGAACAGCACAAAGGTGAATTGATATGAACGCAGATCCGAAGACGACGCCCATGGCGGCAATCGATGCCATGATTTCCGCGCGGCCAAATCGGCCAATGCGTCTTGTAAACCCAACGCGTCTTCTATCCGTTGGTGCGCTTCTGTTGTCGGCAGCCGCAGCTCTGCTCGGCGCCGCCCACCCCTCCCGCGCCCAGGACGCCTCCCCGGAGATGCAAAGCGCACCGTCCTTCGTCGACGATTTCAAGAGTTTCGATCGTTCGCGCTGGTATGTCTCCGACGGTTGGTCGAACGGCAATCACCAGAACTGCACCTGGTCGAAAAGCCTGGTAAAATTTTCCGACAACATGCTGACGCTCGGGTTCGAAAAGCGCAAACTGAAGGACCGCGAGTTCGCCTGCGCCGAGATCCAGACCAAGCAGCGCTTCGGCTATGGGACCTATGAAGCACGGATGAAGACCGACACCGGATCCGGTCTCAACGCCGCTTTCTTCACCTATATCGGCCCTGCCGACAAACAGCCCTGGTATGAGATCGACTTCGAGGTGCTGACCAAGGATACATCCAAGGTGCAGGTCAACAGCTACATCGCCGGCAAGCCCAAGAACGAGAAGCTGGCCGAGGTCGAAGGCGGCGCCGACAAGGGCTTCAACGACTATGCCTTTATCTGGGAAAAGGACCGGCTGCGCTGGTACGTCAACGGCAAGCTGGTCCAGGAAGTGACCAATCCCGAGCAATTGCCGACCCACTCGCAGAAGATATTCTTCAGCCTCTGGGGCAGCGACACGCTGAAAAACTGGATGGGCGCCTTTTCGGACCCCGGCCGCCAGGTGACGATGCAGGTGCAGCGCGTCGCCTTCACCGCGCTCGGCCAGCCGTGCCAGTTTCCGGAATCGCTGGCATGCAGTGTAAGCAGCATAAAGTAGATCTGAACCGGCCCGGCTATATAAGGCCAAAGGGCGTGAACAGGAATTAACCCGAATGAATTTGACGGTCTTTGGAATTGGCTATGTCGGTCTCGTGCAGGCCGCGGTGCTGGCGGAGGTCGGGCACCAGGTGGTGTGCGTCGATGTCGATGAAAAGAAGGTCGAGCGGCTCAACCAGGGCCTGGTGCCGATTTTCGAACCGGGACTGGAGGCCCTGGTCAAGGAGAACCACGCCGCCGGCCGCATCAAGTTCACCACCGATGCCGCCGCCGGCGTCAAGCATGGCGAGATCCAGATGATTGCGGTCGGCACGCCACCCGGCGAAGATGGTTCGGCCGACCTCAAATATGTGCTGGCGGTGGCCGAGACCATCGGCCGCGAAATGGACGGTCCCAAGATCGTCGTCGGCAAGTCGACCGTGCCGGTCGGCACCTGCGAAAAGGTGAAGGCCAAAATCGCCGCGACGCTGAAGGCGCGCGGGCGCCAGGACCTGGCTTTCGACGTCGCTTCCAATCCTGAGTTCCTCAAGGAGGGTTCCGCCGTCGCCGACTGCATGAAGCCTGACCGCATCATTGTCGGCACCAACAGCGAGGGCACCGAGGCGGTGATGCGGGAGCTCTACGCGCCGTTCAACCGCAACCACGAGAAGATGATCGTGATGGACGTGCGCAGCGCCGAATTCACGAAGTACGCCGCCAACTGCATGCTGGCGACCAAGATCTCCTTCATGAACGAAATGGCCAATCTGGCCGAGCAGCTCGGCGCCGACATCGAGGAGGTACGCAAGGGCATCGGCTCGGATCCGCGCATCGGCTACCACTTCATCTATCCCGGCCTCGGCTATGGCGGTTCGTGCTTTCCCAAGGATGTCCGCGCGCTGATCAAGACCGCCGAAGGTGTCAAGTTCGACGCCAAGCTGCTGCGCGCCGTGGAGGAGCGCAACAATGCCCAGAAGTCGGTGCTGTTCGACAAGGTGCACCGTTATTTCAAGGGCAGTCTCAAGGGCAAGACCTTCGCGCTCTGGGGCCTCGCCTTCAAGCCCAACACCGACGACATGCGCGAGGCGCCGGCGCGCGTCCTGATGGAGGCGCTGTGGCAGGCCGGCGCCAATGTGCAGGCCTACGACCCCGAGGCGATGCAGGAATGCCAGGCCATCTACGGCCTGCGCGACGACCTTTTGTTGTGCGGCACCAAGGAGGCGGCACTGCGCGGCGCCGACGCGTTGCTGATCGCCACCGAATGGAAGAGTTTCCGCGCCCCGTCCTTCGACGCGGTGAAGGATGCCCTGACCACGCCGGTCATCTTCGATGGCCGTAACCTCTATGATCCCAAGGTCATCGCCCGTCACGGCATCGAGTATTTCTCGATCGGCAGGATGGCGGCGTGAAGGCAGGGCGGCACAACGCGGAGCCAGGTTCATGAAAGTTCTGTTTGCAGGCGGCACCGGCTACACGCCGCAATTCAGCGGGGGCGTCCAGTCGAGCACCCACCACCTGGTCGAGCAATTGCGCGAAAACGGTCACGAGGCATCCGTTCTGGCAGCCCTGTTCGGCGACGGCATGTTCGGCTTCAGGGCGCGCGCCAAGATGAAGCTCCTTCGTCAGCGCGCGGTCATCGACAATTTCCCGGGCTATCCGGTTGTACGGGCGTGGTTCCCCTGGGAAGCGGCCGACTTCGCCGTCAAAAAGTTGAGGCCGGATGTCGCGGTCGTGCAGTGCCACAATTCGGTGCCGATCGGCAGAGAGCTGCAGAGGCTTGGCGTGCCGCTGACCGTCTATCTGAGGAATGTCGAATTCGACGAATTGGCCGGCGATCTGCGTGAGCTCCATTCGGCGGTCTATATCGCCAACTCCGAGTTCACCGCGCGCGCCTATAAGGCAAAATTCGATATCGATTCGACGGTTATTCCGCCGACCATCAATCCCGCGTTCTACAGCACACCGACGACCGGTGAATTTGTCACGCTCATCAATCCATATGAGGAAAAAGGCTTCGATCTTGCGGTGCGCATTGCCGCCGCCTGTCCCGAGATCCCGTTCCTGTTCGTCGAAAGCTGGAAGCTCGACGACGATCATCGAGCCCGGATCGAAGCAACAATCTCTCCCCTCCAGAACGTCAAGCTGGAAAGCCGCACCAGCGACATGAAGACGGTCTACGGCCGCACGAAAATCCTGCTTGCGCCCAGCAAATGGGAAGAAGCCTGGGGCCGGGTGGCCTCGGAAGCGCATTGTAGTGGCATTCCCGTGGTCGGCTCGCGGCGCGGCGGTCTGCCGGAAGCGATCGGCGCCGGCGGCGTGGTACTGGACTACGACGCCCCGCTCGCCGACTGGGTCGCAACGATCAGGCGGCTGTGGAGCGATGAGGCCGAGTACAAGCGGCTGTCAGCGACAGCACGTCAGTTTTCGGAGCGGCGGCAAATGAACCCCGACAGCCAGTTCGCAACGTTCATGGGCGTTCTCGACCGCGCAAGACGTGTCGGTTTGGAGCGCGCAGCCTAAACGCGTCGTGTTGCATTTCAGCTGAGACGCTGCACGACCGTGGTCGCGCAAAGTTCCCGTTAGCCAGGTCCAGGCGTCGTGCGCCCGTCCGGATCACTTTTAATTGCTGCAGTGCAATATTTTGTGGCACTGCAGCAATCAACGTGTATTCTGCCTGTCTACATTAGGGCTTGTGCGATATGGACCGCTTGGTCCGAGCAAGCCCCAACCTTATGGGCGGGTCATGCGCGTGGGCTTTGTCGTCGGCGAATTCCCTCTGCTTTCGGAAACCTTCGTCGTGGACCAGATGGCTGGGCTGCTGGCGCGGGGCTTTCAGGTCGAAGTGGTCTGCGAAAAGATGCAAGGTGACCACCGAATTGACCGGCAAAGCGAGCCGATGGCGACGCTGCTCGCCAGAACCCGACATTGGTGGCGATGGGCCGCTGTAATCAGCAAATTTGTACAGCGTCTGCCGCCGCGTCTGCGATACAAGGCCTCGACCGTTCTCGACATCGCCTTTGCACGCCGCCTGAACCGCTGCGATGTGATTGTCGCCCACTTCGGACAGAACGGCGAGAGAGCAGCCGCACTGAAGAAATGGAAGGTGCTCAAACCACCGATCATAACCATCTTTCACGGCGCGGACGTGGCGATCCCGGCGCGGCAGGCAGTGCTCGCGACACAATATGCCGGGCTGACCAAGCATGGGACCCTGAACCTGCCCGTCAACGATTACTTCCGCACGATGCTGCTGGAAGCCGGCCTGTCCCAGGCGAGCACGACGGTCCACCATATGGGAATTGACACCCGCGAAATCGGCTATCGCTGGGAATCGTGGGAAGGCACCCAACTGGTCGTGGCGACGGTTTGCCGCCTGGTCGAAAAGAAAGGCGTCGAGTTCGCCTTGCGAGCCCTGGCCTCCCTCAAGGCCTCCCAGCCGCAGCTAGACTGGCGTTACGACATTGTTGGCGACGGTCCTCTGCGGATGAATCTGGAGAAGCTGGCCGTAGAGCTGGGCTTGGCTGGTCGCGTAACATTCCTCGGCAGCCTCCCTCACGCAGAGGTGAAAAGACGGCTTCGCATGGCGCATCTCTTTTTGCTGCCAAGTATCACTGCCAGCGACGGGGATATGGAAGGCATTCCGGTCGCGCTCATGGAGGCCATGGCCGCCGGATTGATTGCGGTCAGCACGTATCATTCGGGAATCCCGGAGCTCATCAAGGATGGGGAGACGGGGTTGCTTGCGCCCGAGCGAGATATTTCAGCGCTTGCCGGCAAGCTTGCCTGGGCCGCGGAGCACCCGACCGAATGCGAGCGTATCGCGCTTGCCGCACGCCGCAAAGTCGAGGAGGACTTCAACGCAGATGTTCTGAATGAACGTTTTGCGCAGATCGTTACCCAACTGGCCACATCGAGCCCTGCGCATGCACCCACCGGTCATGTCGGCGTTTCCGAGGGCTTGGCGGATCCTTCATCTGCCGGCTGACACTGCTCCTCTGCGTTTGATCGGCAGGCACGCCAAGCTGAGGGAAATCTTGCTACACTGCACCAAAAATGTTGCAGTGCAGCAAGACCTGTACTAACGTTCCTGCGGGTGGGCCAACAGCGGTAGAGTTCCATGCTGCATGTCTTGTGCTTCCGCCACCCTGTCTTCGGCCCGGCTTTTGTCAAAGGGACACCGGCTCCCCGGACGAGCGCATCCTGCCGATGAAGATCTGCTTTGTAGTCGACAAGTTTCCCTCATTGTCCGAAACCTTTGTTCTCGACCAGATAGCCGGATGCCTTGAGCGCGGCATGGAAGTCGGCGTCGTCTGCAACGAGACGTCCTTCGGCAGGGACAGCAACATCGATGATCCGCGCTGGCAGGCGTTGCCAGGAAAGGTCGTATGCTGGTGGGGTGGCCTGGGTCGCTATCGCCCGCTGCTCAGGAAGTGGTCCGGCAGGTTCTGGGACAAGCTCTCGACCGCCATCGACATTGCTCATGCGCGAAAACTGCAGGGCGCCGACGTCATCGTTGCCCATTTCGGCAACAACGGCATGCGCGTGGCCCGCGCGATCAAGCGCGGGAGGATTTCCGCTCCCCTGGTGACGATATTTCACGGCCGTGATGTCGGCGAACCGCTGCATGACAATACGCTCGCGCGCTACAAGATTGTGTTCGAAAAGGGCGTTCTTCAACTGCCGGTGAATGCGTTTTTCCGCGATGCCTTGATTGAGGTCGGTGCATCGCCGGAGCAGGTTGTGGTTCACCATATGGGGGTGCGGCCGAGTGACATCGACTATCGGTGGCGTTCATGGGAGCAGGCTACGCTCTCTTTCATCTCGGTCTGCCGCCTGACTGAAAAGAAGGGCATCGAATATGCGCTTCGCGCGCTTGCTGGCCTGCCGCGGCGAGACTGGATCTACTCGGTGATCGGCGGCGGAGAACTTCTCGAGCAGCTGAACGGGATCGCCGCAGAGCTTGGCATTGCCGACAGGGTGAATTTTCTTGGGCCCCGGCCGCACAGCGAAGTCAAACAGCGTCTGCGCGATGCGCATGTGTTCCTGCTGCCCAGCGTCGGCGCCCGCGATGGCGATCTGGAAGGCATTCCGGTTTCGCTGATGGAAGCGATGGCCGCCGGCCTGACGGTGGTCAGCACATATCATTCCGGGATCCCTGAATTGATCGATGATCACAAGACGGGTTTTCTCGTGGCTGAGCGGGACCTTGCGGCGCTGACCGGCAAGCTTGCCTGGATCGCCGAGAATCCGAAGCCGTGTGAAGGGATCGCTCTCGCGGCGCGCAAGAAGATCGAGGCGGAGTTCAACTCCGATCTGCTGAACCAACATTTCGTGGAAATCGCCATGCGGCTTGGCGAAACGAGGTCGCTTGCATGAACGCCAATCCGCCCCCCCAGTTCGGTCGTGTCGCCCTGCGCGGCGGGCTGGTAACCATCGGCGCCCAGGGCTTCAAGATGGCGATCCAGTTTCTCTCCGTCATCGTGCTGGCCCGTCTGCTCGTCCCCGAGGATTTCGGTCTGGTGGCTTCCGTCGGGCCGATCGTGGCCTTCGTCGGGCTGCTTCAGAATCTGGGCCTGCAGCAGGCTGTGGTTCAGCGCAAGGACATCAGCAACCAGCAGCTCAACCAGGTGTTCTGGATCAGCGCGCTCGTCGGGCTGGGTAGTGCCGTGGTAGTGGCCGGCCTGGCGCCTGCCATCGCCGCGTTCTATGGCGATCAACGTATGTCCGGCATCACCCTTGGCTCCGCCCTGCCGCTGCTTCTCGGCAGTCTCGCCGCAGTGCCGCTGGCGTTGATGAACCGGCACCTGCAGTTCGGCCAGCTCGCACTGAACGACGTGATAAGCGCCGCCGCCGGACTTCTGGCCGCCGCGATCGCGGCCTATGCGGGGTTGGGCTACTGGTCGCTGGTCATCGGCCCGGCGGTTTCGGCAGCTATCGCCCTGGCTGCCGCCTGGCTGGTGGCGCGTTGGACGCCTTTGCGGCCGGACCTGAAGGTCGATGCCGATATATTGTCGTTCGGCGCCAACCTGACCGGCTTCAACCTCGCCAACTTCTTCTCGCGCAATCTCGACAACATTCTCATCGGCAAATATTCCGGTGCGATCGAACTCGGCTATTACGACCGCGCCTACAAGCTCCTGTTGTTCCCGCTGCAGAACATCAACCAGCCGCTGACACGGGTCATGGTGCCGCTGCTCAGCCGCATCCACGATGACAAGGCCCGCTTTCGCGATATCTATGTGCGCACCAACTGGATGCTGGCGGCCGTTACCATGCCGGGCATCGCGGCGCTGACGCTGACCTCCAATCAGATCGTCGGACTTCTCTTCGGCGCGGGCTGGGCACCGGTCGCACCGATCTTTGCCTGGCTGGGCATCGCCAGCCTGGTCCAGTCCGTTTCAAGCACGACGGGATGGATATTCATCTGTCAGGGCAAGACGAAGACCATGTTCCATTGGGGCATCTATTCGTCGCTGACGACCGTCGCTGCCTTCGTCGTCGGCCTGCACTGGGGCGCCGTCGGCGTTGCCGCGGCCTATGCCATCAGCGGTTACGTGCTGCGCGTTCCCGTGCTGGCGCTACTGGTCCATCGCGTCGGTCCGGTGACCGCCGCCGACTTCCTGCTCATGCAGGGGCTTTTCATCGCCTCGTCCCTGCTTGCCTGGTTCCTGTACCTGTGGTTGCCGGCGTCTCTAACGGGCCAGTCAGACCTGCTCGCGGTCTTTTTGGCGCTTGCCCTCAACTACGGCATCGGTCTCGTTTTCATGCTTGCCGTCCCGCAGTCGCGACGCGCCTTGTTCACCACCCTGTCCAACGCCGCGCGCAATATCCGCTGAGCGGCCGGCGATCAGCGGCGCCAGCAGGTTTGTGGCCGACATTGCCGAAGCATGTTCTTCGAGCACGGCCTGAAGGCTTGTCTTGCGATAGCGGTCGAGATTTCCCGCAAACCGGCCGAGCTTTTCGCGCGCCTCTTCGGGCGTCACGGTGTCGATGTCGAGCAGCACATCGTCGACACCGATTCGCTTGGCCACTTCCTTGGTTTTGAACTCGTAGGCGATCGGCAGCACCGGCGTGCCGACGCAAAGCGACATGATCATCATATGCATGCGCGTCGCGACGACGAAGTCGAAGCCCTTCACCAGCGCCATCAACTGGTCCGGCGTGTGGAACGAAGCGTCCACCGTTACGTGGCTGGCGATCTCAGGATCGAGCTCGGCAACGATGGCCTGCGCGGTCTTGGAATCGTCATGGGCATATTCCGGCACGCCCTGACACGTGGAGACGAAGGTCACCTCCTTGCCAAGGTCCCTGACAAGAATTGTGGCGATCTCGCGGATCGAATCCAGATAGCGGCGCATGCCGCCCTCACCGTCGCTGACGTAGTTCCAGTGGCGGACCGAAATAGCGACGCGGCCCGTCGACGCCGGCGGCTGGCTGGAAGCGAGACGCTTGCGGATCCTGTCGGTATCGGCCAAGGCGAATACCGCATCGGCCACCACGTGGCACTTGCCGAGATCCTTCACCAAGTCCCGGATATGGGTCCGCGACCGTTCGTCGCGCAACAGGATGAGCGGACTGCGGTCAAAGATCGGGCCGAGCTCCTGGCGGTTGTAACTTTTGTCGAACGGACCGAGGGATTGCGTGAAGAAGACCGGATCCTTGCCAAATACGGCATCGAGCCTGAACTGATTGAGGCGTCGTTCGAGATTGTAGTTCTCGACGAGATAGGTTCCCCCTGTGGTGACCACCATGTCCGCGTCGGCGTAGATATCGAGACCGCGCCGGTCGCGATAGCTGAAAAAATTGCCTATCGCGCTGCTGCCAAACCAGCGCAGAGCCTGGAGAACGAGCCGATTGTAGATCGGCTTGAACCGGTCCCTCAGCCCGCTGCCATTCTTGTATCGGAACAGGGATTCCGACAGCAGCTTATGAAATTCGAGGTCGGGATAATCCGTCTTCGGATAGAGTCGTTCCGCAACCTCGGGCTGGCTGTCGAAGACGGCAAACCGCACGTCGCCTTGCACGATCGTCTTGAGAATGTGGCGGATCGCCAGCAGAATCGCCGCATCCCCGGTATTCAGGCAGACTGTGTTTTCAACGACGATCTTCATGGGATACCTCATTTCGTCAGCAGATTCCGCGGCGTGGCCTGCGGTGCCTAGGACGGGCATGGTGACCGAAAATACCCACGCCAGGACGATCCCGATGCGGCTCGCGTCACAATCCATCGCTGCATCGGGCTGGGTGACCAGCCAGAGCGGCGCTCAAGCCCGACGGAGGGTAACGCATCAATTTTGCAGTGCAACAAAAAACGTGCACTTATGCTACGGCGCACCAAAAATGTTGCGATGCAGCAAAAGCTGGGTTAGCATTCCCGTGGGTGGGCCAACAGCGGTCGAGTTTTCATGCTGCATGTCTTGTACCTTGTGCACGATGTTTCCGACCCGGCGGTGCGCCGGCGGATCATAATGCTCAAGGCAGGCGGCGCGCGGGTCACGTTGGCCGGCTTCCGTCGGACCACAAATGCTGTTCCCGACGTCGAGGGGCTGCAGCCGGTCGACCTCGGCGCGACGCGTGACGGCCGATTCGGCCAGCGTCTGGCGGCGGTCGCCAAGGCGGCGCTGTCGATAGGCTCGAAGCTTGCGGCGATGCCGAAGCCCGACCTCATCATCGCGCGCAATCTGGAAATGCTGGCGCTGGCCAGGCGCGCCAAGGCCGCCTTTCGCGGCGGCGTGCCGATCGTCTACGAATGCCTCGACATCCATCGCCTGGTGCTGCGCAATGACATGCTGGGCAAAGCACTGCGCACAGCGGAGCGTTATCTCGCCCGCGACGTGAAGCTTCTGGTGACGAGCTCACCGGCCTTCATCGCCAATTATTTCAAGCCGTTCGGGCAGGTCGCCGCACCGGTGGAACTGGTCGAAAACAAATACTTCGAAACCGCGCCGATCGCCTTGGATGACAGGTCAAAGGCCGAAAACCCTGCAGCACCCCCGTGGCGCATCGGCTGGTTCGGCGCGCTGCGCTGCCGCCGCTCGCTGGAGCTGCTGGCCGACTTCACGCGCCGTCAGGGCGGGCGCTTCGAGGTCGTCCTCCGGGGCCGTCCGGCACTCTCGGAATTCCCGGATTTCCATGCTTTTGTCGAGGCCGAACCCTATCTCTCCTTTCGTGGCCCCTACCGCAACCCGGAAGACATGGCCGCGATCTACGGCGAAGTGCATTTTTCCTGGGCGATCGATTTCTTCGAGGAAGGGCAGAATTCGGAATGGTTGCTGCCCAACCGCCTCTATGAGGGCTGCCGCTTCGGCGCCGTACCGATCTCGATGGGCACTACCGAGACGGGGCGCTTTCTCAACCAGCAGGACATTGGCATCCTGCTTTCTGCTGCCACGCCCGAAATCCTGGAAACCGCGCTCGGCCGCATGGACCAGGAGCACTTCGGCAAGGCCAAGGCGCGTGTGCTGGCCCGCAACCCACGAACCTGGAGCTACGACCGCAGCGACTGCCGCGCCTTTGTCGACAGGCTGCGCGGCCTTGCGGTTGCCCCTGGTTCGTTCGCCACCGAGGCACTGGCCTGAAGGATGACCAATGACAAAAGTGCAGTTCATGGAAAGGCGCCGATGACGCAAACCGAAGCGCTGCCGCCAAGCCTGATCGTCATTCCGTGCCTGAATGAGGCAGCCCATATCGGCGCGTTGCTCGAGCAGCTCAGGCCGGCAGCGCTAAGGCTCGGCGCCCGCATCGTCGTTGCCGATGGCGGCAGCACCGATGGTACTTTGGCCATTGTCGAAGCGGTTGCGGCCAAGGACCCTCAGGTCGTCCTCCTGCACAACCCAAAACGTATCCAGAGCGCGGCGATCAATCTCGCCGTCGCCAGCCTCGGTGACGGCGCCGAATACCTGATCCGCATCGATGCCCATGGCGGCTATCCCGCCGATTATTGCGACCGGCTGGTCGAGGAGGCGCTCGCCACTTCAGCCGATTCGGTCGTCGTCTCGATGCTGACCAGCGGCAGCGGCGCGGTGCAGAAAGCGGTCGCGGCGGCGCAGAATTCCAAGCTCGGCACCGGCGGCTCCAAGCATCGGCACTTCTCGGCCGGCGAATGGGTGGACCATGGCCATCACGCGCTGATCCGGATCTCGGCCTTCACCGCGGTCGGCGGCTATGACGAGACCTTCAGCCACAATGAGGATGCCGAACTCGACTACCGCCTGCGCCGGGCAGGCTACCGCATCTGGATGAGCGGCAAGACGCAGATGGTCTACTATCCGCGTTCGTCGCTGAAGGGCCTGTATTTCCAATATCTCGGCTATGGCCGCGGCCGCGCCAAGAATGTGCTCAAGCACCGCATGATCCCGAAAGTTCGACAGATGATCCCGCTGCTGGTGGCGCCGGTCGTCCTTCTCGCGGTATTTTCCTTTATCCACTGGCTGGCGGCGGTGCCGCTGCTGGTCTGGGCTTCGGTCTGTCTGGGCTACGGCGCTGTGACCGCCATCAGCCAGCGCAATCCCAACAATGTGCTGGCGGGCATTTCGGCGATGGTCATGCATTTCGGCTGGTCGCTCGGGTTTTGGCTGCAACTGCTCGGCTCGCGATCGCAGCGCGGGGTGGCATGATGGTCGCCGACAGCCGCCGAATCGACATCTGCGTCTGCACGTTCCGGCGGCCGGAACTG
The DNA here is from genome assembly GCF_040320155.1 of Mesorhizobium sp. M0771. Lineage (NCBI taxonomy): Bacteria > Pseudomonadati > Pseudomonadota > Alphaproteobacteria > Hyphomicrobiales > Phyllobacteriaceae > Mesorhizobium > Mesorhizobium sp. M0771. The sequence goes on along the minus strand of NZ_JAMYPC010000013.1, from coordinate 67,300 downwards.
GCCGACACGCTGCGGTCGCTCGCTGCCATGGATATGCCTGCCGGTTTCGGCATCGGCGTCATCGTCGCCGACAATGACGACGAGCCGACCGCCGAGCCGCTGGTGACCGCGCTGGCGAGCGAATTGAAGCTCGTGGCCCGCTACCGGCACGCCCCGGCGCGCAACATCTCGGTTGCCCGCAACGCCTGTCTTGATGCCAGCACGGCCGATTTTGTCGCCTTCATCGACGACGATGAAACCGCTTCCCGGCAATGGCTGGCCGAACTGATTGCTATCGCGGAGACAAGCGGCGCCGAGGCCGTGCTCGGTCCGGTGCGGGCGCTCTACCGCCCGGATGCGCCGGACTGGATGCGCAAGGGCGATTTCCATTCGACCTTGCCGGTCTGGGTGCAGGGCGAAATCCGCACCGGCTACACCTGCAACGTCCTTTTGAGGATGAGCGCCGACAGCTTGCGCGACCGTCGTTTCAGCCTGGCGCGCGGCCAGAGCGGCGGCGAGGACACCGAATTCTTCAACCGCATGGTCAAGGCAGGCGGTCGCATCGCCTTTGCGCCGGAGGCGTGGGTCGAGGAAGTCGTGCCGCGTTCGCGAGCCGCTTTCGACTGGCTACGCCGCCGCCGCTTTCGCTTCGGCCAGACGCACGGCCACCTCATCGGCCATGACGCAGGCGTGATAGAGCGTGCGAAGGCTGTCGGCCTTGCCTCGGCCAAGGCCGTCTATTGCTTCGGCATGGCGGCGTTGACCGCGATTAGCCCGGTCCGCCGCAACCGCAGCGTGCTGCGCGGCATCATGCATGTCGGCGTCGTCAGCGGCCTGGTCGGTATCAGCGAAATTCGCCAATACGGACTGTCTTCCCCGCAGCAAGGAGGCAAGCGTGCAGCCTGACGTCTCCTTTGTCATCGCAGCCTACAATGCCGCGGCCACGCTCGACCGGGCGATCGCAAGCGCCATGGCCCAGCGCGATGTCAGCGTCGAAATCATCGTCGCCGACGACCAGTCGCGCGACAACACGCTCGACGTCGCAAGAGCCTATCCAAAAAATGTCGTCAAAGTGGTTGCGCTGCCGGCAAATCGTGGCCCTGGCGGCGCCAGGAATGCCGGGCTCGAACTGGCTTCCGGCCGCTGGGTCGCGGTGCTCGATTCCGACGATGCCGTCCTGCCCGGGCGGCTTTCTGCCATGATCGCGCGGGCCGAAAGCGCGGGCGCTGTGATCGCCGTCGACAACCTCCAGGTGGTGCGCGAGGACGGCATTGCCGAAGCGACGATGTTTCCCGCCAAATATCTGGAGGGCCTGCGTGAAATCACGCTCGCCGACTACATCGCTGGCAACATCGTTTTCGAATCCACGTTCAACCTTGGCTATCTCAAGCCGATCTTCCAGCGCCGTTTCCTGATCGAAAACGGGCTTCGCTATGATGAAAGTCTGAGCATAGGCGAGGATTACATCCTGCTCGCCAACGCGCTGGCCAAGAGCGGAAAATGCGTCGTCGAGCCGACGACCGGCTATATCTACCACATCCGCACGGGCTCGATCTCGCGCGTGCTCGAGCTTCACCATATCGAGGCGATGCGCAAGGCCGACGCGGTCTTCGCCGAGACCAATTCCATGGACGCTGCTGCTGCGGCCGCCTTCGCCAAACGCGCCCGCAGCCTGCGCAAGGCGGCATCGTTCCTGTCGCTGGTCCAGCACATCAAGGCGCGTTCGCCGTTGAAAGCGATACGCACCGCGCTAAGTGATCCGGCGGCTGTCAGGCACATGTCGATGCCGATCGCCGTCCGCCTCAAAAGGGTGGCGGCGCAGTTTGCTGTCGGCGCGGAGTAAGGAGGGCGAGTACATGAAGACGTTTGTTCGTGGCCTGCAACAGGCTGAAATCGATCTGCTCAGAAGGAATTTGCGATGAAGAAAATCAGGAAGGCAGTCATCCCTGTGGCGGGGCTTGGAACACGGTTCCTGCCGGCAACCAAGTCGATTCCGAAGGAGATGCTGCCCGTGGTCGACCGGCCGGTCGTCCAATATGCGGTGGACGAGGCCTTCGAAGCCGGCATCGAGCACATCGTGTTCGTCACCGGCCGCAACAAGGCTGTCATCGAGGACTACTTCGACCTGCACCCCGAACTGATTGGAACGCTCGAACAAACCGGCAAGAAGACCCAGCTGGAGGCGCTCGAAAGCATGCTGCCCGTGGCCGGCGCCACCAGCTTCATCCGCCAGCAGTCGCCACATGGTCTCGGCCATGCGGTGTGGTGCGCACGCGAAGTCATCGGCGACGAGCCCTTCGCCCTGCTGCTCCCCGATATGGTGTCGTTCGGTCGCCGAGGTTGCCTGGCTGAAACAGTCGATCTCTATCAGCAGACCGGCGGCAATGTGATCGCCGTCGAGCGCTGTGATCCCAGCGAGACCAGCAAATACGGCATCGTCGGGCGCGGCGCCGAGACAGGCAGCGGCTTCGAGGTGACGGCCATGGTCGAAAAGCCGGCGCCGGCCAATGCGCCGTCGAACTATTACATCAACGGCCGCTACATCCTGCAGCCCGAGATCTTCTCGCTGCTGGGCAACCAGCAGCGCGGCGCCGGCAACGAAATCCAGCTTACCGATGCCATGGTGCGGCTGGCGAAAAGCCAGTCTTTCTTTGCCCAGCCTTTCAATGGCCGCATGTTCGACTGCGGCTCCAAGGAAGGCTTCATAGAGGCGACCATCGCCTTCGCGCTGGCGCGCGACGACATGAAGGGACCTGTGCTGGAAATGCTGCAGGCGTTCGTGCGGTCGCATGAGCGTCAGGAAGTGGCCGCATAATGCCCATCTTTCGAGGGCATATGCGTTTGGACGATGGCGCGGCTCATGCCTGCACGCCTGGCCGCTCAGGCCCGGCGCCGGATGGCATGAAGCTTGCGTTGCATATCTTGCCCCCGATCTCCGCAGCTTCGGACGAGGTGGGACCTGACCCGTCTCGCTCCGGCGCCTGTAACCTAGAATTGGATCGAAGATGAATTATGCCAGCTTTCCTCTCGACAAGAGGATGCCATTGCCCAACCCCGATCAGGAAAAGGGTGAAGACTTCATCGACGTCGAGCGCCTGCTTGGCATGGCGGCGCGTCAGGTCAAGGTGGTGGCGGTCTGCGCCATCATCGGCCTGTTCCTGGGGTTGCTCTATCTGCAGACCACGCCCAAGCAATACATGTCGGTCGCCAGCGTGCTGATCGACGAAGGCCTGAACAAGGTCATCGACGACATCTCGGCTGCATCCGTCACCATGCAGACCGACGCCGCCCTGCTCAGCCAGATCGAAATCATCACCTCGGCGCGGCTGGCCTCGGTGGTGGTCGACAAGCTGAAACTCGACCAGAACGCAGAGTTCATGAACCCGCCGCAATCGGCGCTGGTCAAGGGCATCGGCTTCGTGCGCGGCGTGATCGGCTATTTCCGCTCAAGTTCCGCCGAGCAGATTCCCGGCATGGAAAACGTCGATGAGGCGACACGCCAGGCCATGATGCAGACGGCGCGCCACGACTATGCCGTGCTGAAGCTGCAGAGCGAGGTGCTGGCGCAGCGCAACGGCCGCTCCTATGTGCTCGCCATCGGTTACCAGTCGACCAATCCGGCGCTCGCCACCGCCATCACCAAGGCCTATGCCGACGCCTATCTCGCCGACCAGCTCAATGCCAGTTTCGACGCCACCGAGCGCGCTGCGGTCTGGCTGCAGGGCCGGCTGACCGAGCTTCGTCAGAACTCACAGGCGGCCGCTATGGCGGTCGAGAAATTCAGGGCCGAGCATGGTCTGGCCGCCAACAGCGACGGCCAGCTGATCAGCGACAAGCAGATTGCCGATCTCACCGCGCAACTGATCGTCGCGCAGGCCGATACGGCGCGCGCCAGCGCCCGCTATCAGCAATACAAGACCATCGTCGAAAGCGGCTCGGACAATGCCTTCAACGATTCCGCCATCTCAAGCGATCAGCCGGCAAGCTCCGTCATTGCAACGCTCAAGACCCGCTATCTCGCAGTGGCCAAGCGGCTGCAGGACGTGACGGCCAATTTCGGCGCCGACCATCCGCAGGCGGTGGCGCTGGCCAAGGAAAAGGCCGACCTGTCGACCCAGATTTTCGGCGAGTTGAAGCAACTGACCGAAAGCTATCGCAATGAATATGAAGTCGCGCTTTCACGCGAGACCTCACTGAGGCAGAAGATCGCCGACGCGGCCGGCAAGAGCTCCATCGACAACCAGAGCCAGGTCAAACTGCGCGAACTCGACCAGCAGGCGCAGGCGCTGACCACGCTCTACCAGACCTTCCTTAGCCGCTACGAGGAGGCCTCGCAGCAGCAATCCTTCCCGGTCGGCAAGGTCCGCATCATCTCGGATGCCTCAACGCCGCTTTCCGCCTCAAGCCCGCGCACCTCCAGGGTGCTGGCGCTGTCGCTGGTGCTTGGCGTGCTGCTTGGCGCCGGCTTCGGTGGCCTGAATGAGTTCAACGAGCGCTTCTTCAGGACCGGCGAGGACATTCGCGATCGCGTCGGCCTCAAATTCCTCGGCTATTTGCCGATGATCGGCGGCAGGCTCGGCAAGGACGCCGACGACGGTGCGGCGGATGCCAAAGGCGCCAACACATTGTCGGCGGCCGAGAAACGGGCGCGCTTGCGGGTCAGCGTCGATGCGCCGGCATCGATGTTCTCCGAAACGCTGCGCAACGCCAAGATCGCCTTCGACGTCGTCATGGAAGGGCAAGGCAGCCGGGTCATAGGCGTGGTCTCGGTCCTGCCCGGCGAGGGCAAGTCTACGGTCGCCGCCAATCTCGCCGGATTGCTGGCCGCCAACGGCTCGAAGACGCTTTTGATCGACGCCGATCTGCGCAATCCTGGCCTCAGCCGCAACCTCGGCATGGAGGCCGAGCAGGGGCTGATGGAGGCCGTGGTCAACGGCCAGACCTGGCAGTCGGTCGGCAAGGTCGACCGCCAGACCAAGCTGGCGATCATCCCGGCCGTGCTGCGTGGGCAGTTCTCGCATACCAGCGAGCTGCTGTCGTCGGCCGGCATGCGGCGCTTCATCGACAACGCCAAGGAGACGTTCGAGTACATCATCGTCGACCTGCCGCCGCTTGGCCCCGTGGTCGACGCCAAGGCGTTTGCGCCGCTGGTCGACGGCTTCGTGCTGGTTGCCGAATGGGGCCGCACGCCGCGCGCCATGGTGCGCTCGCTGCTGGAGCAGGAACCCTACGTCGCAAGCAAGGTCGTCGGCGCCGTGCTCAACAAGGTCGATCTGAAGAAGCTGCCGAAATACGGCTCGCTCGGCGGCTCGGAAAAGTTCTTCGACCGCTATTCGACCTACTATCTGGAGAAATCGGACGTGCGGGCCAAGACCGCGGCCTGAACGGAGCGCGATCCTGAAAAGGAGCGTGATCCGGAAAAGCGGATCCGGTTTTCGGAAAGGATCACGCTCAAACGAAGAAGCACGGCAGGTCAGGAAAAGATCAGCTTGCCGAATTTACCGGCGATCCTGAGCGCTGTCAGCCGGCCGCTTTGAAAGGCGCCGGTGTCGATGCCGAGCCTTCGCCCGTCAAGCCTGGGGATATCGACCGGCGTGTGCCCATGCACCACAAAGCGGTCGAGCAGATAGGCGGCGTTGAAGAACTCGTCGCGGATGTTGAGCAGGTCCTGCTCATCCTGTGCGACCAGGTCGATACCCGGCCTGATGCCGGCATGGACGAAAACGAATTTATCCGAACAGAGCAGCACCGGCAGGCTGCGCAGAAAGTCGATATGGCTGGCCGGAATGACTTCCTTCACGCGCCGGTCGACCTCGTCGCTCGAGGCATAGAGGCTGGCAAGCCGCGCCGGATCGACCCCATAGGAAAACAGCGTCTCGAGGCCGCCGACCGCCAGCCAGCGGTCCCGCGACAGATAGCCGTCGAGATAGTTCAGCATGGCCACTTCGTGGTTTCCCGCCAGGCAGACGCGCAGGAACTCTGTTGGCGGCAGCGCCAAGAGGTGGTCGAGCACGCGCGACGATTGCGGCCCGCGATCGATATAGTCGCCGAGCATGACGATAATCTTGCGGCCGCGAAATTGCAGCGCGTCGAGCTGGATCTTCTGCTCCAGCGACAGCAATTCCTTGTAGCAGCCATGCACGTCGCCGATCGCGTAGACGACGGTGTCGTCCATATCCATTTCCAGGCGCTCGCGCGGCGCCGGCCGGGGAGGTCTGGACCGCTGAAACAACGCCACTGGGGCCGTCAGACCCCGATGCCGCGGGCTTTGAGCGCCGCGGTGATCTCGTCAAGAATGGCGGGATCGTCGATTGTCGCCGGCATCGTCCATTCTTCCTTGTCGGCGATTTTCTGCATGGTGCCGCGCAGGATCTTGCCGGAGCGCGTCTTGGGCAGGCGCTTGATCGTCACCACGGTCTTGAAGGCCGCGACCGGGCCGATCCGTTCGCGCACCAGCCCCACCACTTCGCCTTCGATGGCAGCGGTATCGCGCGACACACCGGCATTGAGCACGACGAAGCCGAGCGGGACCTGGCCCTTCATAACGTCAGCGACGCCGATGACGGCGCATTCGGCAACATCGGGATGCGCTGAAAGCACCTCCTCCATGGCCCCGGTCGACAGCCGGTGTCCGGCGACATTGATGATGTCGTCTGTGCGCGCCATGACATAGAGGTAGCCGTCCTCGTCGATCATGCCGGCATCGGCCGTCTTGTAGAAGCCGGGAAATTCCTCGAGATAGGCTTGCCGGAAACGCTCGTCGGCATTCCACAGCGTCGGCAGGCAGCCGGCCGGCAGCGGCAGTTTCACCACCACATTGCCAAGTGTGCCGCGCGGCACTTCATGGCCGGCATCGTCGAGCACGCGAATGTCGTAGCCCGGCATCGGCACGCCGGGCGAGCCGTATTTCACCGGCAGCAGGCCGAGGCCCGCCGGGTTGATGGTCATCGGCGAGCCGGTCTCGGTCTGCCACCAATGATCGACCACCGGCACGTTGAGTTTCTGCTCCGCCCATTTGATGGTTTCCGGGTCTGCGCGTTCGCCGGCCAGGAACAGAGTGCGGAATTTCGACAGATCGTATTTCGGCACGAATTCGCCCTTGGGGTCCTGCCCCTTGATGGCGCGGAAGGCTGTCGGCGCGGTGAACAGCGCGACCACGCCGTGTTCGGCGATCACCCGCCAATAGGTGCCGGCGTCGGGTGTGCCGATCGGCTTGCCCTCGAACAGCACGCTTGTCGCACCATGCAGCAGCGGTCCGTAAACGATGTAGGAATGGCCGACCACCCAGCCGACATCGGAGGCCGCCCAGAACACTTCGCCCGGTCTGACGCCGAACTCGTTTTCCATCGTCCATTTGAGCGCGACCATGTGGCCGCCATTGTCGCGCACGATGCCCTTAGGCTGGCCGGTCGTGCCGGAGGTGTAGATGATGTAGAGCGGGTCGGTGGCGAGCACCGGAACGCAATCGACGTTGGCGCCCGCGGCGCGCTCGCGGGCAACGGCGTCGGCAAAATCGATATCGTAATGCTCCCTCAGATCGCAGCGCAGCTGGTCGCGCTGCAGGATCAGGCAGGCGTCCGGCTTGTGGCGGGACATTTCGATCGCCTTGTCGAGCAGCGGCTTGTAGGCCACGACACGTCCAGGCTCCAGGCCGCAGGACGCGGAGATGACCAGCTTCGGCTTGGCGTCGTCGATGCGGGTGGCGAGCTCGTGCGAGGCAAAGCCGCCGAACACCACCGAATGCACCGCGCCGATGCGGGCACAGGCAAGCATCGCGACCGCCGCTTCGGCCACCATCGGCATGTAGATGATGACGCGGTCGCCTTTGTGAATGCCGCGGTTCTTGAGCACCGAAGTCAGCGCTACCACTTCGCGCTTCAATTCGGCATAGGTGAATTTCTTGACCGTGCCGGTGATCGCGCTGTCGTAGATAAGTGCGATCTGGTCGGCGCGGCCGCTTGCGACATGGCGATCGAGAGCGTTGAAGCAGGTGTTGCAGCTGGCGCCGTTGAACCAGCGCCCGTAAACGCCCGCCTTGGCATCGAAGACGCTGGTCCACGGCGAATACCAGTCGATCGCCTCGGCGGCAGCGGCCCAGAATTGTTCCGGGTCGCGTTTCCAGCCGTCATAGACCTCGTGGTAGCGTGACGCCATTCATCCCTCCTCGGGAAAACTCTCTATCTTGCAATAGCCTATGCGGGTTTTCCCGGCCACGTCTTTCCCCAAATGCCATGTCTTTCCCGAAATTTGGGGCTTGGCCGATCTCGCCTTGGCCATAAATTGCAGGCACCATGGCCGGGTTTGAAATCGGGGCAGGGCGCGCAATGACGGTACGATACGGGGTTGGATCTGCCGTTGGAGCAGCGCTGCTGTTGACGATCGTTTCCGCCGCCCAGGCTGGCGATGCCGCCGCGCGGCGCATCATCGGCTTTTCCCCCGACGGCAAATATTTCGCCTTCGAGCAATATGGCGAGCTCGACGCTGCCGTTTCCGGCTGGTCGCAGATCGACATCATCGACACAAGCACAGACGAGTTCGTCGGCGGCAAGCCGATCCTTGTCCTCGATGAATCGGAAGAGGCGACCACGACGGTGGAGCAGGCACGGGCGCAGGCCGCAAAGCAGGCCGCGCCAATCCTGGCCAAATACGGCATCGCCGAGCGCGGCACGCGCACGGCCTCCGACAGGTTCACCTTCCCGGACGACACGGTCGAGTACAACGACATCCCCCGCCTCGAGCAGGCCGCGCAGAAATGGCTGTCGCCGTTCTATGGCGAAACACAGATTTCGACCATCCATCTCGATGAGATTTTGGCCGACAGCAAGACGGACTGCTCGGCAAGCTTTGATGACGCCAAGCCAAGCGACCAGGCTCTTCCGAGCGACAAGACACTTCAGGGCGAAAAGAAACTTCAAGGCACCAAGACGGGCAAGGCGCGCGGCTTCCGCCGGTCGCTGCAGGGGCAGGACGGCAAGCCGTTCAAGGTGCTGCACGAGGACAAGGCCGTGCCGGGCTCGCGCAACTGCCCGACTTCCTACAGCCTGTCGGAATCCTACGAATACACCCCGCCCGGCAGGCCGGCGGTAGTGGCGGTGCTGGTGCAGCGCTTCAGCCAGGGCTTCGAAGGACGCGACCGCCGCTTCATCGCCGTAACCGGCCATGCACGCTAAGCCGCGGCCCGTCTTGTGGCAGGCAGAAAAAGCTCATGCGCCCGGAGAAAGCAGGGCGTTCGTGTCGGATATCAGTCTTAAAGCGGCAAGGCCGCCAGCATCAGCCCGACGCCACCCGCAATCAATATGGCGGCTGCCAACGCTCTTCGATGACGTTCGAACGCGGTCGGCGCCCGCTCCCAGTTGTAACGCATACCCAATGCTCTCCCAAAACCCCGCGACTCCATAGCTTACTTTAGGTAAGAAAAGCAACACCTTGACCCTGCGAGATAGCTGGCTTGACCGTTTGCGGCGGTGATTCCCAGCCGCAATCACCGACTATTTCTGGGGTGCTTCCCCGTTCTCAGGCTCTGAATGATGTGGAAGTTACCACAATCTGAAATTGGATGTCTCCATTAGGCTTCGGTTGCCTGTGTCGTGAGGATGGTGGCGTTGCCGGATTGCCACAGAACGGTCAGGCCGGCTTGTTCTCCCTCTCGTCCGCGCAATGGACAGACCCGCATCGCCGCGCTATCTGCTCTCCAGGAAAATGGTGGAGGGGCTCCATGGCCCAAATCGGTTCTGAAATGGTTCTGCGGCTGGCGGACGACGCCTCGGTCCAGCATGTCGGCGATGGCGCCGTCGTGCTCTTGGCGCGCAGCGGCCAGCTTTACACCTGCAACGGCACCACCGAAGCCTTTCTCGACAAGGTGGACGGCGCCCGCAGCCTTGACCAGATCGTCGTCCTGTTGTCTGACGAGTTCGAGGTCGACAAGGGCACGCTCGACCAGGACATGGCGGCGCTGGCCGCCGAACTGGTGAGCGAAGGCATTCTCGCCGACCCGGCTCCCTGATGGTGGACGGCGTTCTCCTGCGCGCTTTGTTTCGTGTCCATTTATGGGCAAGCGCGCGGCTGATGCCGACCCTGATCGGCCGCCGCAGCTTCGAATCGGTGCTGAAATGGGCGCCGCTCAGCGCACCCACCCCTTATCGCGGCCTGTCGTCAGCCTACATCGTCGCTGCCGTCAACCGGACCGTCCGGCACCCCTGGCTGATGCGCGACCGCAGATGCCTGCGCGAGGGCCTGCTCGCCCACCGCTTCCTGCGCTTTGCCGGCTTCGATCCGGATCTGCGCTTCGGCGTCGATCCGAAGTCGATGCAGGCGCCGCGTATGTCTGCCCATTGCTGGGTCTGTCTCGATGGCCGCCCGGTGGTCTCGGACAGCCTCCCCGGCATGGTGCAGATCTATCGCCATCACGCCGATGCCGGAAAGGCGCACGCTGCTTGACCGGTCCGGCGACCACCTTCTGCTATGATCTCCAGGGCCAGGTCATCAGCATATCGGCCTCGCGGGCCGATCTCTGGCCGAGCTTCGACCTCTTGCTCGGCACGTTGCGCGTGAGCGGGCCGGTCGAGCCCGATTTCCGCGTCGACATCGTCGAGACGCGGGAGTTACCGGAATCGCCTGCCGGAAAACTCGCTTTCGACGGCGAGGTGCCGGAGGACGGCCATTGCCGGCTGATCGACGGTGGCGGCACCGTTCATCTGGTCTTTCCCGGCCTGCAGACCGTCTCGATCAATGCCGATGGAGGCTGGGCCGAGATACGAGTCCATCCCGATGCCAAGGTCAAATGGACGGTGCTGATGATGGTGCTGGATGCAGCACTTGATGCCGGCGACCAGCACATGCTGCACACCGCCGGCCTGACATTGCCCGGCCGCGAGGCGCTCGTGCTGATCCATGCGCCGAGCGGCACCGGCAAGTCAACGACGTCGCTGGCGCTGGCGTCGCAAGGTTTCGGCCTGTGCTCGGATGACGCCATGATCCTCAAGGTTTTGGCCGGTGGCGGCATCACGGCCTGGGGCTTGCCGCGCAAGGTGAAGGTCCACCGCCACACCGCGGCAATGCTGCCCTTCGTGGCGCCTTGCCTTGGCGACAAATGGGACGCCAATGGCGAGCAGGCCGTCTCGCTGGAACGTCTCGCCGAGATCATCCGCATCGAGGAAACTGTCGGCAGACCGGTTGCGGCACTGTTTCATCTCGCCCGCTCGGCGGACGCGCAAACCCGGCTCGTGCCCATGACCAGGACAGACGCCATGGTGGCGCTTGCCACCGACAATGTCAGGACCGGCATGACCGGCCTTTTGCCGGCGCAGAAGCGCCGCATGGCAACCATCGCAACGCTGGTCAAAGCCGTCCCGACATTTACCCTGGAAGTCGGCGCGAACCCGGCCGAGGCGGCCCCGCTGATCCGCTCGGCGCTGGCGGCGCGGGACTAAAGCACACTTCAGGCAGAATGCGGCTTTGGCCTGGCGAGGCGCTGGATCCAGCGGAAGGCGTCGCGGCGCAGGCGCGAATGCATCTTGTCCCTGGAATTGACGCCGAGCAGCGTATCGCCGGTGATCAGCCATTTGGCCAAAAATATCGAGAGGTCGGGCTTGATGCGGTCGGCCAGTTCGATCGCGCGCGGTGCATCAAACAGCCGCCCCGTCACATTGAGAACCGTCGCCAGTTCGAGCTCGATGCCGCTGATGCGCGCCGCCTCGAAAAGCCGGTCTTCATCCGCGGGCGACCGCAGCGCGCGCACGCCCTGCAGCACATCGACGCAAAGCTGCAGCCGGTGGAACTTGTGCCCGCCGGCGGCGTGGACAATGGCGATGGTCAGCAGCGCGGCCGGCGTGTCGGCCTCGCTGCCGTCGATGATCTGCAATTCGCGAAAGCCCAGCGACAGCCGCCGCCGCATGCCGGAATCATGCACCAGGTTGCCGTGCAGTTCGATCAGCAGGCTGGTATTCTCCTTCTCCAGCCACTTGAACTCCTGCAGATCCTGCGACTGCGCCTCGCCGCTCCAGAGCTCGAAGCCGCATCCGGCAATCACCGTGTTGGCTTCAATGATGCTGGCCGGCTCGACCAGAATGTCGATGTCGGTGAACGGCCGGTCAGCGGCGTGGCGGTAAAGTTTGCGTGCGAAGACCGGACCCTTGACGATGCGGGCCGGAACATTTTTCGCCGCCAATGCCTTCATGATGCGGTCGCCATGATATTGCAGCAGCATCGATTGGCCGGTCGCCAGCGTCGAGCGATCACGCAGTTCCGACAGCTTTTGCCGCAAGGCTGCGTCCGCAGGCAGTTGGGCGTCGCCGATCTCGCTGAGCTTGCGCAGCATGATCGGCAGCACGCCGTGGAACTCGGCATTGGCGAGCAGTGCCAGCAAGCTTTCGGCAGCAACGTCACGGCCAATGGCAACCGTCGCCTCCGGGTCGGCGAAGGTCAGCAGCAGTTTTTCATCGGCAGGCGCAAGAGATGGCAGCATCAAACCCGGATTGCGTTCGCCCACATCAGCAATTCCCGTCCGGAATTGCGTCAAACAACCAACTCAGAGGAGCGTATGTTGCAGAAAAGCATGCATGAAGCCAGCGTGTGGTGGCAGAACCAGCTCATGAATTGACTTTCCACGGTTTCGGTCCATTCTTTTGCACTTGACTGAAAAGGGTGTTTGGAATGGCCAAGAAAAAGTATGAAGCGCCCGTGCTGCGCAAGGCAGGAAAGTTGTCCAGCGTGGTGGCCGGGCCGTCGCTGCCGATACCGCGATAAGACTTCTACGGCTTCGGTTTGGATGAAGCCGGAGCGGTCGGCCGCAAGGCAAGCCGCGCTGCAGGCGGGCAATCTGTCGGCGTGACTGCGGGTAACGGTCCGTCCGGTCCCGCAGGCTAAGGCAAGTTCATAAGCCGCCTGTTCGGGATATGGGCAAGGCCCCTCCGTTACAGTCCCCAGCGCAGCGCGGCTGTGTGCACCGGCGCGTCCCACATTGACGTTACCTCGTCATCCAGCATGGTCAGCGTGATCGAGCAGCCGGCCATGTCGAGCGATGTCACGTAGGACCCGACCAGCGAGCGGGTCACCGTCACGCCCTGTTTTTCGAAGATGTTTCGGGCGCTGTTGTACATCAGATAGAGCTCCATCAGCGGCGTGCCGCCAAAGCCGTTGATGAACAACAGTGCCGGGCCTTTCGCCCTGTCGCCGAGATCGCCCAGGATCGCGGCGCAAATCTCTTCGGCGATCGCATCGGCGCTTTTCAACGTGTCGCGACGCCGGCCGGGCTCGCCATGAATGCCGACGCCGAATTCCATCTCGCCATCACCAATCTCGAAGGTCGGCCTGCCCGCCGCCGGCACCGTGCAACTGGTCAGCGCCACGCCCATCGAACGCGTCGCGCTGTTGATGCGACCGCCGAGCGCCTTGAGATCCGCCAGCGCCATGCCTTGCTCGGCGGCGGCGCCGACGATCTTCTCCACCACCAGCGTGCCGGCGACGCCGCGCCGGCCGGTCGTAAAGGACGAATTCTCGACGGCGACGTCATCATTGATCACCACCTGCAGGACGCCGTCGGCCATTTCGCCGGCCATGTCGAAATTCATCACGTCGCCTTCATAGTTCTTGACGATGAACAGGCAGCCGGCGCCGGTATCGACGGCGGCGGCCGCCGCCAGTATCTGGTCCGGCGTTGGCGAGGTGAAGACCTGGCCGGGGCAGGCGGCGTCCAGCATGCCGTGACCGACAAAGCCGGCATGCAACGGCTCGTGGCCGGAACCGCCGCCCGAGATCAGCGCCACCTTCCCCGGCTTCATCACCTTGCGGCGAATGAATTTGTGCTCCTCGCCCAGCACCAGGATGTCGGCATGAGCTGCAACGAAGCCGTTGAGGCTTTCGGTCAGCACCGTGTCGACGGAATTCATAAACTTCTTCATGTGTCCTCCCGACACAACACGATCAGCCGCCACTCCTGCCGGTGATGCTGGTGATCTTCTGGATGAATTCGTTGATCGCCTTGTCGAGCGCTGCATTCTGCTTGTCGTCGCCGAAATCGGGCACGATCAGCGAGACATGCCGGGTCTTGCGCATGCCTGCCGCAACCGACATCTTGCCGGGATGCGCCAGATGATAGGCAGCCAGAAACTGATCGCGCTCGGCCGGACTGAAATGGCAGACCGAAAAAATAGCCGGCAGATGTTTTGACGGGATCGGGGTCGAATAGGCCGCGCTGGAAATCTGGGTGACGAAGCTGCGGTGCTTGCCAAGCGCGTCGGCAAGGCGTTGTCGCATACCCGACGGTCGCTGGTCGATGACCTGCGACAGGATCGTCTTGTAGGCGCGGATCGCCTCTTCGGAGCCGGCTTCTGGTGTCTTGTCGGCCATCTCAGTCATCCTAGACCGATGCATCCGAGATGGCCGCCTTGGCCATGGCGAGTTGGGCGGGAGCCACCGAGAGATCCCGCAGGCCGGCCTCGAGCAGTGCCGGGATCGATGCCGGATCGCCGCCGGCATCGCCGCACAGGCTGACTGGGATTTTCGCGCGCAGGCCAAAAGCGGCAACCGAGCCGATCAGCCGCAACACGGCGGGATGGCGGACAGAATTAAGATGCGCCACGGCTGCGTTATCGCGGGCAGCCGCCATTACATATTGGGTCAGATCGTTCGAACCGATCGAGAAGAAGGCGACATCGGCGAACGCCTCCGGCGCGATCGCCACCGAAGGCACCTCGACCATGATGCCGAGCGGCGGCATTTTTTGCGCGATGCCGCGCGCGGCAAGCCCGGCCTGCTCCTCCACGAACAGAGCGGCGGCGCGTTGGTATTCCTCCGCGACGGCGATCATCGGAAACATCACCTTCAGATTGCCGTGCACCGCCGCGCGCAGCAGCGCCCGGATCTGTACGCGAAACACCTCCGGCCTTGCCAGCGACAGCCTGATGCCACGCAGCCCGAGGAACGGGTTGCTCTCCTCGACGGTGAAGCCCGGCACCGGCTTGTCGCCGCCGGCGTCGACGGTACGGATGGTCACCGGCTTGTCGCCTGCCCATTCCAGCACCTTGCGATAGGCCTGGTATTGCGTCTCCTCGTCCGGCGGCGCCTTGCCGAACAGGAATTCGGTGCGCATCAGCCCGACCCCGTCGCAGGTCGAAATGTCGATGCCGTCGACCTCGGACGGATCGGCGATGTTGACCTGCACGCGCACTGTCGTCCCGGCCCGGGTTACCGCCGGTTTCGCGAGATAGACTCCGGCCTTGTCTCGATGTGCCACAAACGAGGACGAGGACCGGTGGAACGCTTCGATCTCGGTCGTGGTCGGCGAAAGCACGATACCGCCATGCTCCGCATCGAGCAGAGCCAGACCGACGGGATTAGCCGGCGAAGCGCCAAGCCCCACCACCATCGGCACGCCGCGCGAGCGCGCCAGCATGGCGACGTGGCTGGCGGCGCTGCCGGCCCTCAGCGCGATGCCGCCGCCGGTGCTCCAGTCGGTCTCGAGAAAGCGCGTCGGCGCGATGTCCTCGCCATAGAGAATGGCGCCCGCTGGTGGAGCGCTCTCCTGCTCCTCGGTAAGGGCGCGCAGCACGCGGTCGCGGATATCGCTGATATCGGCGGCGCGAGCCCGGAAATAGTCCTGGTCTGACGTTTCGTAGCCGGAGATCTCGGCGTCCAGCGCCTGTCGCCAGGCCATGTCAGCCGGCATGCCGGACGCGATCGCGGCAAAAGCCGGGCCGGTCAGGGCATCGTCCTCAAGCATGGCGAGCTGGAATTCGAGAATGCCGGCGGCCTCCTCATCGGCGGTTTCAATCAGGGTCGCGAGCCGGTCAGCCGAACTGGCGATAGCTGCTTCCAATGCAGCCTTTTCCTCGCCGGCTGTCGCCTTCCGTGAGTAGTGCGCGGTGCCGTTGTCGAGATTGAACAGCGGCCCCTCGGCGTAGCCGGCGGAGGCCGAAATGCCTTGCAGCCTAAGCGGTTCGGGCATGGCCCGCGCCTTCGTCGAAATCGCGCCGCACCAGCTCGACCAGCGCTCTCACGGCATCATCGGCGCCGTCGCCTGTGGCCCGGATGTGCAGCATGGTGCCTTTCGGCGCCCTGGCCGCCATCACCTTGACGATGCTCTTGGCGTCGAACCATGGGCCGTTGGCAGAAAGCGCAATCTCCACCTCGGCCGCAAAGCTCTTGGCAAGCTTGGTGAACTTCACCGAAGGGCGCGCATGCAGACCCACCTCGTGGGTGATCAGGACGGTCGCTTCGGCAAAGGCGGACATCAGGTCAAAATTCCCGTTCACTCACGACGGCGACAATTCATGCGCCGTCGCCACCACTTCCTTCAGCGAGGCGCCGCCGGAGGACTCGGTCGCCGCCATCACCGCGCCTTCGACGATCGGCGCGTTGCAGACGATGATCTTCTGCGCCCGCGGCTCGCCGATCATTTCCACCGCCATTTCCGAATTGGTCTCGGCGCCGCCGAGATCGACCAGTATGGCGACGCCCGCCTCCGACCACGCCTTGTCGATGGCGCCTATGATCGCTTCGACGCTGGTGCCGAGCCCGCCATGGCCGTTTCCGCCGCACCATGCAAGCGGCACTTCGTCGCCCACCATCTGCCGCACCATGTCGGCCGTGCCTTCGGCAACCAGCGGGGAATGCGAGACGATGACGATGCCGACATTGCTCATGCTTGGCCCTCGACGGTTTCGGCGACGGTCCGCACCAGCAGCGCCACAGAGCGTCCGCCGGCATCCATATGACCGATTGAGCGGTCGCCGAGGAATGAGGCGCGACCGCGTGTTGCCTTCATCGGCACGGTCGCTTCGGCAGCCGCGTCGGCAATATCAGCGATTTCCGAGCCTGTCTTTCCATTCGCGAGCGCGTCATGCACCGGATACAGCACATCGAGCATCGTCTTCTGGCCGACCTGCGATTTGCCTCTGGCGGCCACCGCCTCGATTGCCTTGCCGAAAGCAGCCGTCAGCTTGGGGCGATCCGGCTCTCCTGAAATCTCCTTGCCCAGCGCCAGGAACAATGTGCCGAACAGCGGCCCGGACGCGCCGCCGACCGTCATCACCAGCTTGGTGCCGATCGCCTTCAGCGCCTCGGGCAGCGGCTTTGCAGCGAACGCCCCTGCATCGGCGCGCACGGCCTCGAAGCCGCGCTTCATGTTCAGCCCATGGTCACCGTCGCCGATCGCCTGGTCGAGCGCGGTCAACTCTTCCGAGTGAGCGGCGATCGTGTCCGCGGCGGCGGTGATCAGCCTGGCAAGGTCGAACGCTGCCATGTCCAGATTCCCGGTTTCGATCCTGCCGGCAGTATCGCAAGAGTTTTCATTCGACAATCTAAGCATGCCGTCAGGCCGTTGCATGCAGCGCGGCGGCGGCCGCGAACACTTCGGCCACGGCATGGGCGCCAGGGTCGACTACGCCCTGCAATTTGGTGCCGACATAGGCGGAGCGCCCGGCCTTCGCCTTCTCCATGGCCGCGGTCGCCTCGGCGCCGTGCCGTGCCGCTGTAGCCGCGGCATCCAGCCCCTTGGCATCGAGCGCCTTCAGCCCCGGCTCCAAGGCATCGACCATGGTGCGGTCGCCGACCCTGGCGCCGCCATAGAAGGTCATCCGGTCAAGCCCGGCAAGCAGCGCCTTGGACAGGGTTGCTCCGCCGTTCGAAGCCTGAGCCGCCGCCGTGAAGAAGATCGACAGCAAGACGCCTGAGGAGCCGCCCATTGCGACGCCCAGACTATCGCCTATAGCCGCAAGTGTGGCGGCAGGGTCGGCCAGCGGCAGCGCATCGAGCCGTTCCAGCACGCTGCGCGCGCCGGTCGCAACCGTCGAACCGGTATCGCCATCGCCCGCCTTGGCGTCGAGCCCGTTCAGTGTCTCTTCGAGCGCGATCAGCCGTTCGCAGACCGTGATGATCAAACGCCTGGTGCCGGAATCCTGGCTGGCCCTTTGGGCTGCGCTGTTTCCAGCCGCTTTCGCCATAGGCACGATAGCCGGCGCGACGACGGTTTTGGCCGGCATCCAGGCATGTGGGCCGACAGGCGCCAGCAAGCCTGCCTCGCGCGCCGCATCGAGCTTGATCAGCGACAGCGAAAAACCGTTCATGTTGAGCGCCGTCATCAGCGGTCCGGGGCCGATCGCAAGCTTCACGGTCTTGGCCAGCGGCGAGGCCAGCACGGCATTGGCGACCAGCGACATTTCGAGCGGCGGCACCGAGCCGAGATTGTTGATGAGCAACGCGTGGCTGGCGTTCGGGTCGAGCCGCGCGGCCAGCCGCTCCGCCATGATCGCCACAAGTCTGTCGGCGCTCTGCACGGCGATGCGCTCGACGCCCGGCTCGCCATGGATGCCGAGGCCGAGTTCGCCGTCATTTTCGCCGAACCGCTCTTCATGTGGCTGGCCGGGGATCGAGCAGGACGACAGCGACATGCCGAGCGAGATGATGTCCTTCGCCGCCGCGCGAGCCGCTGTCGCGATCGCTGTCAGACCGCTTCCCGTCTCCGACAAATGGCCTGATATCTTGTGCACGAACAAGGTGCCGGCGACGCCGCGCGGCTGGTTGATATCGGGCAAGGCAATGTCGTCGGCGACGATCGCCATCTCGACGCAAAACCCCTCGGCGCGCGCCTTCTCGGCCGCGAGGCCGAAATTGAGGCGGTCGCCGGTGTAGTTCTTGACGATCAGCAGGCAGCCAGCCGGGCCGGTCACCGCGCGAATGGCCGCCAGGACCGCCTCGACGCTGGGCGAGGCAAATATCTCGCCCGAGACCGCCGCCGTCAGCATGCCCTTGCCGACAAACCCGGCATGCGACGGCTCGTGCCCGGCACCGCCGCCGGAGACGACGGCAACCTTTGCCTTGTCCCAGTCGGCGCGCAGCACGACCTTGATCTCGGGATAGCCGTCGAGGCGGGCGAGATCGCCGGAACCGATAGTCCGCAACAGCCCGTCCAGCGCCTCGGTGACGATCGTTTCCCTGCGGTTGAAAAAGTGCTTCATCGAATTCGTCCTGTATTCGTCAATCAGAAGCCGGTGCCGTGCCCTTGGCGAGACACCGAAAACCTCACATCAGTCTTTGTCCGTCGGCGCCGAAATAAAGTGGCGAGCGGTAGCGGATCACCACTTTGTCGCCCTCGGCCAGATCCGTATCGGGGTCGGTGAGCGTCACCAGTTTCTTCGGGCCGACCGTAACATGCAGATGGTTCTGGTCCCCGAGATGTTCGACCCAGTCGACGACGCCGTCGGCATGGCCGCTTGCGGTCTTCTCGATCGACAGATGCTCGGTGCGCGCGCCGATGGTCTTGGTTCCGGTCGGCGCCCCACCATCAGGCAGCAGCCCGGCCGGCAGCAGGTTGATCGCCGGCTGGCCGAGGCGGGCCGCGACATGAAGGTTGGCCGGCTCCGAATAGATTGTGCGCGGCGTGCCGATCTGCACCAGCACGCCGTCATTGAGGATGCCGATGCGATCGGCCATGGTCATCGCCTCGATCTGGTCGTGCGTGACATAGAGCATGGTGGCGCCGAGTTCGGCCTGGATGCGCTTGAGTTCGAGCCTGAGATCGGCGCGCAATTTGGCATCCAGCGACGACAGCGGTTCGTCCATCAGATAGATCGACGGTTTGCGCACCAACGCTCGGCCGATGGCGACGCGCTGCATCTCGCCGCCCGACAGCTTGGTCGAGCGGTTGGCGAGCTTGTGGTGGATGCGCACCATCTTTGCCACCTCTTCGACGCGGCGGCGAATCTGGTCCTCCGGTACTTTCCGCGCCGGCGAGCGCAGCGGGAAGGCGAGGTTGTCGTAGACTGACAGATGCGGGTAGAGCGAATATTGCTGGAAGACGAAAGCGGTGTCGCGCTCGGCCGGCGACAGCGTCGTCGCATCGTGGCCGCCAATATCGATCCTGCCGCCATCCGGCCGCTCCAGTCCGGCGATCAATCTCAGCGTCGTCGTCTTGCCGGCGCCGGTCGGGCCGAGCAGCACGACGAATTCGCCATCGGCGATGTTGAGGTCGAGGCCATTGACGGCGACATGATCGCCGAAGCTTTTGGTCACGCCCTTGATGTGCACGTCAGCCATGCTGCGCTCTCCCTTGAGAGGCGGTATCGTGGATCGCGGTGCGCACCGCCCGACCCGAGCCCTTGTCGAACAGCGACAGCCGCGCGCTGTTCAACGTCAGCCCGACATGATCGCCGGCAGCGAGCCGGATTTCGGCCGGCACCCGCGCCTTGATGATGCCGTCCGCCGTCTCCACCGCCACGATCTGCGTCGTGCCGAGATATTCGGTGCCGTAGATGGCGCCGCGCAGTTTCGACGCATCGTCGAAACGGATGTGCTCGGGACGGATGCCGAGCGCCATGTCGGCGGGCGCAATTTCCTCGCGCACTTCCGGCACCGCCACCTTGGCGCCCTGGACGACGATTTCCTTCGCCCCCTTCGCCAGCCCGCCACCGAAGCCCAGGAAATTCATCGGCGGCGAGCCGATGAAGTCGGCGACGAACATGGTTGCCGGGCGGTCGTAGATTTCGCGCGGGCTGCCGAACTGTTCGATGACGCCATGGTTCATGACGGCGATCTTGTCGGCCATCGACATCGCTTCCATCTGGTCGTGCGTGACATAGACGGTGGTGGCGTGGATGCGGTTGTGCAGCTCGCGCAGCTCATGCACCATCAGATCGCGGAATTCGGTGTCGAGCGTGCCGAGCGGCTCGTCCATCAGAAAACACTTTGGCCGTCGCACGATGGCGCGGCCGAGCGCGACCCGCTGGCGGTCGCCGCCGGCAAGCCCTGAGACCGATTTGTTGAGCAGGTGGTCGATGCGCAGCAGCTTCGCCGTTTCCTCGACACGGCTTCGAATCTCGGCCGACGGCATGCCTTGCGCGAGAAGCGGGAAGCCGATGTTCTTGCGCACATTCATATGCGGATAGAGCGCGAAAAGCTGGAAGACGAAGGCGATGTCGCGTTCGCGCGCCCGGCGCATGGTGACATCCTCGCCGCCGAGCAGGATCTGGCCGCCCGTCGGCAGTTCCAGCCCGGCGATCATGCGCAGCGTCGTCGTCTTGCCGCAGCCCGACGGGCCAAGCATGACGAAGAACTCGCCATCCTCGACGATGAAGCTGGAATCCTGCACGGCGACGAAATCGCCGAAGGCCTTTCTCAAATGTTGGACGCGGATTTCGGCCATGATTATTCCGGGAATTTCGAGACGATGATGAACATCACTGTGCCGGCGAGCATGGTGATGAAGGAGTAGGTGTAGAGCGCGAGCGCGAAAGGCTGGAACAGCATCAGGAAGCCGACGGCGATGAGCGCCGTCGCAATGTTTTCCATGAGGCCGCGCCGGGCCCAGCGAGGCCAGGATGACTTTTTGGAGATGGCTGGGCGCGTCATGCGTAGCTGCCTTCCTTCTGCCCGGCAACGGGGCGAGACGGTTGCCAGGTGGTTCCCCCACTCCGTCGCTGCTTCGCAGCGTCACCTCTCCCCCCTCCGGAGGGAGAGGAAGGCAGCCTGCCTGAATGAAGTGCGCGTCCTTCCTCTACCCCGTCGATGGGGGGAGAGGTGTCGAGCGAAGCTCGACGGAGTGGGGGTCGACCTGGCACACCACTCATTTGCGAACCGCGCCGAAAGTGATGCCGCGCAGCAACTGCTTGCGTAGCAGGATGGTGAAGACCAGGATCGGCACCAGGAAGATCGTCGTGCCCGCCGCCACCGCCGGCCAGTCCTGGCCGCCTTCGCCGATGATAGTCGGGATGAAGGGCGGTGCGGTTTGCGCCGTGCCGGAGGTGAGCAGTGCCGCGAAGGCATATTCGTTCCAGGCGAAGATCAGGCAGAAGATGGCGGTCGCGGCGATGCCGGTGGTGGCTTGCGGCAGCACGGTGCGCCAGAAGGCCTGCAGCCTGGTATAGCCGTCGATCATCGCCGCTTCCTCATACTCGCGCGGGATCTCGTCGATGAAGCCTTTCAGCAGCCACACCGCCAGCGACACGTTTACCGCCGTGTAGAGCAGGATCATGCCCAGCGCGGTGTCGGACAGGCCGAGCTCGCGGTACATCAGGTAGATGGGAATCGCGACCGCGATCGGCGGCATGAAGCGCGTCGACAGGATGAAGAACAGAAGGTCATCGGCCAGCGGCACCTTGAAGCGCGAGAAACCATAGGCAGACAGCGTGCCGAGGAAGACCGCGCAGAAGGTCGAGCCGAAGGCGATTATCAGCGAATTGACGAAGCG
This sequence comes from Mesorhizobium sp. M0771, assembly GCF_040320155.1. Classification (NCBI taxonomy): domain Bacteria; kingdom Pseudomonadati; phylum Pseudomonadota; class Alphaproteobacteria; order Hyphomicrobiales; family Phyllobacteriaceae; genus Mesorhizobium; species Mesorhizobium sp. M0771. The sequence continues at coordinate 45,141 of NZ_JAMYPC010000013.1, read as the reverse complement.
CGGCAGGAAATTGGACGGGCCGGCAATCACCATGTTGCGCTTGCGCGAGGTCTCGTCGCAGAAACCGGTCGCGGGTCCGAGCGAGTTGATGTACTCGGGCGTTTGCCTGGTGCGCGTCGTGAACAGGTTGCAATAGCCCTCGATGCTCGGCTGGAACAGAATCTTGGGCGGATAGGCGATCGAATCCGGCGGCGTCTTGAAGCTGGTGGCGAAGATCCACAGCAGCGGCACGATCGAGATCAGCGCGTAGAGCACGATGATCGTGCCGGCGATCCGCTTCGAATTGGCCGAGGGGGCGACGACGGAGTGGGCGGTGGTCAGGCTCATCTCTGCTTCACCTTGTTCAGCGCCTTGACGTAGATGTTGGCCAGCCCAAACACCGCGACGAACAGGATGATGGCGAAGGCCGAGGAATATCCGGTGCGCCAGCTCTCGAACGCTTGCCGTTTCAGCGTGATGGAAGCGACCTCGGTGGTCGAGCCCGGCCCGCCACCGGTCAGCAGGTTGACCATGTCGAACATCTTGAAGTTCTCGATGCCGCGAAACAGCACCGCCAGCATGATGAAGGGCAGCGCCATCGGCAGCGTGATCGACCAGAACTGCCGCCAGTTGGATGCGCGGTCGACCTCGGCCGCCTCATAGATGTATTCGGGGATCGAGCGCAGGCCGGCGAGACAGATCAGCATGACATAGGGCGTCCACATCCAGGTGTCGACGATGATGATCGACCACGGCGCCAGCGACACGTTGGACAGCATCTGGATGTCGGTCGGTGGTATCCGGGTGACGAACGAGATGGCGTAGGCGAACAGGCCGATCTGCGGCTCGTAGAGGAAACGCCAGAAATTGCCGACCACCGCCGGCGACAGCATCATCGGCACCAGGATGATGGTCGTCCAGAAGGCGTGGCCGCGAAACTTCCTGTCGATCAGCCATGCCAGCGTGAAACCGATCAGCGTCTGCAGCAAGATCGTCCAGAACACGAAATGCGCCGTCGTCTGCATGGCGATCCAGATGTCCTGGTCGCCGAGGATGCGCTGGTAATTGGCGAAGCCGAGGTTCTTCACCACCTCGTTCGGGCGGTTCGCCCGGAAGTTGGTGAAGGACAGGTAGATCGCCCAGAACAGCGGGAAGATGTTGATGGCCAAGAGCAACAGGATCGTCGGCGAGATGAACAGCCAGGCGAGGCCCTTGTCGCTGATCCCCCGGACCTTGCGGGCCAACGGCTCCGGGGTCGCCCGGGCAACGTTCTCCGCAGTCCGATTGAGCATGGTGAGTCCTGCTTCGGTCACGTCAAGTCTCGACACTGGAATTTATCTGAACTGCGTCCCGTGCCAAGGGCAGCACGGGACCAAGAGCATGATGCCGAAAAGTGTGAAGCGGTTTTCGGACGACATCATGCTCTCTCTCTTTTTAGCCCTGAGGCGGATGATTTCTGGTCGATTCGGCCTGAAAATCATCCGCCTCTGGGGTCAGGCTCGGGAGGAGCCGTTGGTCCGGTTACATCTTGCCGTCGTCCTGGAACACTTGCGTCCAGTCCTTGACCAGGCCGTCAAGCGCGTCCTTGGCCGAACCCTGGCCGGCAACGACATAGTCGTGGAAGCGCTTCTGCGACGCCTGCAGCAGCGGTGCGTAGCTCGGCTCGGCCCAGAAGTCCTTCACGATCGCCATCGAGTCGAGGAAGGTCTGCGCATAAGGCTGGCTGGACGGGAAGGCCGGGTCCTTGACCACCGCGTTCAGGCAGGAATAGCCGCCGAGCGACCACCATTTGGCCTGCACATCCTTGTTGGCGAACCACTTGATGTATTTCAGCGCCGATTCCTGCTTGTCTGAATAGGACACCACCGAAATGCCCTGGCCGCCAAGCTGCGCAAACTGGGCGCCACCGGGACCCTTCGGATTGACGAAGTAGCCGATCTTGTCGCCGCCGACATTCTCGTCCTTCTGCAGGCCGGGCCAGGTGAAGGCGAAGTTCATGTGCATGGCCACCTGACCGGATTTGAAAGCGTCGACGCCTTCGCCCATATAGCTGTTCGAGGCACCCGGAGGCGTGCAGCAATCGTAGAGCGACTTGTAGAACTCCAGGCCTTTGACCGCGTCTGGCGAATTGACGAAGCCTTCCATCTCGTAGGGCTTCTTGGGGTTTTCATACTGGAAGCCGTAGCTGTAGAGCACGTCCATGGCGCCCATGGTGATGCCTTCCGAGCCACGCTCGGTGTAGATCGAAGCGCCATAGACGGTCTTGCCGTCGATCTCGCGCTTCTGGAAGAACTCGGCGACCTGCTTCAGCTGGTCGAAGGTGGTCGGTGGGCCGAGGTCCCAACCATACTTTTCCTTGAATTCCTTCTGCAGTTCCGGCTTGGAGAACCAGTCCTTGCGGTAGGTCCAGCCGACGACGTCGCCCATGGCCGGCAGCGCCCAGTAGTTCGGCGTGTTCTTCGGCCATTCGGAATAGCCGACGACGGTTGCCGGCACGAAGTCGTCCATGCTGATCTTCTCCTTGTCGAAGAAGTCGTTCAGCTTGACGTAGTGGCCGTTCTCGGCCGAGCCGCCGATCCACTGGCTGTCGCCGATGATCAGGTCGCAAAGTTTGCCGTGCGAGTTGAGCTCGTTGAGGAAGCGGTCGGCATAGTTGGTCCACGGCACGAATTCGAATTTCATGCCAATGCCGGTTTCCTTGGTAAAATCCTTGGACAGTTCGACCAGCGCGTTTGCCGGATCCCAGGCGGCCCAGCAAAGCGTCAGGTCTTCAGCGTGCGCCGCGTTCGAGACGGCTGTCGACGCGGTAATCGCCGAGGCCAGCCCCAACGCCAGTTTCAAGCTCGATTTCATGCCTTCCTCCCATTTGCGAAACGCGCCCGGATGGCCGTTTCAAGAACCCCTCAACCCTCGCTCCTCCGAGGGGCTAAACACGGCGCGCTATGCGTCGCCAGGGCGGCGCGGTGCGCCGCAGATGTTTAGTAATTTGTTTAGTGATGCAATTTTTACTAAACAAGGCAAGCGAATTCGTCGCTGCGCCGCAACATGGCGAAACGGCGATTGAAATCGTTGGGAAATGATTGCCGGACGGCTCGCCCGGAAGTTGCTTAGCCGGGGTCGCCTATAATTTTCGTCTGCGGCGTCACCGGCCGAACAGGGGGCGCGGGCGGCAGCAGCGCGCGGATGTCGGCGAAGGGAAATGTCGGCTCGAATCGGAAGGCCTCGGCCAGGGAGCCGGGAACGCTGTTGCATTGCCCGGCGCGAAACTCATTCTGGACGCGCGCTCTGTCGACATATTGCTCCGGCCACTGCGACTGGTGCGCTCGGATCGCCTGCGTCTTGATATCGCCGTAGGCGGAAATGTCGACGTAATGCGTCGGCGCAAAGCCGGTGCCGCCCATCGTGTCGGCATGCAGCACGGGGACGCCGAACGAGGCCGCGATGCGCACGCTGTCCGACAAAGCACGATGGTCGGCGTGATAGTCGTTGGGGGCATGCGTGATCACCAGATCCGCCGCGGTCTCGCGTATCAGCGCTTTCAGCGAAGCGATCAGTGCCGCATCAGCCACCAGTTCGCCGTCGGGAAAGTCGAGAAAGCGAAGGGTTGCGCCGAGCAGCGCCGCAGCGGCCGCCGCCTCGTCGCGGCGGACACGAGCCAAAACGCTCGGGTCGCCCATGCCGCCCCTGGCGCCATCCGTGGCCACGGCAAAAGTCAGTTCTGCGCCTTGCGTGGCATAGGCAGCCAGCGTACCGAACATGAATATCTCGATGTCGTCGGGATGCGCGCCGAGCGCCAATACCTTCACTGCACTCTCCCCGGAAATGGAAAAACGTGACGAACGGAATCCTGCTCGCCCTCATCGCCTATGCAAGCTATTCGTGCAGCGATGCCGTTATCAAGAGCCTTGGCGGACAGTTCACCGTCTTCGAGATCGGCTTCTTCATCACGCTGTTTGCCGGCTGCTTCCTGTTTTTCAGCCGCCCAGTCGGTGAGCGCTGGCGCGACTTCTGGCGCACCGGGCGGCCATGGGCGGTGCAGGCCCGCGCCTGGGCCGGCATCGCCTCGGGCGTGCTCAGCGTCTACGCCTTCACCACCATTCCGCTGGCCGAGACCTATGCACTGATCTTCCTGGCGCCGCTTTGCGTTACCATTCTCTCGACCGTCATCCTGAAAGAAAAGGTCGGTCCATGGCGCTGGCTGGCGGTGGTTGCCGGCTTTGCAGGTGTCATGCTGGTGGTGCGGCCAGGTTTTCGCGAGTTGCATCTCGGACACCTTGCCGCCTTCACGGTGGCCTTCCTCGCCGCGGCCAGCGTCATCCTGATGCGGTCGCTCACCCAGCAGGAAAAGCGCACCACCATGCTCGGCGTGCTCATCGGTTACGGGCTGCTGTTCAACGGGGCCGGCACCATCGCCACATCGTTCACCCTCCCCAACGCCATGCAGCTGCTGTGGCTGGTGCTGGGCGGCGCCTTTACCGCCGGCGGCCAATTGCTGCAGCTGCTGGCCGCCAAATACGCACCGGCCAACCGCATCGCGCCGACGCATTATTCGCAGATCGTCTGGGCGGTGATCCTTGGCGCGCTGTTCTTCCAGGAGTATCCGGACTGGATATCGCTGGTCGGCTTGGCCGTCGTCGGCGCGTCCGGCCTGCTCACCATGGTGCGCGAGGAGGTGCGGCTGGGCACGGTGCGCTGGAACCCGTTTTCACGCACAAGGCTTTGAGCCGTTGCACGGTTGTGGTGACCGCTGATATGCGGACGCAATGACGACGAGATCCTTGCCGGAGCTTCCGGTATCCGCCGTGCTGCCGGCCCTGAGCCAGGCGCTCGGCTCCGGCAACAGCGCCGTTCTGGTGGCGCCGCCCGGCGCCGGCAAGACGACGCTGGTGCCGCTGGCGCTGCTCGATGCGCCCTGGCTGGTCGCCGGCAAGATCGTCCTGCTCGAACCGCGCCGGCTCGCCGCCCGCGCCGCCGCCCGCCGCATGGCCGAATTGCTTGATGAAGAGCCTGGCGCCACCGTCGGCTATGCCATGCGCATGGAAAACCGCACATCGGCCCGGACAAAAATCCTGGTCGTCACCGAAGGCGTCCTGGCGCGCATGATCCTAGACGATCCCGAGCTGCCCGGCGTCTCGGCGGTGATTTTCGACGAATTCCACGAGCGCTCGCTCGACGGCGATTTCGGCCTGGCGCTGGCGCTCGACGTGCAGGGCGCGCTGCGGCCGGATTTGCGGCTGCTGGTGATGTCGGCAACGCTCGATGGCGCGCGCGTCGCGAAACTCCTGTCCGGCGCCCCGGTGATCGAAAGCCAAGGCCGTGCGTTCCCCGTAGATGTCAGATACGACGAGCGGCCAGCCGGCGTTCCCATCGAAGACGCCATGGCCAAGGCGATCCGCTCCGCTCTTGCCGGCGAGAGCGGCAGCGTGCTCGCCTTCCTGCCCGGCCAGCGCGAGATCGAGCGCACGGCCGAGCGGCTGCAGGGCCGCCTCGGCGCCGACACCGACATCGTGCCGCTCTACGGCCAGCTCGACAACAGGGCGCAGGATGCAGCCATCAAACCGGCGCTGCCGGGCCGCCGCAAGGTGGTGCTGGCGACGTCGATCGCCGAGACCTCGATCACCATCGACGGCGTGCGCGTCGTCATCGATTCCGGCCTGTCGCGGCTGCCGCGCTACGAGCCGGCAAGCGGCCTGACCCGGCTGGAGACGGTGCGCGTTTCCAGGGCGTCCGCCGACCAGCGCGCCGGCCGCGCCGGGCGCACGCAGCCAGGCGTCACCATCCGCCTCTGGCGGGCCGAGCAGACGGCGGCCCTTCCCGCGTTCACCCCGCCCGAGATTCTGGAAGCCGACCTGTCCGGCCTGCTGCTCGATTGCGCCGCCTTCGGCGTCGCCGATCCGGCGAGCCTGTCCTTCCTCGACCCGCCGCCGGCCCCGGCGCTCAACGAGGCGAGGGCGCTGCTCATGGCGCTGCACGCCATCGACGCGGCCGGACGGCTGACGGAGCAGGGCGGCGCGATGCGCAAGCTGGCGCTGCCGGTAAGGCTGGCGCACATGGTCGCCGAGGCGGCAGGCACCGGCCACGCGCTCGAGGCTGCGATGCTAGCCGTCCTGCTCACCGAGCGTGGTCTCGGCGGCGACGGCGCCGACCTCGAACGGCGCTTGATGCGCTTCCGCACCGAAAAGTCACCGCGCGCCGTTGCGGCAAGGCAGTTGGCCGAGCGGCTGGCGAAGCAGGCGGGCGGCGCCAAGAGCAGCGAAGCCGCTTCTGCCGGTCTTTTGCTCATCCACGCCTGGCCGGACCGCGTCGCCAGGGCGCGCGGCGAGCGTGGCCGTTTCGTGCTCGCCAACGGCTCCGGTGCAATGGTCGACGCCGCCGATCCGCTGGCCGGCGAGACCTGGCTGGTCGTCGCCGATCTGCAAGGCAAGGCGCAAAATGCCCGCATCACGGCGGCGGCAGCCGTCGACGAGGCCGACATCCGCGCCGCACTCTCCGACAGCATCGAGACGCGCCGCGAGACAAGCTTCGACCGCGAGCGGCGCGCGGCGCGCGTGCGCGAGACCGCCAGGCTCGGCGCCATCACTTTGTCGGAGCGCATGCTGCCCGCACCAACTGGAACAGACGCCGACCGCGCCATAACAGATGCCTTGCGCGAGCACGGCCTGTCGCTGCTGGAATGGGGCAAGGACGGCGAGACGCTGCGCCAACGGCTCGGCTGGCTGCATCGCGGCCTCGGCGCGCCTTGGCCCGATGTTTCGGAACCCGCCCTGCTCGAAGGCCTCGACGACTGGCTGCTGCCGTTCCTTTCGGGCAAGGCATCCTTCGCCGCGATCGATCCCGGCGTGCTGTCGTCAGGCCTGATGGCGCTGGTGCCGCACGAATTGCAACGCAAGGTCGGCACACTGGCGCCGACCCATTTCGACGCGCCCTCCGGCAGCCATGTGCCGATCCGCTATGACGGCGAATGGCCGGTGCTGGCCATCCGCGTGCAGGAACTGTTCGGCCTTGACCGCCATCCGGCAATCGCCAACGGCACCGTGCCGCTGACGCTCGAGCTGTTGTCGCCGGCGCACCGGCCGATCCAGACGACGCGCGACCTGCCCGGCTTCTGGCGCGGCTCCTGGGCCGATGTGCGCACCGACATGCGCGGCCGCTATCCCCGCCATGTCTGGCCGGAAAATCCGCTGCTCGCTGCGGCCACCGCCCGCGCCAAACCGCGAGGGACCTAGCGCTCGTCCTTTCCCGGCTATAATCCTTGGCCATGATCAACATCGTGCACGCGCCAGACTTCCAGCAAAGCCAGCGGCTGCGCCTCAACACGCTGATCCGGCTGCGCTGGCTGGCCATCGTCGGCCAGAGCCTGGCGGTGCTGGTCGTCGCCTATGGGCTCAAATTCCCGCTGCCGGTCAGCCTCTGCTTCGCGCTGGTCGCCTGCTCGGCCTGGCTTAACCTGGTGCTGACCTTCCGCTATCCGGCAGCGCACCGGCTGACCCCGTTCTCAGCCTTTTTCATCCTGACCTTCGACAGCCTGCAGCTTGCCGGCCTGCTCTTTTTGACTGGCGGCCTCACCAACCCGTTCTCGGTGCTGATGACCGTGCCCGTCGTCATCTCGGCGGCGTCGCTGCCGCTGCGGCTGACTGCGGTGCTCGGCGCGCTGGTCATGGCGGCGGCCACGTTGCTGGTCTTCTTCCACCAGCCGCTGCCATGGTACGAGGGCGCGCCGCTGCCCATGCCATTCATCTATGTCGCCGGCATATGGATGGCGGTGTTTTCCTCGATCGCCTTCACTGCCATCTATGCCTTCCGCGTTGCCGAGGAAGCCCGCCTGCTCGCCAATGCGCTTGCCGCCACCGAACTGGTGTTGCAGCGCGAGCAGCATCTGTCGGCTCTGGATGGGCTTGCCGCCGCCGCCGCGCACGAACTCGGCACGCCGCTCGCCACCATCGCCCTTGTCTCCAAGGAGATGGAAAAGGCACTTGGCGACGACCCAAAATACGGTGAGGACGTCAAACTTCTGCGGTCGCAGAGCGAGCGCTGCCGCGAGATCCTGAAGCGGCTGACCAGCCTGTCCTCCGAGGGTGAGGCGCATCTGTCGCGTCTGCCGCTGACTTCGCTGGTCGAGGAGGTGACGGCGCCGCACCGCGATTTCGGCATCTCGATCAAGCTTCGGCCGGGCGAGCGCGTCGGCCCCGAACCGGTAGGACGGCGCAACCCCGGCGTCATCTACGGCCTCGGCAATCTCGTCGAGAACGCGGTCGACTTCGCCCGCAACAGTGTAACGGTGCGATGGAGTTGGGACGAACTCGACGTCACCTTCTCGATCATCGATGACGGGCCGGGCTTTCCCCCCGAAATCATCGACCGCATCGGCGAGCCCTATATGTCGACGCGCCAGGGCAACGAAGCCGGCGGTGGCCTGGGCCTCGGGCTGTTCATCGCCAAGACCTTGCTCGAACGCTCCGGCGCCACGCTCGATTTCCGCAATTCGAGCGGGCTGGGCGAGGGCGCCATCGTGCAGATATCGTGGCCCCGCACCGTCTTCCTTAACCCGGAATCGGTGGGGATCTCGATGTTCGACACCGCGTAAAAGCCTTGGCGGAGGCGGCAAAATTGGACAATGGCGTTCAGGAACTATATCTGCGTAAAATTAAGGCAGCAGGATTTTTTAAGATAATGACTGGCGAAGAAGCAATTGGCGCAATGGTCGAAGGCGAGGACACCTCGCTGCTCATCGTTGACGACGACAAGCCGTTCCTGACGCGGCTGGCCCGCGCCATGGAAACCAGGGGTTTCGTGGTCGAGACGGCCGAGAGCGTCGAGGAGGCGGTGGCCAAGGCGCGCGCCCATCCGCCGGCCTATGCGGTGGTCGACATGCGGCTCGGCGACGGCAACGGCCTCGACGTCGTCGCCGCCATCCGCGAGAAGCGCGACGATGCCCGCACCGTCATCCTCACCGGCTACGGCAACATCGCCACCGCGGTGACCGCGGTGAAGCTCGGCGCCATCGACTATCTGTCGAAGCCGGCTGACGCCGACGACGTGTTTGCAGCGCTCACCCGCACCGCCGGCGAACGCGCCGCCCCCCCGGAAAACCCGATGTCGGCTGACCGGGTGCGCTGGGAACACATCCAGCGCGTCTACGAAATGTGCGACCGCAACGTGTCGGAAACCGCGCGCCGGCTCAACATGCATCGCCGCACGCTGCAGCGGATACTCGCCAAGCGCGCACCACGCTGAGGTTCACGCGCCGGCGGCGCCGGCCGCCAATTGCCGACCTCAGCGCTGCCCCTCACCTGCCTGCCGGCGTCCTCTCCCCGTATAGAGACGGGGGAGAGGGGCGCTCTCATCGCCGGCTTCGCCAATCGCCGGCGTTGCAGGAGACGACGGCGAGGCTGAAGCTGCTGTCCAGCCGATAGATGGGTAACACTTTGAACCGGATACATAGGTGACACTTCTCTCCCCCTATGCGTCCGCCGCAGCGCCAAGCGGATTGGTTGGGGCGGCGCCAACGCTGGAAACAGTTGCGCTTGCCGTGCCATCGACCTTTGCCCATCATCGGCAATAACGCCGCCGGAAAACCCGGCAACGGAGCACAGATGCGCGACAAGCAGCCGAAATCCATCCTTCGCGAATTCCTCGACGGCGAGGCGGCGGGGGGCATCATCCTGATGATTGCGGCAGCCCTTGCGCTGATCGTCGCCAATTCACCATTGGCCGAAACCTATTTCGCCGCTCTCCACGCCTATCTCGGCCCGCTCAGCGTGTCGCACTGGATCAACGATGGGCTGATGGCGGTGTTCTTCCTGCTGGTCGGCCTCGAGATCAAGCGCGAGATGCTCGACGGCCAGCTCTCGACCTGGCCGCGCCGCGTGCTGCCAGGCGTCGCCGCCGCCGGCGGCATGCTGGTTCCCGCACTGGTCTATGTCGCCATCAACCGCAACAACGCCGCCGCGCTCTCCGGCTGGGCGATCCCGACCGCCACCGACATCGCCTTTGCGCTCGGCGTGCTGTCGCTGCTCGGCAGCCGCGTGCCGGCCTCGCTGAAAATCTTCCTTACCGCGCTCGCCATCATCGACGATCTCGGCGCCGTCATCATCATCGCCATCTTCTACACAAGCGCCCTGTCGTTGGCCTATCTCGGTGCGGCCTTCGCCGTCATCGCGGTGCTCATCGTGCTCAACCGCATGCGGGTGACGACGCTGACGCCCTATATCGTTCTGGGCGCCGTGCTGTGGGTGCTGGTGCTGAAATCGGGCGTGCATGCCACGCTGGCCGGCGTCGCGCTGGCGCTCACCATTCCGCTGAAAATCTCTGACGGCAGCGGCCACGATCTCGACCATTCGCCGTTGCACCGGCTTGAACACGGCCTGCACAAGATCGTGCCCTTCTTCGTCATCCCGATCTTCGGCTTTGCCAATGCCGGCGTGTCGCTGGCCGGCCTCAGCGCCTCTGCCCTGGTCGAGCCGCTGACGCTCGGCGTTGCCGCTGGCCTGGTGCTGGGGAAGCTGGTCGGCGTCTTCGGCTCGTCCGCGCTTGCCATCCGGCTCGGCTTCGCCGACCTGCCGGTCAATGCCGGCTGGCTGCACATGATCGGCATTTCGCTGCTCTGCGGCATCGGCTTCACCATGAGCCTGTTCATCGGCCTGCTCGCCTTCGCCAACGACATGGCGCTGCAGGACGCCGTCAAGGTCGGCATCCTGGCGGGGTCCTTCGTTGCAGCGCTGCTGGGTGCCGCCGTGCTCCTGATGGCGCCGGCGGCAGGGGTGGAGGAGGTGGTGGAGTAGGTGTTCTTGGGTTCCTCGCCCCCGCAAAGCGGGGCGAGGAACTTGAGCTTCGTCTACTCGCTCTCTCCCGCCAGCGCCGGCACCGCCACACCCGCCAGCTCCGCCGCCAGCAGCCGCGCCGCACCCGCCCGTGCAATGCGCAGCATCAGCGCCTTGCGCGTTGCTGCGGCCATGCGGTGCTCGGGCGCATCGCGCAGAATCTCGGCGCCGTAGCCGTCGGACAGGATGAAGCCGCATTCCTCCGGAAAAATATCCGAGGGCACGCCGGGATGCGTGGCGAAGAAGAAGCGGTCGGAGTGCAGCCGGTAACCAGGCCATTTGCGGTCGACGCGAAAATCCTCGATCGAGGATTTGATCTCGATGATCCAGATGTCGCCCTGCCTGGTCAGCGCCACAAGGTCGGCGCGCCGCCCGGTGGCCAGCGACAGTTCGGGCAGCACATGCATGCCCATTTGCATCAACAGCCTCTGCACGCCGCGCCGCACCAGCATGGCGCGTTCGGACTGGCGGCCATCGATCAGGGGATTGAGGGGAATCGGCGAAATGATCGGCATGGCACCCACCATGCCAGATTTTGTTCACGGTTTGAACCTATGCTTGGGCAAAATCCCGATTGACAAATTCGGCCAGATAGGAATATAATCCTGCTACGATTGATGATCCGAGAGGCATGTCACGTCATGGGCCAGGCGCTACGGGAAGTACTGCGGACAATACTGCGTTGGATCGAATCTCTGATCGGTGTCATCTCCGCGTTTGTGAGAAGCGGGATGGCCGAAAAGGTCCTGAAGTCTCGGATGAGCGAGGTCCGGCCGCTTATGTCACTGCCCGAAGCGGCCTTGCCTTCGCCCGGCCTAAGCCCGCCATATCATCAAAAATCGAGGCAGTCAGGGCCTGTTATCGCCGCGGCAAGCGTGGGCCAGTTCTGCAGAGGGCCCATGTCCCGCAACAGCCGTTGCACGCCACGCCGCACCAGCATAGCGCGTTCCCGACTGGCGGCTATCAGGGCGGATGCATACGAAACCTTGTAAATGACCAAGCCGTATACGAAACGACGACTCGTAAGGTTAGGCGGAATTTGGTTCCGAAATTGGTAACTTCCCTACGGCTGGGTAGCTCCTAGAGCCATTTGATGGCTCCCAGGATCAGCACGACAATAACTGCCATCACTAATTCCAGACCAGGCCTGACCTGCGCACGAAGTTGCGGTGAAAACCGGCATGCCAGCAGGACGCCAAGCCCACCACCGAGCGGCGTTAGAACCTTGTCGATAAACTCAACGGGATTCATGTCTTGACCCCCAAACCCAAGCGCGAGACTAGCAGAGCCAAGGTCGTGAGCAAATGGGTTTGTCAACCATACAATCACCTTTCGCAGGGCGACTATATACTTTACAACGCGCCCTGCGGATTGATCCCCGCTATGCTTGAGATAAGCTACCGGGAGGCAAAGCATATGAAGCGTAGAACCGCACTCACCGCGCTGCTCGTATCGTTGGGCACGATAGGCCTAATCTTGCTGGGGATTGGCCTTCTTGCTAGCGCGGGAATCGTAGCTGAGAAGGGTACTTGGCCGCATATTGTAGGTGGCTTCACTGCGGTATTGATGATGCCGATAGCTTTTGTGGCGTTTCTGTCCTGTATGTTTTCAGTTCTGACCACCCTTCTTTTTGCGGCTCTGCGGCGAGAGAAGCTGATCCCCTATCTCAGAGCGTGGCCATTCAAGTTTTTGCTCTGGAAGGAAGTCAGAGAAGAGTTTGAACCTACCTCAAGCTAGGTCTGCTTCTTACTCGTTCGGTCTGAAGGTGGCGGTCGCTTTCGGATTTTGACCCCAGCATCCGCGCGCCTCATCAGACGATTATTCGGTTGCCAAACCTGGGTGACGGCTTGGTCCGAGCGTCTTCCGCGATCGCACCATATTCGTCTGGGTGCAGTCTGGTATTGATCCACAGCGGCCCTATGTCGTGCCGATCGACTTCCGTTCTTAGCTATAAATCGGCCGGACTAAAGTCTTACGTCGTGAGCGCGAAGGTCTGATGTAACCGCTTTGGTTCCGTTCTTGTCCATTGGACGTTCCGTAATTTTAGCCAAATGAGATATAGACCTTTGGAGGTTTTTCTTGCGCGTCCGGCGCCCAGTCTATCCCGGCGCCCGTGCTTCAAACCGTGGCCCGCCTGTCTGCGGCCTGCGCAGCCCCCGCAATGTCATCCAAAATCGGGCAATCCGGCCGGTCGTCACCATGGCAGGCCTGGATCAGCGTCTGCAAGGTCGTGCGCATCGACTGCAGCTCGCGCACTTTTTCCTCGATGGCGCTGACATGGGCGGCGGCGATCTCGCGCACATCGTGGCTGGCGCGGCTGCGGTCCCGGTAGAGCGCCATCAGCTGGCGGCAATCGTCGATTGAAAAGCCGAGGTTGCGGGCACGGCGCAGGAAGGCCAGCCGATGGATGTCGTCGCTGGAATAATCGCGATAGCCATTGCCGGCGCGCGCCGGCGCGATCAGGCCGATCTCTTCATAGTAGCGGATGGTCTTGGCCGGCAGGCCGGACCGCGCCGCGGCATCGCCTACATTCATTGTGATTCCTCGATGTGGTTCCCTGTTTCTAGGCTATCCGACAGGGCCGCCCATTGTTTTTCCTTCACAATCCCGTGAGTCCTGTTGCCGAAATGCCATAGTTGACGGCTTACCGGCACGTAAGCTCCTGCATATAGGCATCGCGCGCTTGGCAAGCAAAGCAAATGCCAGCATGAATGATTTCAGGAAAAGCGGCCGTAACGTGTCGCGACATCTTGGCGGGGCATCGGACCATTTCATGCGCATGAAGTCATTTGCAATCGTCGCCGCACTTGCGTTGTCGGCCGCGATCTCGGGTTGCAGCACGATCGGCTCGCAACTGTTCACCAACAACTACGGTTCGGTGAACGATGCAGGCTACCAACTGCCGCGCATCCCGATCGAGAGGGTGCCGCTGAAGTACCACCGGCAAGAGGTGAACTACGACACCTCGGAAAAGCCGGGCACCATCGTCGTCGATACCCAGAACAAGTTTCTCTACTTCGTCGAAGGCGACGGCCGGGCGATCCGCTACGGCATCGGCGTCGGCCGCGAAGGCTTTGAATGGCACGGCACCGCCCATATCGCGCTGAAGCGCGAATGGCCGACCTGGACGCCGCCGCGGCAGATGATCCAGCGCCAGCCGGAGCTAGCGAAGTTCGCGAGCGGCATGGAGCCGGGCTTGAAGAACCCGCTCGGCGCGCGCGCCATGTATCTGTTCAACAAGGGCGGCGACATGGGCTACCGCCTGCACGGCAGTCCGGAATGGAATTCGATCGGCAAAGCGATGTCGTCAGGCTGCATCCGGCTGATGAACCAGGACATCATCGACCTCTACGACCGCACTTCGGTCGGTGCCAAGGTCATCGTGATGTAGGACCTTGATCCGGAACCGAGGTCCACGAAAGCGAAAAGTGGAACCGGTTTTCGGGAAGATCAAGGTCAAGATAGGCGTTACCCTTCGTACGCGGACCGTCTAGGCAACAACGGACGTCCAAAACAGAAAACCGGGCAATCTGGCCCGGTTTTTTGTTGCTCGCTCGAATGCGTGAAGGGGTCTTAGGAGACCTGCTCGACCTGCTGTACTTCCGGCACGAAGTGGCGGAGCAGGTTCTGGATGCCGTGCTTCAGCGTCGCCGTCGAGGACGGGCAGCCGGCGCAGGCGCCCTTCATGTGCAGGAACACGGTGCCGTTCTCGAAGCCGCGGAAGGTGATGTCGCCGCCATCCTGGGCAACCGCCGGGCGCACCCTGGTGTCGAGCAATTCCTTGATGGTGATGACCAGTTGCTCATCGGCCTTGTCGTAGAATTCGCCGGTCTGGCTGGTCTCGGCAGCGGGGCCGGCGTTGACCATGACGGGCGCGCCCGACATGAAATGCTCCATGATGGCGCCGAGGATGGCCGGCTTCAGGTGCTGCCAGTCCGGGCCGTCCTTGGTCACGGTGATGAAGTCATAGCCGAAGAAGACGCCGGTCACGCCGGGGATCTCGAACAGGCGGCCGGCCAGCGGCGAGGCGCTGGCTGCACTGTCGGCGTCGCGGAAATCGGCGGTGCCTTCGACAAGCACTTCCTTGCCGGGCAGGAACTTCAGCGTTGCCGGGTTCGGCGTCGATTCGGTCTGGATGAACATGGCCGTCTCCGTGCCCCAGTCGGGCAGCTAGTTTGGAATAGTTCTAAATAGGCTCAATCTGCTGGACATTCAAGCGAAACGCATCGCTCAAAATGGCTGGCTGGCGGAATGTTTTTACTGGCTGGGGATGAATCCCGCGCGGGCTATAAATCCAGGATCGTGATGTTATCCGAACCGCTTCACACTTTCCGGCATCACTCTCTATGCGAGGCTGTCGATCTCCTCGTCGGAAAGGTTCTGCGGCACCACTGTGACGGGAATAGGGAAGGCGGCGCCCTTGCCGGCAACAGCCCCGACCAGCGGCCCGGGTCCTTCCTTGCCGGCACCTGCCGCCAGCACCAGGATGGCGATGTCCTGGTCTTCCTCGATCAGCTTGTGGATCTCCTCGGTCGGCTTGCCTTCGCGCACCACCATCTCGGGCTCGATGCCGAGCTTCTGGCGCACCTTGTTGGCGTAGCCGTCGAGTGCCGCGCGCGCCGTGGCGTTGGCTTCCTCGCGCATGATCTTCTCGACGCCCAGCCAGTGCTGAAAGTCGTCCGGTGTGATGATGTAGAGCAGCACCAGCGTGCCGCTGGTGCTCTGCGCCCGCTTGGAGGCGTACGCGACGGCGCGCTCGCACTCCGGCGTGTCGTCGATGATCGTCAGGAATTTCCTGCGATGGCCGGCTTCGCGACTGAGGCGTTTGGAGACCATGTCTATCTACTCGATGTTTTCGGCCGCAATCTGCCACCGCGACAGACCGGCGGCAAGCCGCCGGCCTTGGGCCAGAATGGTGCGGTGCACTGACGGTAGGATCAGCCCTGCAACAGGCCTATAATGTCGCGTACCGTCTTCATCGTGGTCTCAGCCAGCGCGCCGGCGCGTTCGCCGCCGTCTCTCAGCACCGCGTCGACATGGGCGCGGTCGCCTTCGATGCGGCGCATCTCGCCGGCGATCGGCGCCAGTTTTTCCACGGCAAGGTCGGCAAGCGCCGGCTTGAACACGGAAAACTGCTGGCCGCCGAACTCCTTCAGCACGTCCGCCTTCGACATCTCGGCCAGCCCGGCATAGATGCCGACCAGGTTTTCCGCTTCCGGGCGGCTTTCCAGGCCGTCGACTTCGCTTGGCAACGCTTCCGGGTCGGTCTTGGCCTTGCGGATCTTCTTCGAGATGGTGTCGGCATCGTCGGTCAAATTGATACGCGACAGGTCGGACGGGTCCGACTTCGACATTTTCTTCGAACCGTCGCGCAGGCTCATGATGCGCGCCGCCGGCCCGCCGATCACCGGTTCGGTTATCGGGAAGAACCCGTTTACCGTCTCCTCGCCGACCTGCATCTCGACGCCGACGCCAAGGCTGGCGATGCGGCTCGAAAAGTCATTGTTGAACTTTTGCGCGATGTCGCGGGTCAGCTCCAGATGTTGCTTTTGATCCTCGCCCACCGGCACATGGGTGGCGCGGTAGAGCAGGATGTCGGCCGCCATCAGTGAGGGATAGGCTAGCAGGCCCAGCGAGGCATTTTCGCGGTCCTTGCCGGCCTTGTCCTTGAACTGCGTCATCTTGTTCATCCAGCCGATGCGCGCCACGCAGTTGAAGATCCAGGCAAGCTCGGCATGCTGCATCACCCGCGACTGGTTGAAGACGATGTGCTTCTTCGGGTCGATGCCGGAGGCAAGGAAGGCCGCGGTGATCGAGCGGGTCTGGTCGGCGAGGTCGTCATGGACGAGCTGTGCCGTCAGCGAATGCAGGTCGACGACGCAATAGATGCAGTCTGACGTGTCCTGCAGGGCGACGAATTTCTTGATGGCGCCGAGATAGTTGCCGAGATGCAGATTGCCGGTCGGCTGTACCCCGGAAAAGACGAGCTGTTTGAAGGCGGTCATGATGTCCTCATGGCTTGTGGAGGGCCGTATAAGCGTGATTCCGAAAAGTTGCAGACTTTTCGGAGCCAATCACGCGGCTGGAAACCACGCGCGGCGAAAGTCTTGCGACGGCGCGCTTATGGACGAAGGGGCGGAGAGGATCAAGACCGGTGTTGCTGTTAGCTCGCCCGGACTATTCGTCCAGATCGGCGTTTGGCGCTGGCGCCGCTGCCTTGCCCGAGCCGCGTTTCACATTGCGCCGGATCATTCCGAAATCGGCGCCGCCGGTGGCGAAAGCCGTGACGAAGTAGAGCAGCGCCCCGCCGGCCACCAATGAGAGAAGCGTCACGGCCTTGATCACCAGTGGCGAGCCGGGGCCGAGCCTGACGGCCAGCCAATGCTCGGCGAAATAGAGCGCCACCGCCATCACCGCCGCCGACAGCACAAGACGCGGAATGCGCTTCAACAGCGGCACGTCGCGGCCCCAATGGCCACGTCGGATCAGCACCGCAAGCAGCATCACCGCGTTGACCCAGCCGGCGACGGCCGAGGCCACCGCAATGCCGGGCGCGCCCATTTTGGGGAACAGCGTCAGCGCGGTGATCACGTTCACGCCGACCGAGATGGCGGCGAACATCATCGGCGTGCGCGTGTCCTCGCGGGCGAAATAGCCGGGAGTGAAGGCCTTGATCAGCACGAAGGCCGGCAGGCCGAGGCCGAAAATCGCCAGGATCGCGGCCACGGTCGGCGTCGAGCCGTTGGCGGCGAAGGCGCCGCGCTCATAGACCAGCCGCACGATCGGCTCCGCCATTACCCAAAGGGCCGCCGCCGCCGGCAAGGTCATGAACAGGGTGAACTCGACCGAGCGGTTCTGCAGATTGGCCGCCTCGACCAGATTGCCCGATTTCAGCGCCCGCGACAGCTCCGGCAACAGCACGATGGCCACCGCGACGCCGACGACGCCGAGCGGCAGCTGGTAGATGCGGTCGGCGTAAGCAAGCGACGACACGGCGCTGTCCTGCGCCGACGCGATCGCCGTGCCGATCAGCTGGTTGATCTGGGTGATGCCGCCGGTGATCGCCGCCGGCAGCGCCAGGATCAGCAGGCGCTTGACGTTGGGCGTCATCTTCGGCCGGCGAAAACCGATGGCGATGCCGGCATTGCGCACAGCCACCCAGACAATGGCGAGCTGTACCAGCCCCGCCGCCAGCACGCCCCAGGACAGGCTGAAACCAACCTCACGGGCATCCATGCCGTGGTACCAGGCGTAGCCGAGCACGCTAATCAGGATGATGTTGAGGAATGCGGGCGCCACGGCAGCCGCGAAATAGCGGCGCAGCGAATTCAGCATGCCGGCCATCATGGCTGCGAGCGACATGCAGATGAGATACGGGAACATGATCGTCGCCAGCAGGACGGTCGTCTCGAATTTGCCCGGCGTGTCGGCAAAGCCCGGCGCCACGAGATAGCGCACGATCAGCGGCATCGCCAATTCCATGACGATGGTCAGCGCCAGAAGTGCGGTGAACAGGACGCCGAACACTTCCTCCGAAAAGCGCTTGGCGCCGTCGGTGCCGTGAGTCTCGATCTCCTTGGCAAACAGCGGCACGAAAGCGGCGTTGAAGGCGCCTTCGGCAAACAGCCGGCGAAACGTGTTGGGAAACTGAAAGGCGGCGTTGAAGGCGTCCGCCACCGGCCCGGTGCCGAGTGCGGCCGCCATCAGCATTTCGCGGCCAAAGCCAAGGGCGCGGCTCATCAGCGTGCCGGACGCAACCGTGGCGAATTTCTTGACGAGGCTCATGCGCGGGGAGATTGCCTGGATGATTGGGACAAAGGGGGTGATTGGGACAAAGTGATGGTCACTCGGCCGCCGCCTTGGCCTTGCCGCCGCGCTCTGGGACAACGCCTTCAAGCGCCGCGATCAGCCTGGCGTGGATGGTGGCGGTGCGTGCCGGGTTGTCGATCTTCTGCCCCGTAAGGTCGGTGACATAGAAAGTGTCGATCACCTTCTCGCCGAAGGTGGTGATGTGAGCCGAGGCGATGTCGAGCGAGAGATCGGACAACGCACTGGTGATTTCCGACAACAGCCCAGGCCGGTCCAGTCCCTCGACCTCGATCACCGAAAACCGGTTCGACAGCGTGTTGCGGATTTCGGCGCGCGGCGGAATCTTGAACACCTTGGCGCCGCGCCGCGGCCGGGTGCGCTTCTCGATCATCTCCGGCAGCCAGCTCTTGCCCGACAGCACGTCCTCGATCAGCCGGCCGACGCGCTCGGCGCGACGGCGCTCATCCTCATCGCGGTCGAATTCCCGTGAGATCAGGATGATGTCCAGCGCGCGGCCGTCGGACGTGGTGAAGATCTGCGCGTCGACGATGTTGCCGCCGGCGCCGGCACAGGCGCCGGCAATAACCGAAAGCAGGCGCGGATGGTCCTGCGCCAGCACGGTGATCTCGGTCACCGCCTCGAATTGGTGGGTCCTGACCACGGTGGCGAGCTTCTTGCCTGCCGCGTCGGCTTCGCGAATGAATTCGGCATGGCGCAGCTGATCGGGGAGGTCGACCGTCAGCAGATAGTTCTCGTAATGCAGGCCGACATAGCGCTTGCGGGCCTTGTCCGGCCAATCGGCCAGCGCCTCGGCCAGCCGCTCGCGCGCCGCCGCCGTCCGCTTGGCGCGCGACACTTCCGAGAAGCCGCCGGTCAAAAGCAGTTCGGTCTCGTAGTAGAGCGTGCGCAGGAGCTGGCCCTTCCAGCCGTTCCACACGCCCGGCCCGACACCCCTGATGTCGCAGACGGTCAGGATCAACAGCATTTTTAGCCGCTCAACCGATTGCACGATCGAGGCGAAATCCTCGATCGTCTTGCGGTCGTTGAGGTCGCGCGTCTGCGCCGTCATCGACATCACCAGATGGTTCTCGACCAGCCAGGCGACTGTCTCGGTGTCGGCCGCCGACAGCCCCATATGCGGGCAGATGCGGCGCGCGATCCGGGCGCCGGCCTCTGAGTGATCCTCCGGCCGGCCCTTGGCGATGTCGTGCAGCAGCACCGCGACATAGAGCGCCTCGCGGCTCTTCTCTAGCCCCGGCATCAGCGTGTGCGAGAGCGGATGCACCTTTTCGCCGTCGCCGCGCTCGATCTCGGCCAAGACGCCGATGCAGCGGATCAGGTGCTCGTCCACCGTATAGTGGTGGTACATCGAGAACTGCATCATGGCGACTATTCTGCCGAAATCGGGGATCAGCCTGCCGAGCAGGCCGGCCTCGTTCATGCGCCGCAAATTAAGCTCGGCATTGCGGTCCGAGGTCAGGATGTCGAGGAACAGCCGGTTGGCCTCCTCGTCGCGCCGCAGCGACTTGTTGACCAGACCGAGCGAGCGGGTGAGCAGCTTCAGCGCATCGGGATGGAACTCCAGCCCGTGCTTGTCGGCGAACCAGAACAGCCTGAGCAGATTGACCGGGTCGCGCTCGAACACGCTGTCGTCGGCGACGTTGATGCGGTGATTGTCGACAATGAAGTCCGACGTGCCTGCCAGCTTGCGCTTGCGGCGCTGGAAGGTGAGGAAGATGCGGTTGAAGCCGGGCACATGCTTGGCCTGCTCTTCCTCGAGCGCGGCGCAGAAGATGCGGGTGAGGTCGCCGACATCCTTGGCGACGAGGAAGTAATGCTTCATGAAGCGCTCGACCGCCGACAGACCGGGATGGGTGGTGTAGCCCAGCCGTTCGGCGATCTCGCGCTGGATATCGAAATGCAGCCGTTCCTCTGGCTTGCCGGTGAGGAAATGCATGTGGCAGCGCACCGCCCACAGGAAGTCTTCGGCCTTCTGGAATTCGCGGTACTCGGCCTCGGTGAAGACACCTTTCTCGACCAATTCCTCGCCGGTGCGCACGCGATAGAAGTATTTGGCGATCCAGAACAGCGTCTGCAAATCGCGCAGGCCGCCCTTGCCGTCCTTGACGTTGGGCTCGACCAGATAGCGGCTTTCGCCGGCCTTGGCATGGCGATCGTCGCGTTCGGCGAGCTTGGCCTGCACATATTCCGGTCCGGTGGTGCGCACCACTTCATGGTCGAAGCGAGCGAGCAATTCGTCGAAGAGCTTCTGTTCGCCCCACAGGAACCGCGCTTCCAGGATCGTGGTGCGGATGGTGATATCGCTGCGCGACAGCCTGAGACACTCGTCGATGTTGCGGGTGGCGTGGCCAACCTTCAACCCGAGGTCCCACAGCATATAGAGCATATATTCGACGATCTGTTCGCCCCACGGCGTCTGCTTGTAGGGCAGCAGGAACAACAGGTCGATGTCGGAGCCCGGCGCCAGCGTGCCGCGGCCATAGCCGCCGACGGCGACGACCGCCATGCGCTCTGCGGTCGAGGGGCTTTTCACCCGGTAGACGTGGGTCGCGGCGAACTCGTAGAGGGCGCGGATGATCTCGTCCATCAGATGCGACAGCCGGGCGGCGCAGGCCGTGCCGCTGCCATCGTCCATCAGCATGCGCTCGGCAACCTTGCGGCCCTCGGTCAGCCGATCCTTCAGCAGCCGGAGCGCACCGACGCGCGCGCCGGGCTCGATGCCGCTGGCCGCCGAGATCAGCGCCGTCATGTCGCGGCGCAAAGCCTCGCTGTCGATCAGCGCGTCGAGCTTGAGGGAGATTTTTGCCATGGATTGCCGGTGGGCCTCGCCTTTGCGCGGCGTCTATAGCGCGTTTTCACGGCGCTGTGTATGGGGCGGACGGACGCGTCGGCCGCGATACCAGAAAGGGATGATCATCTCGCGCCGGAGCCGGAAGAGATCGGCGATCTGCCGCGTCAACCGCCTGGTCTCGATCCTTACCTTGGCGGTGATTGGCCTGGGGCGCCGTTTACCTATCCCGCTTGCCACCCATTCCTCTGTTCGCTCCTGCTTGAGCAGGCTTGGCAATCTCACCGGACTGTCGCCGAGGAATTGTGCCTGCAGGCACAATGCTGGGACGAGTTGGTAAATGACCTTGTCGGACGAGGTAGCAAAACGCGGATTGAAGATGAGGTGATCGACGGGAATGCTGATCTCATTCGTTGCCGCAAGAAGGTCCCGCGCGGCCTGTCTGGACAGGATGTATCCCGCCGTACCGATATGGAGCCCGTGCAGTCTGCTCGCAGAAAAACCGTGGCCGCAGGCAACTTGCTTGCGTGAAATTACGGTCCGGTTGAAGAACGTTTCCAACTTGACGATGTCCGCATCGGCGGGAATCCAGCCCGCATCGGCAAGCAAAGCGCCGGCTTTGTCCGGGAAAACGACATCGTCCTCGAAAATCGCCGCGTAAGCATCCTCACCTGCAGCGATCGTCGACCAACACTGTTGGTGGCTGAGCAGGCAGGCAATCTCGGCGTCGGCCAGGCGCAAATGCTTCTTGCCCTGCGGCATTTCGGCCAGATCCGGCCGATCTCGCGCATCGATGGCGGCGACCCGCTCGAAGGCGATGCCGATGCGCGCGAACTCCGCCGTTACATGGGCGAGGCGATCGCGGGACCGATCGAGATTGATAATCAGGCATTTCATTTGGGTGGGATCGATGCAGTGGGACGCGCGTCCATAGCATGGGAACAAAGTTGCGTAAGCGATTTTCCCTCGATGTGCGCGATGACGGCCACGATCGAAAAGTGGAAATCGCCCCTTGACCTTCCAGTTACTGGAAGCACTACCTCCTCACCCAGACAGATATAAGGCACTTTTCGATGGCGCATTCCGAGCATCACCACCACGCGCACGCGGCCGATGGCAACTGCTGTACGGCAAAGGCTGCTGAGCCGGCCGCCGAAGCAGTGGTGCGCGATCCGGTCTGCGGCATGAGCGTCGATCCGGCAGCCGGTAAGCCGACGGCCGAGCATGGCGGCCGTCTCTTTCACTTCTGCAGCGAGGGTTGCCGTACGAAATTCGTCGCCGGGCCCGAAAAATACCTGACCGCCACCGACCCCGTCTGTGGCATGAGTGTCGACCGCGCTACCGCCAGGCATTTTTTCCGCCACGAAGGCCAGGGTTTCTATTTCTGCTCGGCCGGCTGCCGGGCGAAGTTCGAGGCCGAGCCGCAAAACTATCTCGGTGACAGGCCGACGCCGTCGCCAGTGCCGAAAGGCACGCAATACACCTGCCCGATGCACCCCGAAGTGATAAGAGACAAGCCCGGCTCCTGCCCGATCTGTGGCATGGCGCTTGAGCCGATGGGCGTTCCCACTGGCGATGAGGGCCCGAACCCCGAACTGGTGGACTTCACCAGACGGTTCTGGGTCAGCGCGGTGCTGTCCGTGCCGCTGCTGATCGTTGCCATGGCGCCGATGCTCGGCCTGACGTTCCAGGCGTTTGTCGACGGGCGAACGATGGTCTGGCTGGAATTGGCGCTGGCCAGCCCGGTGGTGCTGTGGGCAGCCTTCCCGTTCTTCCATCGGGGCTGGGAATCGGTGGTCAACCGCAGCCCCAACATGTGGACGCTGATTTCGCTGGGTGTGGGTGCGGCCTACCTCTACAGCGTCGTCGCCGCACTGTTTCCGGACATCTTTCCGCATCAGTTCCGTGGCCATGGCGGCACCGTCCCGGTCTATTTCGAGGCAGCTTCCGTCATCGTCGCGCTGGTATTCCTCGGTCAGGTGCTCGAATTGCGGGCGCGCGAAAAGACCGGCTCGGCCATCCGTGCGCTGCTCGGCCTGGCGCCGAAGACGGCACGGCTGATCGGGGAGGACGGCTCCGACACCGACGTGCCGCTCGATGCGGTCAAGACCGGCGACCACCTGCGCCTCCGTCCAGGCGACGCCGTGCCGGTCGACGGCATCGTAACGGAAGGCCGTTCCTCCATCGACGAATCGATGATCTCGGGCGAGCCGCTGCCGGTCGAAAAAACGAAAGGCGATGCCTTGACCGGCGGCACGCTCAACAAGAACGGTTCGCTGATCATGCGCGCCGAAAAGGTCGGCTCCGAAACGACGCTTTCGCGCATCGTCGAGCTGGTCGCAAAGGCGCAGCGTTCGCGCGCGCCGATTCAAGGTCTGGCCGATCGCGTCTCCTTCTACTTCGTGCCGGCCGTCGTGCTGGTCGCGCTCGCGGCCTTTGCCGCCTGGGCGATCCTCGGTCCCGAACCCAGCTTGATCTTTGCCATCGTCTCGGCGGTCTCGGTGCTGATCATCGCCTGCCCCTGCGCGCTCGGCCTGGCGACGCCGATGTCGATCATGACCGCCACCGGGCGCGGGGCGCACGCGGGCGTGCTGATCAAGGACGCGGCCGCGCTTGAGCGCTTCGCTTCGGTCGACACGTTGATCGTCGACAAGACCGGCACCTTGACCGAAGGCAAGCCTCGCTTGACCGATGTCGTCGCTGCCGAAGGCCTGTCCGAGAATGAGTTGCTGGCGCTCGCCGCCGGGCTGGAAAAAGGCTCGGAGCATCCGCTGGCCGAGGCCATTGTCGGCGGCGCCGGCGAACGCGGCCTGACGCTCATTGAGGCCGGCGGCTTCGACGCCGTCACCGGCAAGGGCGTATCCGGCACAGTGTCTGGCAGGAAGGTTTCGCTCGGCAACGCCGCCATGATGGCCGATGTCGGCATCGACACCGCTTCCCTGTCGGCCAGGGCCGAGGCGCTGCAGGCAGAAGGCAAGACGGCGATGTTCGTTGCGGTGGACAAAAGACTGGCCGGCATTGTCGCGGTCGCCGATCCGGTCAAGGCAACGACAGCCGAGGCGATCAGGGCGCTGCACGACAGAGGCTTGCGGATCATCATGGCGACCGGCGACAATGAACGCACGGCGCGCGCCATCGCCAAAAGCCTTGGCATCGACGAGGTGCGCGCCGGCCTTCTGCCGGAACAAAAAGCAGCCCTTGTCGAGGAGTTGCGTGCGAAAGGTGCCGGCATCGCCATGGCCGGCGACGGCGTCAACGACGCGCCGGCCCTGGCCAGCGCCGATGTCGGCATCGCCATGGGCACCGGCGCCGATGTCGCTGTCGAGAGCGCCGGCATTACGCTGGTCAAGGGCGATCTCAACGGCATCGTCAGGGCGCGAACGCTCGCCCAGGGGACGATCCGCAACATCCGCCAGAATCTGTTTTTCGCCTTCCTGTACAATGTGCTTGGCGTGCCGGTTGCCGCCGGCGTGCTCTATCCGCTCACCGGCACGCTTTTGTCGCCGATGCTGGCGGCGGCGGCCATGAGCCTGTCTTCGGTTTCGGTCATCGCCAACGCATTGCGGCTGCGGACGTTGAAACTCTGAGCAAAGCCCCCAGATACGAATTTCAATCAACAGGAGATCATGGATGACCTTGGCTAAGAAAATCGTGCTTTTGATGATGGCGGCGGGAATGCTGCTTGCCGTTTTCCTCGAAAGCGTCCCGGCGCAATCCGAAGAGATGAAACACGACATGGGCGCGATGGGCGCGCAAGGTCCTTCGACCGACGGCTACAAGGCGGCGATGGACAAGATGCACACCGACATGATGATCGAATATTCCGGCAATGCCGATGTCGATTTCGTGCGCGGCATGATCCCGCATCATCGGGGCGCGATCGACATGGCCAAGGTGGAACTCGCCAATGGCAAGGATCCCGAAATCCGCAAGCTGGCCGAAGATGTCATCGCCGCGCAGGAAGCCGAGATCGCCAAGATGCAGGCCTGGCTCGCCGCCCATCCGGCGAAGTAAGGCAGCAACGGCCATGCCGGAGAGATTCATTCTGGATTTCTCTCCGTGCTTGTGATGCCATTCGCATCGATTACACGGCGCCAGGAGCCCACATGCCATCGACGATAAGAGCCACCACACTGCCTTCGGGCGAGGCCGTCCAGGTGCTGGGACAGGGCACATGGAAGATGGGCGAGGATTCCCGCCGCCGCGCCGGCGAGGTCAATGCCCTGAAGCTCGGGCTGGACCTCGGCATCACGTTGATCGACACCGCTGAAATGTATGCCAGCGGCGGCGCCGAGGAGGTGGTAGCGGAAGCCATTGCCGGGCGCCGCGACGAACTCTTTCTTGTCTCCAAGGTATTGCCGTCCAATGCCTCGCGCGCCGGCGTGGCGCGGGCCTGCGAAAACAGCTTGAAGCGCCTGCGCACCGACCGCATCGATCTCTATCTCCTGCACTGGCCGGGCAGTGTGCCTCTATCTGAAACCGTCGAGGCTTTCGAGGCGCTGAAGGAGGCCGGCAAGATACGCCACTGGGGTGTCAGCAATTTCGACACCGACGAAATGGAGGAGCTGACCGGCCTGTCGTCTGGCAATCATGTCCAGACCAACCAGGTGCTCTACAATCTGTCGCGGCGCGGCCCCGAATTCGATCTCGCACCGTGGAGCCGGCAGCGCGGCATCCCGCTGATGGCCTATTCGCCGGTCGAGCAGGGCGCGCTGGCGCGCAATTCCAGGCTGGAAACCATCGCCGCCCGCCACAACGCCACGGCAGCACAGATCGCGCTTGCCTGGGTGATGGCGCAGCCCGGTGTCATCGCCATCCCGAAGGCGAGCAGCCAGGAGCATGTCCGCCAGAATGTTGCCGCGCTCGACATCGAGCTGACGGCCGAAGACCTCGCCGAACTCGACCGCGCCTTTCCACCGCCGACGCGCAAGCGCGGGCTGGAGATGATCTAGATTGGAACGGGTTTCGACCGGGTATCATCATACGGCGTATAGAGTCGGAGCCATGACGGTCACGTCGCTGCGCGACGGTTACGTCGACATGCCAATCAGGCGGCTGCGCCAGCCCGGAGACCGGACATTCGGTGACAACCTGCCCTCGCATGTACCGCTCGTCGACGGTGCGCTCAGGCTGTCGGTCAACGCCTTCGCCATCGATGACGGCGACGACATCACGCTGATCGACACAGGGGCTTCGAACGCCTGGCACCCGACAATGGGGCACCTGCCCGAGGCGCTGCGCGAGGCGAAGATCGCCACCGACCGGATTCGGACTGTTGCTTTCACCCACACCCATCTCGACCATATACACGGGCTCATCCTTGCCGATGGTGGCGACGGCTTCCCGCAGCTCTCTCGCCTGCTTGTCCCGCGCGCTGAGCTCGGCATGTTTCGCGACGTGGCGAGGCTGGAATGCTTCCACGATCGCGCCCAGCCTCTCGATGCTGGACAGCGCGTCAGCGCTGACATCGATACGATCGGCTCCGCTGGCCATGAAGCCGGCCACACTTGCTTTCGCGTTGTGAGCGCAGGCGAAACACTGTTGATCTGGGGCGACATCGTACATGTGCCGTCGCTTCAATTCGCTCGACCCGAGATCACGTGGGAATTCGACGCAGACCAGCAGCAGGCGAGGGCAAGCCGGTTGCAAATGCTGGCGCTTGCGGCCAACAACGACTGCTACGTCGCCGGCGCGCATCTTGATTCGCCCGGCGTCGGCCGGGTTTTTCGAACCGAGACGGCTTTCCGCTTCGAGCCCTTGTAGCACTCTAGCCGAGCGCCGCCCGCGCCCGTCGCAACGCGCGCGAAAACACTGCGGTGTCGTCGAAGGCGCGCGCCAGCGTGAGCGCGCCCTGGATGGCGCCGACCGTTTCTTCGGCGAGTTCGTCCGCCCTGGCAGCGCTGTGCCCGCTTCGGGTCAGCGCTTCGGCAAGATGCGCCACCCAGCGGCCGAAATAGCTTTTGATCGCAATGGCGAAGAGGTCGCGGGATTCGTCCAGCGCGAAGGCGCCGATCAGGCACACCCGGCGTCCCGAGCGGAAATAGCTGTCGGTCGCTTCGAACATCCGATCGATACCCGTGCGAGGGTAGGCCCTGTCCTGCAACGGCACGAAGACATTCTCCTCGAACCAGCCATCTATATGGGCAATGACAGCCGCCGCCATCTCTTCCTTGCCGCCGGGGAAGAAGTGGTAAAGGCTGCCTTTGCCTAGGCCGGTCGCCGCACCGATCCGCGCCAGGCTCGCCCCTTCATAGCCGTGTTCGCGGAAAACCTCGCCGATGATGGAGAGCAAATCGGCGTGATCGGGCGCGATCCTGCGCATGCGCTAGTTTTTCCGCTTGAGCATGATCTTTGCCGAAAACCGCGACACAGCTCTAGGGATCATATTCTAAAATCCGAGTTCGGACAGGCCGGGATGGTCGTCCGGTCGGCGGCCGAGCGGCCAGTGATATTTGCGCTCACCCTCGGCGATCGGCAGGTCGTTGATGCTGGCGACGCGCCTACGCATCAGCCCGGCCGCGTCGAATTCCCAATTCTCATTGCCGTAGGAGCGGAACCAGTGGCCACTGTCGTCGCGCCATTCATAGGCAAAGCGCACCGCGATGCGGTTGTCGTTCCAGGTCCAGACCTCCTTGATCAGGCGGTAGTCGAGCTCGCGAGCCCATTTGCGCGTGAGGAAGGAGACGATCTCATTTCTGCCCGAGACGAACTCGGCGCGGTTGCGCCAGGTGCTGTCCTGCGTATAGGCGAGCGAAACCCGTTCGGGATCGCGGCTGTTCCAGGCGTCTTCGGCAAGCCGAGCCTTCTGCGCGGCGGTCTCGGCGGTGAAGGGCGGCAGCGGCGGACGGCTCATGTCATTCTCCCATCGGCAAAGGCGATGGCGAGCATTGTACCAATCGGTACAATTGGTCAAGGCCGAAATCGGGCTAGGTTTTCCCCGCCAGCCCCTTCAGCCGGTAGAGCGCTTCCAGCGCCTCGCGCGGCGTCATCTCGTCTGGATTGATCTCACCCAGCGCTGCGCCCAATGCGTCGCTCTCCGCAGGCTTTGCCGCTTCCCGCTTCATTGCCACCGAAAACAGCGGCAGATCGTCGACCAGTCGGTTGGCCTTGCCGGAGACATCGCCTTCCTCGAGCTGATGCAGCACCTCTTTGGCGCGGCCGACCACCGCTTCCGGCAGACCGGCAAGGCGAGCGACCTGAACGCCATAGGAGCGATCGGCGGCACCCTTGCCGACCTCGTGCAGGAAGACGACGTCGCCTTCCCACTCCTTGACCCGCATCGTGACATTGTGCAGTCGCGGCAGCTTGCCGGAGAGTGCCGTCATTTCGTGGAAATGAGTGGCGAAGATCGCCCGGCAGCGGTTCTTCTCGTGCAGATACTCGACCGCCGCCCAGGCGATCGACAGGCCATCGAAGGTGGCGGTGCCGCGGCCGATTTCGTCGAGGATCACCAGCGCCCGCTCACCGGCCTGGTTGAGGATCGCGGCCGTCTCTACCATCTCGACCATAAAGGTGGAGCGGCCACGCGCCAGATCGTCCGAGGCGCCGACGCGCGAGAACAGCCTGTCGACGACGCCGATATGGGCCGATGTCGCCGGCACGAAGGAGCCGGTCTGGGCAAGGATGGCGATCAGTGCGTTTTGCCGCAGGAAGGTCGACTTACCGCCCATATTCGGACCGGTGAGCAGCCAGATGGCGCCGGCCTTGGCACCGTCTTGCGGCGACAGATCGCAATCATTGGCGACGAACGGCCCTTCGCCCGAACGGCGAAGCGCCTGTTCGACCACCGGATGGCGTCCGCCCGAGATGTCGAAGGCGAGGCTGGAATCGACCAGCGGCCGGCACCAGGCTTCGCTCTCCGACAACAGCGCGAGCGCCGCCGACACGTCGAGTACGGCGAGCGCATCGGCGCCGGCGCGGATCTTCTGCGCCTCGCCGACCGCCTCAGCCGTCAGCGTATCGAAAGCGGCAAGCTCGATGCTCAGCGCCCGGTCAGCGGCATTGGCGATTTTGGTCTCGAGTTCGGCAAGTTCCGTCGTGGTGAAACGCATGGCATTGGCCATGGTCTGGCGGTGGATGAAGCGTGCCTTGGCGCCATCGCTGCCGGTCATGATCGAATGATGGTTGGCGGTCACCTCGATGTAATAGCCCAGCACATTGTTGTGGCGGATCTTCAGCGAGCGGATGCCAGTCTCCTCGATCAGCGAGCGCTCCAGCCCGGCGATCACCTTGCGAGACTCATCGCGCAGCGCCCGCATCTCGTCGATCTCGGCATGGTAGCCGCCGCGCACGAAGCCGCCGTCGCGCCTCAGCAGCGGCAGTTCCTCGCCAAGAGCCTGGGTCAGATGCCCGGCCAGCGCGCGCGGCAGCGCCTTTATCGCGGCAAGTGCCGCTGTCAGCTCCGCGGGCAGGACGGCCGTTCCGAACAGTTCGGCAATGGTGGCCGCCGCTTCGAAGCCGGCACGCAGCGCGCCGAGATCGCGCGGGCCGCCGCGGTTGAGCGCCAGCCGCGACAGCGCCCGCGGCATGTCGGCGACGCTCTTCAGGCCTGACCGCACCGCCTGGCAAAGCTGCGTCTCCGCACGGAAGAACGACACAGAATCGAGCCTGGCGCCGATCGCCGCCGGGTCAGTCAGCGGCGCCATCAGCCGGTCGGCGAGCAGCCTGGCGCCGCCGCCGGTGACCGTGCGGTCTATAGCCTTGAACAGCGAGCCGTCGCGGCTGCCCGACAGCGTGCGCAACAGTTCCAGATTGCCGCGTGTCGCAGGATCGATGAACAGCGTCGAGCCCTGCTCCTCGCGTTCGGGACGCGACAAAGGCGGCCGCTCGGCCTTCTGCGTCTTTTCGACATAGGCGATGGCGCCCGAGATCGCCGACAATTCGGCGCGCGAGAAGGCGCCGAAACTGTCCGGCGTCGCCACTTCGAAGAAACGCGCGATCCGCCCCGCTGCCGAAGCCGAATCGAAAAGCGACGGCGGCTGCGGGCTGGCAACGCGGCCAATGACGTCGAACACCGGCTTCAACTCGGGATCGTAAAACACCGGCTCGGCGACGATCAGCTCGCGCGGGTCGACGCGGAAGACATCGGCCAGCAGGCGGTCGGTCGTGGTTTCGGCGACGCGGAAGACGCCGGTCGAGATCTCGATCCAGGCCAGGGCGAAGGCGTCACCGCTGTTGCCGCCCTTCACCCGCCCTAGCGCCATCAGAAAGCTCGATTCCGACGGCGCCAGCAATTTATCCTCGGTGATGGTGCCTGGCGTCACCAGGCGCACCACGTCACGGCGTACGACCGATTTGCCGCCGCGCTTCCTGGCTTCCGCCGGGTCCTCGATCTGCTCGCAGACGGCAACGCGAAAACCTTGGCCGATCAGCTTTTGCAGATAGTCGTCGGCCGCATGCACCGGCACGCCGCACATCGGAATGTCGTTACCCTGGTGCTTGCCGCGCTTGGTCAGGACGATGCCCAGCGCCTTGCTCGCCTTTTCGGCGTCGTCGAAGAACAGCTCGTAAAAATCGCCCATGCGGTAGAACAGCAGAGAATCCGGGTTCGCCGCCTTGATCTCGATATATTGCTCCATCATCGGCGTGACGCTGCCGACGGGCGCAGGCGGTGTCACCTCGGGGGCGTCGGTTTCTGCTGAAGTGTGCATGTTCATGCCCGCACGCTAGCAGATGTGGGTGCGGGGTTTAATGCCGGCGGCCCGAAAAGCAGGGGACGACCGGCCTCGACGGCGGCTTGTGCTCCCTCTACGCCGGGTGAAGCCGTTGGTTGCTTCGGGCGCCAACCAGACCCTATGATCGCCATGGCGGGGATAAGCGGCATGGATCAGGACAAACAGGAGGCGTTCGAAGAGCTGGTCGGTCCGGCTGGATCGGCGCTTGAGCGCCTGCTGCTGTTGGCGGCGCGGCGCGTCCACCGCACCAAAGGCAAGCTCAGGGGGACACTGCGCAAGCGCGTCCCCTTCCTCCTGCCGACACGCGGGCCGCTGTCCGATGTCGATGGCGGCATCGACATGTCGCTGCATGTGCTCAGCCGCGACCCGCTGGTGCTCTATGTCCCGATTGGCGGGTCGCGGCCGCTCTATCCGCTGGCAGCGCTCGGCCGGCGCCTGGCGGCGCGCCGCGTCACCTTCCTGACGATGCAGACCTGGACCATGGAGCGGCCGGCTGTCATCGCCCGGATGGGCCGCGATCTCGCCTGGTATGCCGGCCGGTTTCCGCTGCACGAAATCATCTTCCTGTGCAACACCGAGGAAGAGCGCCGTCTCATCGCAGCTGCGGGCGGCAATGCCATCTTCTCCAACCACAATCTGATGGTGTCGGAGGATATATTCCGGCCGCTGCCGGACGTGCCGGTCG
Organism: Mesorhizobium sp. M0771; assembly: GCF_040320155.1. Taxonomy (NCBI): domain Bacteria; kingdom Pseudomonadati; phylum Pseudomonadota; class Alphaproteobacteria; order Hyphomicrobiales; family Phyllobacteriaceae; genus Mesorhizobium; species Mesorhizobium sp. M0771. The sequence goes on along the minus strand of NZ_JAMYPC010000013.1, from coordinate 13,365 downwards.
AATTCGACGCGGTCTACAATGGCCGCATCTCGCCGATCAAACGCCATCACCTGGCCTTCGACATAGAGCGGCTGGCCCACATCACCTATTCGATCGGCGAATTGCCGCCGGTTGCCGCCCGCGCCTTTGTTCGGCGACTGCAGGCGCGTTCGCCGCTCCACCAGATCGCCAATCCGCTCGTCGACGGCTGGCCGGGCAAGCTGACGGCGCAACAGGTCAACCACGTCTACAACCAGGCCGCCGTCGGGCTGTGCCTGTCGGCCGTGGAAGGAGCGATGTACTCCTCGATGGAATATCTGATGGCCGGCCTGCCGATCGTCAGTACGCCGAGCCTTGGCGGTCGCGACGTCTATTTCGATCCGGATTATTGCATCGTCGCCGATCCGGAACCGGCTGCCATTCGCCGCGCCGTCGAGACGCTGCGAGATCGTGCCATACCGCGTCAGCACATCCGCCGCCGCACGCTGGAGAAGGTTCACGCCCAGCGCATCGAACTCATGGCGTTCCTGACTGCATTGCTGCGGCGCAAGGGAAGCCGTGCGCCACCCATCGAGACGTGGCCTTTCCCCGGCACAGACGGCATGATGCGGCGGGGAACGGTGTGCGAAATCGCTGCCTTCGTCAGCGAGCCAGAGCCGACGTGACGCCGTTCGACTTCGGGAGATTCGCTGCGGCGTGAAGATCGCTTGGCGATTTACAGCGGTGGCGTGTAGCCTTGATCCAGAAGTTTCAAAAACACGCACCCGTCTCAAGGGGGCGACACCGGCGAGGAAATCAAAAGCATCATGGCCAAGAAAACCGAAAATAGCGGCCCCTCCGTCAGCGCCGAGGAGGCGCTGGAATTCCACGCCATGGGCCGCCCCGGCAAGCTGGAGATCGTCGCCACCAAGCCGATGGCGACGCAGCGCGATCTGAGCCTCGCCTATTCGCCGGGTGTCGCGGTTCCTGTGCTGGCCATTGCCGAAGACCCCAGCCGCGCTTTCGACTACACGACGCGCGGCAACATGGTCGCCGTCATCTCCAACGGCACCGCCATTCTCGGTCTCGGCAATCTCGGCGCGCTGGCCTCCAAGCCGGTGATGGAAGGCAAGGCGGTGCTGTTCAAGCGCTTCGCCGATGTCGATTCCATCGATCTCGAGGTCGACACCGAGGATGCCGACGAGTTCATCAATTGCGTGCGCTTTCTCGGCCCGTCCTTCGGCGGCATCAACCTGGAAGACATCAAGGCGCCGGAATGCTTCATCATCGAGCAGCGCCTGCGCGAACTGATGGACATCCCGGTCTTCCATGACGACCAGCACGGCACCGCCATCATCTCGGCCGCCGGGCTGATCAACGCGCTGGAGATCACCGGCCGCGACATGAAGACCACGAAAATGGTCTGCAACGGCGCCGGTGCGGCCGGCATCGCCTGCATCGAACTGATGAAGGCGATGGGGTTTGCCCCCGAGAACATCATCCTGTGCGACACCAAGGGTGTCGTCTACCAGGGCCGCACCGAAGGCATGAACCAGTGGAAGTCGGCGCATGCGGTCAAGACCGCCACGCGCAGCCTGGCCGAGGCGCTGGATGGCGCCGACGTCTTCCTCGGCCTGTCGGCCAAGGGCGCATTGACCACCAGGATGGTGCAATCGATGGCCAAGAACCCGATCATCTTCGCCATGGCCAATCCCGACCCGGAGATCACGCCGGAGGAAGTGGCCGAAATCCGCACCGACGCCATCATGGCCACCGGGCGTTCCGACTACCCCAACCAGGTCAACAATGTGCTGGGCTTCCCCTACATCTTCCGCGGTGCGCTGGATGTCAGGGCCACCACCATCAATGACGACATGAAGATCGCCGCAGCGAGAGCGCTGGCCGACCTGGCGCGCAAGGACGTGCCCGACGATGTCGCCGCCGCCTATCAGGGCAACCGGCCGAAATTCGGCCCCAATTACATCATCCCGGTGCCGTTCGATCCGCGCCTGATCTCGGCCATCCCGCTCGCTGTGGCCAAGGCGGCGATGGAGTCGGGCGTCGCCCGCAAGCCGATCCTCGACCTCGACCGCTACGCGCAGGAGCTGTCGGCCCGCCGCGACCCGATCGCCTCGACCTTGCAGCGCATCTACGACCGCGTCCGCCGCCAGCCCAAGCGCATCGTCTTTGCCGAGGGCGAGGAAGAACAGGTGATGCGCGCCGCCGTCTCCTATGTGAACCAGAAGCTCGGCACCGCGATCCTGCTCGGCCGCGACGATGTCATCAAGGAAAACGCCAGGCACGCCGGCATCGACCTCAACAAGCAAGGCATCGAGATCATCAATGCCAGGCTGTCGCGCCGCAACGGCATCTATACCGATTATCTCTACGAGCGCATGCAGCGCAAAGGCTTCCTGTTCCGCGACTGCCAGCGGCTGATCAACAATGACCGCAACCATTTCGCCGCCTGCATGGTGGCGCTGGGCGATGCCGACGGCATCGTCACCGGCGTCACCCGCAACTATTCCACGGCGCTCGACGATATCCGCCGCGTCATCGACGCCAAGCCCGGCCACCGCGTCATCGGCGTCTCGATCGTGCTCGCCAGGGGCAAGACCGTGCTCGTCGCCGACACCGCCGTGCACGACATGCCCAATGCCGAACAGATCGCCGACATCGCCGAGGAGGCCGCGGGCTTCGCCCGCCGCATGGGCTATGAGCCGCGGCTCGCCATGCTTGCCTATTCGACCTTCGGCCACCCGCAGGGCGAACGTTCCGAGCGGGTCCAGGAAGCGGTGCGTATCCTGGACAAACGCCGGGTCGATTTCGAATATGACGGCGAAATGGCCGCCGACGTCGCGCTCAATGCCCGCGCCATGGCGCAATATCCGTTCATCCGGCTGACCGGCCCGGCCAATGTGCTGATCATGCCGGCGTTCCACTCGGCCTCGATCTCGACCAAGATGCTGCAGGAACTCGGCGGCTCCACCGTCATCGGCCCGCTGCTGGTCGGCTTGAACAAACCGGTCCAGATCGTCTCGCTCAACGCCAAGGATTCGGACATCGTCAACATGGCTGCGATCGCGGCCTATAGCGCGGGAGCCTGATTGGCGGCAAAATCGCCAACCCATAAGAGATTGATAATATTCGGCTGCTATAGGGAACGTTCTCGCCCCCTATGGCCTTATGGCATTGGCGGCGCGCTCAGACCGCCAAAACGGGGGTGCGGCCATGAAGCATGACACGGCATCTGTGGTCGGCCAGGGGGTCTATCACGACGAGCGCCTGGATGCGCTGCTGAGCATCACCGGCCGCATGGACGGTTATCTCTACCGTTGCCGCAACGATGCGTCCTACACCATGCTCTACATCAGCGACGGCATTTTCACCGTCAGCGGTTATCGGCCGAGCGACTTCATTCAAAATGCCGTGCGCGACTATGTCTCGGCCATCCACCCGGATGATCTCGCTGCCGTCTATGCCGCCGTCGATACCGCGCTCGAGGCGCGCTGCAACTGGAACGTCGACTACCGCATCGTGCCACAGGTCGGCGAGCCGCTCTGGGTGCGCGAGATCGGAGGCGGGGTCTGGGATGGTGCCGGCGAACTCGAATTCCTCGAAGGTTTCGTCGTCGACATCAGCGACCGTAAGGTAGTCGAGGATCTCAATGCCGAACTGCTGCTCGAACTCAAGGCCGCCAATGAGGAACTCTCCGTACAAAAGCGCGAGATCGAGCTGGCCAAGCAGCAGAGCGATCATTCGGCCAACCACGATGCATTGACCGGCCTGCCCAACCGGCGCGCCTTTCACAACGAGCTGAGGTCGGTGATCGACCGCTGCGACAGCACCGGCCAGGCGGCCGGCCTGCTGTTCATCGACCTCGATAGGTTCAAGAAGGTCAACGACACGCTCGGCCACGAGGCCGGCGACGCGCTGCTGCAGGAGGTGGCGGGTCAGCTTCGCACCATCCTGCGCAGCGCTGATTTCGTGGCGCGGCTCGGTGGAGACGAGTTCGCATTCCTGTTTTCAGGAGAGGCTAGCCGGGCCCGACAGAAGGCCGTGGGCGTCGCCGAACGTATCCTGGAAAAGCTGCGGATCAAGGTGCCGACGCCGAATGGAGCCATCCATGTTGGTTGCACCGTTGGCGTCGCCATCTACCCGGCGGAAGCGTCCGATTCGGAGGCGCTGATAACGCTCGCCGACCGACTGATGTACATCGGCAAAAAGAGCGGCCGCAACCGGCTGGTCACCGCCGGGGCTTTGGAACCCGGGCCTACGTCCGACGACCTTCGCCGCACCGCCTGAGCGGAGCGCCGGACAGCCTCAACCGGCGGGCACCCCTCATCTGGCTCGGCGCTGCGCGCCGAAAGACGGCCCTACAGCAGGCCCGCCAGTTGGGCCGCGCTGCGCAGGTTTTGCCGCGGCCGCGGCCCAAGCTGCTGGATCACCAGCCCGGCGGCCAGCGAGCCGAGATCGCCGCAATCCTTCAGGCTGCGCCCGCTCGTATAGCCATAGAGGAAACCGGCAGCGTAGAGGTCGCCGGCGCCGGTGGTGTCGACCAGCTCGCGGATCGTCGTCGCCTGGATGGTGACGGTCTCCTCGCCACGCACGATCACCGAGCCTTTTTCGGAGCGGGTGACGGCGGCAATCTTGCAGTCCTTGCGGATAGCCGCCAGCGCCTCGTCGAAGGATTTTGTCTGGTAGAGCGACTTGATCTCGTGACTGTTGGCAAAGACAATGTCGACGGTGCCCGAGCGCATCAGCTCGAGGAACTCGTCGCGGTAGCGGTCGACGCAGAACGAATCCGACAACGTCATCGACACTTCGCGGCCGGCGGCATGCGCCAGCTTCGCCGTCTGCCGGATCGCCTCCTTGGCGCGCGGCGGATCCCACAGATAGCCCTCGAAATAGGTCACCTTGGCGCCCGACGCCTTGTCGGCCTCGACGTCTTCCGGCCCGAGTTCGATGCAGGCGCCGAGATAGGTGTTCATCGAGCGCTCGCCGTCGGGGGTGACGAAGATCATCGAGCGCGCCGTCGGCGGCTGGCCCTCGAGCGGCCGGGTGTCGAAGGCGACGCCCTGGGCATGGATGTCATGGGCGTAGATTTCGCCGAGCGGATCGTTCGACACCTTGCCGAAGAAGGCGGCGCGGCCGCCGAAGCTGGCAATGCCCGCCGCCGTATTGCCGGCGCTGCCGCCGGAGGCCTCGATCGCCGGCCCCATGCGGCTGTAGAGGAGCTCGGCGCGCTTGGTGTCGATGAGGTTCATCGCACCCTTGATGATGCCGTTGGTCTCGAGAAAAGCGTCGTCGCACTGGGCGATGATGTCGACAATGGCATTGCCGATGCAAAGCACGTCATAATCCGGCATCAATGTCTCCGCCCTGGAACCTGCCGGCTTTCTGCCGCGCCCGGGCGGGTCTACAGCATCACCCCGAAAAATGGCAACCGATTTCCATCCTTTGCCGGCCCAAGCCGGCGCGCGCGCCTGGGACGAGGCTCCATCACAGTTCGACCGTGGCCGAAGCATCTGACCGCCGGGTCGCCTACAAGCTTGGCGTCAAATCAAGCGCTGGAAGCACCCGCATGCAAGCAAAGACCGACATGACCACCGAACTGGCGCTGCTTGGCGTGCTGGCCGCCCTGTGGGGCGCGTCCTATACCTTCATCAAGATCGGTGTCGAGACGATCCCGCCGATATCCTTCATCGCTGCCCGCACCTTGATTGCCGGCGCCATCCTGCTCGCGCTGATCCGCTGGCGCGGCCTCGCCATGCCCAAGGACAGCGCGACCTTGTGGCGGTTCATGGTCCAGGCCTGCCTCAACAGCGTCGTGCCGTTCACGCTGATCGCCGCCGCCGAGCGCTCCATCGACGCCGGTCTGGCCACCATTCTCAACGCGACCTCGCCGATCTTCACCTTCCTGCTGACCGCGCTTATCACCCGCCATGAATCCGTGACCGCACGCAAGCTGTTCGGTGTCGGTGCCGGCATCGCCGGCATTTGCCTGATCGTCGGCACCCAGGCGCTTGGCGGGCTCGGCCATCAATTGTGGGCGCAGCTTGCCGTCATTGCCGCCACGGTCTGCTATGCCGGCGCCGCCATTTTCGGCCGCAGCTTTAGGGGACTCGACCCGATGCTGCCGGCCGCCGGCTCGATGCTGTGCGGCGCGGTCATCCTCGTCCCCTTGAGCCTGGCCTTCGACCGCCCGTGGACGCTGTCGCCTTCAATGGCGTCGATACTGGCCTTGTTGGCATTGTCGGTGTTCTCCACGGCGCTGGCCTTCTGCATCTTTTTCCGCCTCATCCACACGCTTGGTTCGGTCGGCACGACGTCGCAGGCCTATCTGCGCGTGCCGATCGGCGTCGGCATCGGCGTCCTGTTCCTCGGTGAAAGCCTTGGGCCGACAGCTTTCTGGGGCATGGGCTGCGTCGTCGCCGGCGTTGCGGCAATGACCATCCCCGCCCGCTCCCGGGCGCTGGCGCGCTAGATCGTGATGAGATTTGGTTGAAATCTCATCATGATCTAGCCCTTTGTTGGAGCATGATCTTTTCCAAAAACCGGTACCCACTTTTTGGGATCATGCTCTAGTTCCCGTCCGGAATTGCGCCTGCTCCAGCAGGCTTGCGGCTGACAGGGTCTCCGCCTATGTCGGAGATATCCGTTTGTTCCTGGGGGTGGAAACGCCGTGATCTCCAACGCTGCCCGCGCCGCCTTCAGCCGGCTGTTTTCTCCCGAATTCCGCGCGGTTTTCCTGAAGACGCTGGGCTTGACCGTCCTGGCGCTGGTCGCCTTGTGGTTCGTCTTGACCGGGCTTGTCGATTGGCTGGCCCTGCCATGGGTTCACTCCTTGCTGCCTGGCCTGCCGTCCTGGGCCGGATGGCTGAGCGGCATCATCGCTGCCATCGCGCTTGCCTTCGGGATGGCGCTGCTGATCGCGCCGGTGACGGCAATCGTGGCGGGCCTGTTTCTCGACGACATCGCCGAAGTGGTCGAGCGCACCGACTATCCGGCCGATCCCGTCGGACGCGCCATGCCGGCGCTGCGCTCGCTCGTGTTGTCGGTGAAATTCTTCGGCGTCGTCATCCTGGGCAACATCGTCGCCTTGCTCCTTCTGTTGGTTCCAGGCGTCAACATCGCCGCCTTCTTCATCGTCAACGGCTATCTGCTCGGACGTGAATTCTTCGAATTCGCCGCCATGCGCTTCCGCCCGGAAGATGAGGCGAGGGCGTTGCGCCGGAAATATGCCGGCACCGTCTTTCTGGCCGGGCTGCTCATCGCTGCCTTCCTCGCCGTGCCCCTGCTCAACCTGCTGACGCCGCTCTTTGCCGCCGCCATGATGGTGCATCTGCACAAGGCGGTCGGCGCGCGGGAGAGCGCCGGGCGATAGGCCTATCAACGCAGAAGAAAACCGCGTCCCAATTCGTCATCCGGCTCGACGGTGAATTCCGCCCGGCCCGAATAGTAGGCGCGGCCGCCGACGCGGGCGATGATCGCATCATGCGGGCCGGCCATGGTCGTGCGCGCCACCGCTCCGGAAAAGCGCGAGCCGGCGATGCTTTCGAAGGACCGCTCCTGACCAGGGTTGATTTCACCCTTGGCATGCATTGCCGCCAGCCGCGCGGTGACGCCGGAGCCGGTCGGCGAGCGGTCGACCTCGGCATCGGCAAAGACGCAGATGTTTTTCGTTGCCTCGCTGGAGAACGCATCTCGTCCATCGGTGAGGATGGTGCCGTAGAGGAAAGCGAGATCGGCATGGTCGGGATGCGATAGAGGGAACTCCGCCTTCAGCCGCTCGGTCAGCGCGGTTGCCGCGTCGACGAAATCGCGCACCCGGCTGCGGCCGAACTCCAGGCCGAATTGATGGCAGTCGGCCAGCGCGTAGAAGGCGCCGCCATAGGCGATGTCGAACGCAATCTTGCCGTATCCCGCCAATTCGATTTGTTGGTCATGGGCAAACAGAAAGGCCGGCACGCTTTCGAACGACACGGATCCCGCTTTGCCGTCCTTGACCTCCACCGAAGCGACGACCATGCCGCACGGCGCCTCGATGTTGACCATGGTGATTGGCTCCTGTTTCGCCACCAGTCCTTCGTCGACGGCGTAGCGGCCAAGCGCGATGATGGCGTGGCCGCACATGGTGGAATAACCCTCATTGTGCATGAACAGCACGGCCAGGTCGGCGCCGGGCAGGTCGGGCTCCACCAGCAGCGCGCCATACATGTCGTAGTGGCCGCGCGGCTCGAAGATCAGCAGCTTGCGCAAATGGTCGAGGTGGTCGCGCACATAGGCGCGCTTTTCCAGGATCGTGCCTTTGGGAATGTCTGGATAGCCGTCCGTGACGATCCTGACCGGCTCACCGCCGGTGTGCATGTCGACGACGGTGAGCGTCATGCGCCGGGACCCCTACCCTGAGGATTTGGAAAACAGCGCCTGCAATTTGCCGAACGGCATGGCGGCGCGGGTGAAGCCGAACGTGCCGTCCTGCTGGATCTCTCGCGCCGCGGTTTCCAGCATGCCGAAGGCGAAATTGGTCAGCCACGGCCCAAGCGAGATGCGCTTGACCCCGGCCATGGCGAGGTCGGCGATGGTGAAGGCCGGGAGTGCCATGACATTGACCGGCCTGCTCACTGCCGAGCAGACGTTCCGGATGGTCTCGACATCTTTGAGGCCCGGCGCATAGAGCACGTCGGCGCCGGCCTTTTCGAAGGCCTGCAGCCGCTTGATCGTGTCGTCGAGATCCGGTTTGCCCCAAAGGAAATTCTCGGCCCGCGCGGTGAAGACGAAATCATGCTTGAGCGCCCGTGCGGCTTCAGCAGCAGCTGCAACGCGCTCGACGGCGTGTGAAAACTCATAGATGGGCTTGTCGGGATCGCCGGTATGGTCCTCGATCGAGCAGCCGGCGAGACCTGCCGCTTCGGCCGCAAAAACCGTCTCGGCGGCACTCGTCGCGCTGTCGCCCTTGCCTTTCTCGAGATCGGCCGACACCGGCAGGCTGGTTGCCGCCGTCAGCTCGCGGCAATGGTGGATCATCGCCTCGAAGGTCACTGCGCCATCGGGCAGGCCGCGCGAGAAGGCAAAACCGGCGCTGGTGGTCGCCAGCGCCTTGAAACCGAAGGACGCCAGGAGCTTGGTCGTGCCGACATCCCAGGGGTTGGGCATGACGAAGGTCGAGGCGTGCAGGTCGCGAAAGATCTTGCCCTTGTCCATGAGTGCTCCCTTCAGATGCGAAATGCCGGCAGATTCTATCGTGCAGCAATGCACCGAGCAAACGAATGCGGTTGGCTCAGAAGCGTTTGGCGTTCTCTCCTGCCAATCTGTCCAGCGCATCGGAATCCTTGACATAGTGCAACGTTTTTTTGTCCCAATGATAGGTGACGGAAATTGCGTGGGCTTCAGGCTTGGGCGGCTGGTCGTCGCAGCTCTCGCCGTTGAGCACCGTGGCGTCGGTCACCGTCACTTTGACCGCGGCATAAGGCTGTCCGTCAGCGATCGTCTGGAAAGCAACGTCCTGCTTCCGGCTGTAGGCGCACAGGTTCTCATCGAAGGTGAAGATCATGTCGATCAGTTGGAATTTGTCGTCGCGCACCATGATCAGCGGCGTGATTGCGTAGTTTTGGCTTGAATTGAAATGCGCGCTCATGGTGATCACGATGTCGTCGTTCGGCCCAACGGAAAGCTTGCCCGGTTCACGGAAATAGGTGCCGCGGTCGAGCGCGACATTGACGGCGTCGAGCAGCTTCGGCTTGTCTGTGATGTCGTAGAGCGCCAGCACGGCATAGCCTTCGGCGCTGTCGGGAGAGTCGCCGAGGTCGTAGAGCATCGCCAGCCGGTCCTTGCCCCCGGCCTTGATGGCGAGCACGCCGGCGTTGGAGAGGCCCGATGTCTCAGGCGGCGAACCGCCGCCATCCGGTCCCTCGATGTGGCGCATCTCGATCGGCAATCCACCCCGGTAGAAACCGTTGCTGTTACCTGCGAGGCCGGGAATGACCATCCTTGCGAGGTCCAGATAGGTCACATCCATGTGGCCGGGGATGGCGCTGCCGAATTCCGGGAAGCTGACGGCTTGCGCGCCGGCTGCGGTCCAAAGCCACGGCAGCAGCACAAGCGCTAGAGCAATTTCAGGAAAAGTGTGTGCGGTTTTCCGGCCGGAAATTGCGACAAAACAAAAAGATAGAGCGGTTCGCCGTTTCCATGAAACGGTGAAACGCTTTAGGATGGAGCGAAGCAGGTTCGTTGGCATGGGCGCCTCAGGCTGGCCGCGCGGAACCTAACACAGCTTCAGTGGATCGGCACCAGCCCGGCAAGTTCGCGCATGTCGTCGAACAGGACGCCGCCGGCGCTGGCCAGGCCATCGCGGTCGGAATAGGGATCGCCATGATAGGAATAGACACGCATGCCGGCGGCAATGCCGGCCTGCGTGCCGGCAACGCTGTCCTCGATGACGATGCAGTCGGCGGGCACAAAGCCCATGGTCTTTGCCGCATGCAGGAACAGGTCCGGGAACGGCTTGCCGCGGCTGACCATGGTCGAAGAGAACATGCCATGCTCGAACAGCGGCAGCAGCCCGGTCTGGCCGAGCGTGATGTGCATCTTCGAGATACGCGCGGAAGTGGCGACGCAATAGGGAATGCCGGCCGCGCGAACCGCCTCGATGAAGTCGCGCACATAGGGGATCGCCTCGACGCCATGCGCAAACAGATCGGGCAGGCCGGCATTCCAGCGATCGACGAAATCGGCGCCGAGCCGCACCGTGGTCGTCTCTTCGATTTCCTTCTGCACCGAAGCCATGCTGCGGCCGGAAAAATATTTGCGGCAATATTCGAATGTGGTGGGATAACCGGCGGCAACAAACCACTCGGCAAGCCGCCGGTTGGCAAGGTTCTCGGTGTCGACCAGGATGCCGTCGCAGTCGAAGATGACCAGTTTCGGTATGCTCATTTCAGGCGGTGCCGGTCGATCCGAACCCGCCCGCGCCGCGCGTCGTGGCGCCGGCCAGCGAGCGCTCCTCAACCGTCACCTGCGTCACCGCGGCAAAGACGATCTGGGCAATGCGCATGCCGCGCGTCACCGCGAAATCCTCGTCGCCAAGGTTGATCAGCAGCACCTTGACCTCGCCGCGATAGTCGCTGTCGACCGTGCCCGGTGAATTGAGGACGGTCAGCCCATGCTTGAAGGCAAGGCCGGAGCGCGGCCGCACCTGGCCTTCCATTCCTTCGGGAATTTCCAGGATCAGACCGGTCGGCACCAAGGCGCGCTTGCCAGGCAGGATCAGCAGCGGCCGGTCTTCCGGCACCGCGGCGCGCAGATCCATGCCGGCGGCGCCGGTGCTTTCATAGGCGGGAAGGGGAAGTCCATCTCCATGCGGCAACCTGACGAAGCCGACAGTGGGACCAATGACGGAGGAATTTTGGAAGGCTGCGCGCATAAAATCGATCCTATCGGCGCGAACGGCGATTCGGTCAACTCGTCCGCAGGCCTATCAACGGCTTTCTTTCAGGCGTCAGTGTGACCTAGCGCAATTCCATCGGAACGACGGTCGTCTCCTTGATCTCCTCCATGACGAAGGAGGCCGAAACGTCCGACAGCGCCACCTTGGCGATCAGCCGCTGATAGAGCCGGTCATAGGCCTTCATGTCAGCGACGCGGGCGCGCAGCACGTAGTCGAGATCGCCGGACATGCGATAGACCCCGGTGATCTCGGGAAAACCGGTCACCGCCGCACGGAACTTCTGCAGCCAGTCCGGGTCATGATTGGAGGTGCGGATCAGGATGAACACCGAAAGTCCGAGCCCGAGCTTGTCGGCATCGACCAGCGCCACCCGTCCGGTGATGACGCCGTCCTCTTCCAGCCGCTTGACCCGGCGCCAGCAGGCGTTGCGCGACAGCGACACTTTTTCGGAGAGCTGATCGACCGATAGTGTGCCGTCGCGTTGCAGCTCGGCCAGCAATCTTCGGTCGATTTCATCAAATTCAAGCGCCATGTGGGATGAATGTCCCGAACCACGGCGTTAGACAAGGACAAATTGAGACCGATGAACCTTTACCCCGTGGCAGGATACCCACATCGGGGCTTATCCCGGCAGGAGGGATCACCATGACGACGCTGTTTTCGAAGCTGTTCACCTCTCACCCGGCCAAGGTGGGCGAGACCTATTTCAGCCATATGGCCTTTGCCGCCTGGTTCTGCTCGCGCCTCCTGATGGCCGCTGGTGCGGCACTCGTTCACGCTTTCTTGCCGTTTCTCTTCGAAACTACGGCAAGCCGAATCGTTCGCGAACTCTACGAGCGGACGCACAACAGAGGCTCGCACGCGGTCAAGGAGCCCCAGGCTCTCTTGGATCGCGCCTAGGATTGGTTAGAAGCCATGTGCCGATGGGCGGCCTATCTGGGTGAAGCGGTCTTCCTCGAAGACGTCGTCACCGCACCTTGCCACTCGCTGATCGCCCAGAGCCATTGCGCCCAGGAAGCCAAGTCGCCGACCAATGGCGACGGTTTCGGCCTTGCCTGGTATGGCGACCGGCCCGAGCCCGGCCTCTACCGCGACATCCTGCCGGCCTGGTCGGATCCCAATCTGAAAAGCCTATGCCGGCAGATCAAATCCGGCCTGTTCCTCGCCCATGTCAGGGCGTCGACCGGCGGCGCCACCAGCCGCATGAACTGCCATCCCTTCATCTCCGGCAACTGGTCGTTCATGCACAACGGCCAGATCGGCGGCTTCGAAAAGATCCGCCGCGCGCTGGAGAACTCGCTCTCTGACGCCGTCTTCGACCAGCGCGAGGGCACCACCGATTCCGAATTGTTTTTCCTGCTGATGATCGACGAGGGTCTTGCTGGCGACCCGCAAGGGGCAGTATCGCGCGCCACCGCTCGGGTTCTGGAGGCGTCACGCCACGCCGGTCTCGAACCGGCCTTGAAACTCACTGCAGCCCTTTCCGATGGGCGCGCGCTCTATGCCGTGCGCTACGCAAGCGATGCCCACGCACCGACGCTGTACACGTCGCTCCGCAACGGCGGTCGTTGCATCGTGTCCGAACCCTTCGACCGCGAAGGCGGCGACTGGCAGGCGATCCCGCCGGCGAGTTTTGTCACGATCACTGGCGATGGGATGAGCATTCGGCCGTTCGTGCCGGCTGTGGCAAGGCTGGCACTGGTCGTCTAGGCCCTAGTCTAAGCCGCATTCCTTCGCGCCCCCCTCTGTCCTGCCGGACATCTCCCCCACGAGGGGGGAGATTGGAGGTCACGGCGGCCTTCGCCAATTTTCAACGCAGGAAAAGGGGCGCCGAAGCCAAAGCTGCCAATCTCCCCCCAAAGTGGGCATAGGCGCTAAGATAGGTATTGCCCTGCGGAATCGGGTGTGATTCTACGCTGCGATGACACACGAATCGCTTGTTGATGACGGCTGGGCCG
>NZ_JAMYPC010000012.1:0-202518 GCF_040320155.1 Mesorhizobium sp. M0771 | reverse complement strand
TTTGCGCAGATCGACATGCATGCGATCCCGCACTGGCAGACTTTCCTTCAGGACTACGACCGGCTGACGCTCGCCAATATGAGCGTGCATCATCTGGACGTGCTGCGCTTCCTGTTCGGCGATCCCTCGGAAATCACCACGCTGACGCGCAAGGATCCGCGCACGACATTCGACCATTCAGACGGCATCACCGTCTCGACGCTGCGCTTTCCCTCCGGCGTGCTCGCCGTGTCGTTGGAGGATGTCTGGTCCGGACCGCGCCAGGAGGGCTATGAGGACGACCAGCACATCAACTGGCGCGTCGACGGCACCAAGGGTGTCGCCAAAGGCACGATCGGCTGGCCGAAAGGCGTGGCCTCGACGCTGACCTATGCGTCGACCAAGACGACCGGCGGCGAATGGGTCAGCCCGAGCTGGGACACGATGTGGTTCCCGCATGCCTTCATCGGCGTGATGGAGCAATTGCAGCATGCGGTGAAGACAGGCGCGCCGCCGGCGCTCTCCGTCGCCGATAACGTCAAGACAATGGCACTGGTCGAGGCGGGCTACCGCTCGATGGCGCAAGGCCGCACCGTCAAACTGTCCGAGATATCGATCGACTGAACATGCCGCCGAATAGTGTGGCGGCTGAATCGCTTACCGGGAGGAGTTCACATCATGATGCAGGCAGGTATCTTCACCGGCTATTTCCCCTATGAGCTCGCGGAGGCCGCCCGCCGCATCCGTGCACTCGGCTTCAACACAGTGCAGCTCGACATGCATTTCAGGGATGTCGATCTCACGGCCGGGCAGATCACCGGGGACAAGGCGAGGACAGTGCGCGACACGTTTCGCGACCACAATCTGCCGGTCTGCTGCATCTCGGGCTACACCAACATCATCCATCCCGACAAATCCGAGCGCGAGAAGCGCGTCGGCTATCTCAAGGAAATCATCCGCAATGCGCGCGACTTCGGCTCGCCCTACGTGATCTCGGAGACCGGCACCTACAACACCGAATCCGACTGGGTGCATCATCCCAAAAACAAGACCGAGGAAGGCTTCGAGGAATGCCGCAAGGTGATCTCGGATCTTGCCCAGACGGCTTACGACCATGGCGCGGTGTTCCTGCTCGAAACCTATGTCAACAATGTCGTCGGTTCGGTCGAGGAGACGGTCAAAATGTTCGCGCAGGTCGACCATCCGGGCCTCGGCCTGCTGATGGATCCGACCAATTATTTCGAGGCGCACAATATCGACCGCATGGACCAGGTGCTGAACCAGGTGTTCGACACGCTGGCCGACAAGATCCGCATCGCGCACGCCAAGGACGTCAAGCGCTCAGGCAGCGACAAGACCGAGAAGCATGCCGATATCGGCGACGCGGACGCGCATGAGGGGCTGACCTTCCGCGGCGTCGGCGAGATCGAGCTGCCGGCGCCCGGGCTGGGATCGCTGAATTACGATCTCTATCTGCAGCGGCTCAGTGAGAAGCACCCGAACATCCCTGTTATCATCGAGCATCTGACCGAGGACGACGTGCCGCGGGCGAAAACATTTCTCGACGGGAAGTTCCGCGCCAACGGGCTTTGAGGTAGGCGAGACGGTGATGGCGACGGCGGCCAAGACAAAGCGCGATTACGGCCTGGTCGGCGAAAGCACCCGCCGGGCGATCGAGACCGGGCTGGCCTCGGCCGAGTGGTATCACACCGACGTGCCGCGCAAGGCAATGAAGGAAATGATGCAGCGCTCCGACGGGCCGGCGATCCGCGATACAGTGATCTGGATCGCAGCCATCCTGGGCTCGGCCGCCGGCATCGTGTGGTTCTGGGGCACGTGGTGGGTGGTGCCGTTCCTGCTCGTCTATGGCGTGCTCTATGGATCGTCGAGCGATTCGCGCTGGCACGAATGCGGCCATGGCACCGCCTTCCGCACACGCTGGATGAACGATGCGATCTACGAAATCGCCAGCTTCATGGTGGTGCGCAATCCGGTGCAATGGCGCTGGAGCCATGCGCGGCATCACACCGACACGATCATCGTCGGCCGTGACGCCGAGATCGCGGTAATGCGGCCGCCAAATCTGGTCAAGGCGGCGCTTGCCTTCACCGGCATTCTCGATTTCCGTTATTCGCTGCCGATCCTGGCGCGCCAGGCGTTGGGCAAGCTGTCGGACGACGAAAAGAGCTACATTCCTGAGACCGAACAGGGCAAGGCCATCACGGCGGCGCGCTGGCATGTCGCCGTGTACGTTGCGACGATCGCCCTCGCGATCGCGCTGGGTTCATGGCTGCCGCTGGTGCTGATCGGCCTGCCGCGTTTTTATGGCAGCTGGCACATGGTTCTGACCGGCCTGCTGCAGCATATCGGGTTGGCCGACAATGTCGTCGACCACCGGCTGAACACGCGCACCGTCTACATGAACCCGGTCAGCCGCTTCATCTACTGGAACATGAATTACCACGTCGAGCATCACATGTTTCCGATGGTGCCCTACCATGCGCTGCCGAGGCTGCACGAGCTGGTCAAGCACGACCTGCCGGCGGCGAACCCGTCCATGTGGCATGCCTATCGCGAGGTCTGGCCGGTGCTGCTGAAGCAGCTGCGGTACGAGGATTATTTCCTCAAGCGCGAATTGCCGCCGACGGCGCGGCCCTATCGCGGTGAATTTCACGAGCTCGATATGTCGGCGGCGGCCGAGTAGCGAATAAACCACCCGCCTTCTATCCGGCCTGTTACGGGGCCGGTAAGGTGACCGGGAAAAGCAACCAGCCAACAGGGACATCCCGATGAGCCGAAAGAGACCGACCGTCGCCGATCTGCGCGCCATGAAGGGCAAGCGCCAGCTGACCATGCTGCGCGTCCTGACCATGGACGAGGCCGAGGCTGCCGAGCGGGCAGGGGTCGATATCGTCTCGGTGCCGCCCGAGCTGGTGCTCAACCCTGAGTATCGCGATGCGGCGCCCAGCCTGTTCACCATGCCGGGCGAGAATTTTTATGAGATCGGCACGGCGGACGATTTCCTGCGCTGGGCGTTCCGGCTCTACAAGGCCGGCGCCGACGCCGTTTATTGCAGCGCCGGTTTCGCCACCGTGAAGCGGCTCGCCGACGACGCGATCCCCGTCATCGGCCATGTCGGCCTCATTCCGTCCCGCGCCACCTGGACCGGCGGCTTCAAGGCCGTCGGCAAGACAGCCGACACCGCCATGCAGATTTTTGAGGCGGTCAAGCAGTATGAGGCCGTTGGAGCTCTCGGCGCCGAGATCGAAGTGGTGCCGATCGAGGTGGCGAAGGCGATCTCGGAACGGACCTCGCTGATCATGCTGTCGATGGGTGCGGGCACCGGCTGCGACGCGCAATATCTGTTTGCCGACGATATTCTTGGCCAGAACCGGGGCCACATGCCGCGCCATTCCAAGGTCTACCGCAACTTCGCCGCCGAGTACGATCGTCTGCAGGCGGAACGCGTCGCGGCGTTTTCCGAGTACGTTGCCGACGTCGATAGCGGCGCCTATCCGGAAGACAGGCATGTCGTGCGCATGGATCCGGCCGAGCTCAGCCTGTTCATGAAACGGGTGGACGCAAAGGGCTAACTACTCGGCCTCCTTGCCGATCATCGCTGCACCTTGCCATGTTCCGTCAGCGAGCATGGCATGGAGCACCTCGGCATCCGTTCCCAGCGGCCGGTCCTCCCTGAGCATCGCTACATGCGCGCGCACCGCGGTATGGACCGCTGCTGTGCCGGGCGCCAGCTTGAGACCGTCGCGCAGGTCCACGGCCTGTGCGGCGGCCATCAGTTCGAAGGCGATCAGCCGTCGCCACAGCGCGATCATCCCGGCGCATTTCGACACGGCAAGCGGCGTCTGCGTGGCGTGGTCCTCTACGCCTTCGGACACGGCCAGGAAATCCAGCATCACCGGATTGGCCTTGTGGCGGATGCCGGCCAGGATTGCCGTTGCGGTCTTTTGCAGCGGCACGAAACCGGCCGAGGCGCCGCCGACCGGTGACAAATATTTTGGCAGGCCGTTGCGGCCGGAGCCGGCGAGCTGGATGAAGCGGGCAACGCTTGCCGCGGCACATTGCGCGATCGCCAGGCCGAGCGTCTCGAAGGCAAGCGCCAGCGATGCGGTGTGGAAATTGCCGGTCGACAGAACCAGCCCGTCATCGCCCAGCACCAGCGGATTGTCGGCGGCGGCATTGAGTTCGATCTCCAGCGCCAGCCGCGCCTGATCGATCGCCTGGATCAATGCACCATGGATCGACGGCATGCAGCGGATCGACAACGGGTCCTGCAAGGTGGTCGGCGCCGGCTCCTCGTCACGGGCAAGCAGGTCGCGCAGGCCCTTGGCCGCGAGTTGCTGGCAGGCTGCCGGCCGCGCCAGATGCAGGCGCGGATCGAGGATGGTGCGGTTGGCGCCAAACCCTTCCATGGTCAGCGCGCCGGCCTGCTGCTGTTGCGCAAAGGCCGACAGCGCGTCGGCCAGTACCAACGCGCCAGTGCCGGCTGATACCGCCGAGGCGTTGATCAGCGACAGGCCGTCTTTCGGCGCCAGGCTGATCGGAGCCAACCGCGCCATCATCAACGCCTTGGCCGCCGGCATGCGCCGACCCTGATAGTCAGCTTCGCCGTCGCCGGTCAGCAGACGGGCGAGCGCCGCCATCAGCACGAGATCGCCGGCGCCGATCGAGCCCAACTGCGGCATTACCGGATGCACGCCTGCATTGAGCGCATCGACAAGGGCGGTGAAAGCCGCCGGCGAAATGCCGGAGCCGCCGACTGCCAGCATCGCTGCGCGCGCAAGCATGGTCGCCCGCACCGCCTCTTGGGGCAACGGTTCGCCGACAGCGCCGCTTCGCCCTTCCAGCAACTGGCGCTGGAAGGCGCTGGCATCGCCCTCGACCGATGTGCCGAGATTGGCGCCGAGCCCGGTGTTGAGCCCATAGATTTGCTGACCGGACGCGGCGACCTGATCGAGCACTTTTCGCGCTTTGTCGAGCCTCTCGATGACTGTCGGTTCAACCTCGACCTTGCGGCCGCCGCGGGCGACCTGCGCAACGTCCTCGACGCTGACGCCGGCGCCGGTGAGGACGAGCGCGCTCATGCGAAGCGCAGCCTCTGGCCGATGCCTTTATCAGCAGCCTTGGCCAGCATCGCCTTGCCCAGCGCAATGTCGGACAGCGACAGGCCGCGATGCCAGAACAGGATCGTCTCGTCGTCGCTCTGGCGTCCCGGCTTGAGACCGGCAGCGATCTGGCCGAGCTCGGCGTGCAGCGTCGCTTCGCTCAGCCGCCCGGTCTCGACATGGGCGCGCAGCGAGCCGAACTTGCCGCCTTTGCACTGGCCCCAGTCGTCGACGACCATTTTCTGCATGATGTCGGTCAATGACAGCTCCACCGCGCTCATCGTACCATAGGGCACGACCAGCGCACCGGGCTTGATCCATTCGGTCTTGAGCAGCGGCTGCGGCTCCGGCAGCCGCGAGGCCTCGACGACGATGTCGGCGCCCTTGATGCAGCTTTCCCAGTCGGCAACCGCGGTAACTTTCTTGCCGAGATCGGCCGAGAGTTTGGCGGCGAAGCCGTCGCGGCTTTCCGGGCGGCGCGAATGGACGCGGATCTCGTCGAAGTCGAAGAGATGGTCGAGCAGGCGCACATTCCAATAGGCGGTGCCGCGCGCGCCGATATGGGCCAGCACCTTGGAGTTCTTGCGCGCCAGATGTTTGGCGCCAATGGCGGTGACGGCGCCGGTGCGCATGTCGGTGATGACGGTGGCGTCGAGAATGGCGCGCGGCGTGCCGGTGCGCGGATCGAACAGGTTCAAAATGCCAAATTCTGAAGGGAGCCCGTGCAGATAGTTGTCGACATAGTCGCCGACGATTTTCACGCCCGCCGTATCGAGCGGCGCAACGTAGCCGCGCAGAACGTTGAAATGGCCATGGAAGGAAGGGGCGGGTTCAAGATGGACGCGCGGCTCGATCACCGTCTGGCCATTGCCTTGCGCGATAAGCCCGGCTTCGACAGCGGCAATGATTTCGCCGTCGGTCATCTCCAGGGCTTCGATATCGAGGCCATTGAGGTAGTCGATATAGATAGGCTTCATGCAATGTCCTTGGCCGCCCGCCCATCCATAACAGGCTGCGAGCCGACACGGAAGTTTGTTGGATAAGCTCTGGACGGGGCCAGCCATATGCTGTTCAACGCGGTTCGCCATGACTGCCGTTCCCGACACCGAGGCCTCCGCCGTAACCGCCAGCAATGCGCGGCGCGTGGCGTTGATCGTTGCCATCGCCTTTTTCATGCAGCTGCTGGATTCGACGATCATCTCGACCTCGCTGCCGCAGATGGGACAATCCTTCGGCGTGCCGGCGGTGGCGATGAGCATCGGCATCACCGCCTATATGCTGACCATGGCAGTGTTCGTGCCGCTGTCGGGCTGGCTTGCCGACCGCTTCGGCGCGCGCAACATCTTCCTGCTGGCGATCGTACTGTTCACGCTGGCCTCGCTGGCCTGCGGCTTCTCGCAAAGTCTGCCTCAGTTCGTTGCCGCTCGCGTCGTGCAAGGCCTTGGCAGCGCGCTGATGACGCCGGTCGGGCGAATTCTGGTGCTGCGCAATGCGTCGAAATCGGAGCTGCTCAACGCCACGGCGCTGATCACCTGGCCGGCGTTGTTTGCGCCCGTGGTCGGGCCGGTGCTTGGCGGCTTCATCACAACCTATCTCTCCTGGCACTGGAATTTCTTCATCAACGTCCCGCTTGGGCTCGTCGGGCTGGCGCTGGTCGCGCGCTTCATTCCGGGCGACCGCGCGGCCGATCCCAAGCCGCTGGATTGGCCGGGGTTTTTCCTCACGTCGCTGGGGCTCGCGCTGCTGCTCTACGGCCTTGAGCGCATCGCACATCCGGAAGACGGCGCCTTGCCCGCCGTGCTGCTGGTTGCCGCCGGCATCGTCATCGGCTGGCTGGCGGTGCGGCATCTCCGGCGCGCGCCGCATCCGCTGCTCGATCTCAGCGCGTTCAGGGTGCAGACCTTCGCCATCTCGACGCTTGCCGCCGGCACCATTTTTCGCGTGGCGATCAACGCCACGCCGTTCCTTTTGCCGCTGCTGTTTCAGGTCGGCTTTGGCCTTTCGCCGGTCGATGCCGGCTTGATGATCCTGGCCTACTTCCTCGGCAATCTCGGCATGAAGACGGTGACGACGCCGACGCTGCGACGCTTTGGCTTTCGCACGGTCATGGTCGTCAACGGCCTGATCGCCTCGGCCTCGATCATGGCCTGCGCGGCGATCTCGCCCGAAACGCCGCAGGCGCTGGTAGTGATGCTGATGCTGATCGCCGGCCTGACGCGCTCGATGCAGTTCACGGCGCTGAATACTCTGGCCTTCGCCGACATCGATGCCGCGCAGCGCAACTCGGCGGCGACTTTGTCGTCCATGCTGCAGCAGATATCGATGCTGTTCGGCGTGGCGGTGGCGGCTGCCATCCTCAACCTGTCGCAGATCGTCAGGGACCGGCCGGCGCTCGACCTCGTCGATTTTCGCACCGCCTTCCTGGTCATCGGCGCCATCGGGCTGGTGGCGGCGTTGCGGTTCCTCGTGCTGCCGCCCGGTGCAGGCGCCGAAGTTTCAGGCCACATGACCAGGACCTGAATTCGCGATTTTCGCCGCTCAGGCGGCAATTAATTCCGCCTTGTGCTTTCGCCTCAGAACGGCACCTTCGCGCATACACGCAATGGCGCAACGGAATGCCAAAAGCGCAGCCTTTTCCTAGGATTGCGCCAGTTCTAGCAATCGGTGCGTCCACTGGAAGATTATCACTGCCAACGGGCGTTCCGAGCGCGGATTCATTTGACGAAGCGGCGCCGAGCCGATTAGCTTTCTTCGGAAGGGGTGGCAGAGCTGCCATCGGGGCGAATGCAGACATGAACACGATTGGCTGGCCAAATGTCAGGAGCCTGAATCAGGAAGGCATTGTCTTTGCCATCGCCGTGGTGCTGTTCGTCGCCGCTGCCATTGGGCTGCCTGGTTTCATCGCTGCCAACAATCTCGTTGCCATCGTCCGCTCGGTGTCGGTGCTGGGCATTTTGGCGCTCGGTATGGCGGTCGTCATAATCGGCAGGGGCATCGACCTGTCGGCGGTGGCGATCATGGCGATGTCGGTCGCCTGGTATCTGCAATTGCTCAACGCCGGAACGCCTGATGGGCTCGCCTTCGCCTATGTGCTGGCAGGCGTGCTCGCCATCGGCCTGCTCAACGGTTTTCTCGTCGCTTATGCCGACGTTCCGGCGATCTTCGTGACGCTGGCGACCGGCTCCTTCGTCTTCGGCTATGTCCGCTCGCAACTGATCACGCAGGATGCGGTGCCGGTGCCTCAGGGCCATTGGGTGGAGTTGCTCGGCGGCCTGCGTTTCCTCGACATTCCGATCGAAGTGTTCGTCTTCGCCGGGCTCGCCTTCCTGTTCTTCCTGTTCCTGCGCTACACCAAATGGGGCCGCTACATCTATTTCGCCGGCGACAATCCGGTCGCCGCGCGCAACATCGGCATTCCGGTGCGGCCAATGCTGGTGCTGCGTTATGTGGTTTCGGCCTTCGTCGCGCTGATCGCCGGCCTGCTGACGGCGTCGAGCCTGCACTCGATCAACACCCGCGTCGTCAACTCGACGCTGCTCTATGACATCGTGCTGGTGGCGGTGATCGGCGGCATCGGCCTTTCCGGCGGGCGGGGCGGGGTGCGCAATGTGCTGGTGGGCGCTGCACTTATCGGCATCCTGTCGAACGCGATGACCATCATCGACATTCCGCTGCTCTATCAAAACCTGATCAAGGCGGCGATCCTGCTCGGAGCCATCATCGTCGACGGCATCATCAATCCGCGTGACGAACAGACCGCGCAGCAGGGCGACATCTAAGGGGTACCCGACCAGGTCATGCCGACCGGCCGGCAATAAGTGAAAAACAGAGGATGTGACATGAAACTGATCAGAACACTGATGGCGGCCGCCACGGCGCTTGCCGCTACCGCCTTCGTCGCGCCGACCTTCGCCGCCGACGATCCGGGCCCGGCCGCATACGCGCAGGCGCTCAAGGGCAAGCGCGTCATGCTGGTGCCGCTGGCGATGGGCTTCGACCTTGCGCAGGGCTGGTCGCACTATCTGAAGACGGAAGTCGAGGCCTGGGGCGGCACCTTCGAAACACGCGATCCGAACTGGGTCGTCGATGCCGGTGCACAGGCGATCACCGACGCGATCTCGTCCGACACAAGGCCGGACGTGCTGATCATCCATGCGCCGGATCTCAACTCCTATTCCAAGCTGATGAAGAAGGCGCAGGCTGCCGGAACCTACGTCATACTGGTCGACAATCCCGCCAACTTCCCGGCCGACGCCTTTGTCGGCAGTGACTGGGACCGGCTCGGCCAACTCGAGGCCGAAGCGGCGATCAAGGGCTGCGGCGAGAATTCGTCGAAGAAGATCGGCCTTGTGCAGGGTGATCAGGCCAACTCGTCCAGTCTCTACCAGTATGCCGGCATCATGAAGGTGCTGGAGAAGCACCCCGACTTCAAAGTCGTGGCCAAGCCCGACTCCAACTGGGATCCGACGACGTCGCGCAACGTGACGACGACAATGCTGCAGCAGAACCCCGACATCTGCTCGATCATCGACTTCTGGGATGGTGACGCCACCGGCGCATCCGCCGCCATCCGCGACGCCAAGCTCGACGGCAAGGTCTTTTTGGTCACCACCGGCGGCGGCGAGAAGGCGGCCGATTGCGACAAATTGCAGGACGGAACTTACGGCGCCGTGGTGATGACCGATCTGGCTCGCCAGTCCGGCGACATGAACGCTATCATCAAGTTCCTGCTGCAGAGCGGCCAGCCGGCCGGCACGTCGCACACCTACATCTACACACTGGAGAAGGCTACGACCAAGGCCGACCTCAAGCCCGACAGCTGCTGGGACCTGAAGGCACTGCAGGCCGAAGCGGCGGCGAAGTAAGCCGCGCTTTTTCGACTGAAATAAACGAGGTGGCTGGACAATCCGGTCACCTCGTTCCCTCATGGAATAGCAGCCGCCGATGTCCTTTCGCGAACGCCTCCAGTCCTGGCGCTACAATCTCGTGCCCGACCATCTGGTCGGCGAAATCCTGACAAAACGCTGGACCGACAACGCCATTCCGTTCCTGGCGCTGGTGGCGACGCTCAGCGTGTTCGGCTCGATCATTCCCGGCTTCTTCAAGCTGACCTCGCTACAGGAATCGACCCGCCAGCTCGGCGAGTTCTCGATGGTGGTCACCGGCATGACGGTGGTGATGCTGGGCGGCGGCATCGATCTGTCCGTCGGTTCGATCTTCGCGCTGTCCTGCTTCTCCGCCGTCTATGTCTTCTTCATCCTCGAACAGTCTATCTGGCTGGCGCTGGCGGCATCGCTTGCCACCGGGCTCATCTTCGGCGCCGTCAACGGCTACCTCGTCGGCTATCTCAGGCTGCGCGCCTTTCTGACTACGCTGGTCACCTTCATTTTTGGCCGGGCGCTGTTCGATATTCTCGTCACCACCTATGCCGCAGACGTGCAGCTTTCCCAGGCGACATCGGATGTGCTCGACTTCATCGGCGACAGCACCTTCTGGGGGCTTTCGGTCTCGGTGTGGCTGGCGATCATTCTTGCCATCGTCACCCATATCGCGCTGACGCGCTCACGGCCGGGCTGGCATGTGCTGGCGGTCGGCGGATCCAGGCGCTCGGCGCACAATGCCGGCATTCGCGTGCGCCGCACCGTGTTCATGACCTATGTCTTTTCCGGCTTCTGCGCCTCGATCGGCGGCTTCCTGATCGCTTGCCGCCTGAGTGGGGCAGGGCCGGGCACCGGCCTCAACCTTGAGATCATGGCGCTGACGGCGGCGGTGGTCGGCGGCGTCAGCCTGGGTGGTGGCCGCGGCTCGGTCATCAAGGGGCTGATGGGCGCCATCATCGTGCTGACCATGACCAACGGGCTGATCCGGCTGGGCTATGGCACCGGCACCAACCAGATGGTGCTGGGCATCATGCTGGCGGTGGCGGTGACGATCGACATCCGCTGGCTGAAGAACCGCCATAAGGTGCTCAACGAAGTCTATGTCGCGCCGGTCTATCTCAAGATGGGCGAGACACAGTCTGCGGTGCCGGGCTCAGGCACGCCCTACGCGCTCGACAACCGGCTGTCGGCGGCCGACCATATCGGGCTCGGCGAGTTGGAAGGGCCGGAAGACGTCATCCTCGACCGCGACGATCACCTCTATTGCGGCACGCGCCATGGCGAGATCGTCCGCTTCTTCGCGCCGGACTATATGAAATCGGAGGTGTTTGCCCATATCGGCGGCTTTCCGCTGGGCCTGGCCTTCGACAAATCGGGCAATCTGATCAGCTGCGTCGGCGCCATGGGGCTCTATTCCGTCTCGCCGGATCGGGAAGTGAAGCGCCTGTCGGCCGAGACGTCACGCTCCTGGACCTCGATCGTCGACGATGCGCGGCTGCGCGACCCGAACGACTGCGACATCGCGCCGGACGGGCGCATCTATTTCACTGACTCCACCAAGCGCTATGACGCGCACGATTGGGCGCTGGACTCGATCGAGAACCGCGCCACCGGCCGGCTGCTGGTCTATGACCCGAAGGACGGTTCGACGAAAACGCTGCTCGACGGCTACCGCTACACCAATGGTGTGTGCATGGCGCATGATGGGAAGTCGCTGTTCTTCGCTGAGAGCTGGGCCTGCCGCGTGCATCGCTACTGGCTGGAAGGGCCGAAGGCGGGCGCCGCCGAATGCGTCATCCGCGACATGCCGGGTTATCCCGACAACATCAACCGCGCCTCCGACGGCAATTACTGGATGGCATGGCTCGGCATGCGCACGCCGAGCTTCGACCTGTCGCTGCGCCATCCCGATATGCGCAAGCGCATGACGCGCCGGCTGCCGCAGGACGAGTGGCTGTTCCCCAACATCAACACCGGCGGCGTGGTGAAATTCAACGACAAGGGCGGCATTGTCGAGGCGATGGGTGACCTCACCGGCGGCGCGCATCCGATGGTCACCTCGATGCGCGAGCACAAGGGTTTCCTGTTCGTCGGCGGCATCCTCAACAACCGCATCGGCCGCTACAAGATTGCGGGCGCCGACCCGAACTGGACCAGCCCGGCTTCCTATTGGGGAGCGAAGCCATGATCCTCGATCCTGTGCTCGACCTGTTTCGTGGCAAGGCGGTGACCATCCCACCGCTCGACGGCGCCTTCCGGCCCAACACGCGGCTCGATGATGCCCCGGTTTTTGCCGGACTGATCGAACCCGACAATCTGCTGGTTGCGGATGGCCGGCTGCTCGCTTCCAGCGGCAACGCCATCTATTCGCTTGCCGCAGGAGTGGAGCCGAAGGTTGTCGAGACCTTTCCTTCCCCCATCACTGCGCTGGCTCTATCACTGTCGGGAGAACTGACGGTCGGACTTGAGAGCGGCAAGCTGCTGGTCGCCGGCAAGGAGGTTTCGCTGCCGTCTGGCGTCAGCTGCATCACCGCGCTTGCCTATGCAGACGACGGCACGTTGTGGCTGGCCAATGGCTCGGCTGAGCACACGCCGTCGCAATGGGCCGCCGACCTGATGAAGAAGGGCGCGTCCGGTTCGCTTTGGAGGCGGGACGCGGCCGCCGCCGAGTTCCGCAAAGTGGCCGGCGATATCGCCTTTCCCTATGGGCTGCATCCCATTGGGCGGGATGTGCTGGTCAGCGAAAGCTGGCGCCATCAGATCGTTCGCTTCGATGGTGCGACCGGTAGCCGCTCGACCGTGCTGACGCATCTGCCCGGCTATCCCGCGCGCCTCGCGCCGGCCGGCGATGGCGGCGCGTGGCTGGCTCTGTTCGCGCCACGCAACCGGCTGATCGAATTCGTTCTCCAGGAAACCCACTATCGGCGCGACATGCTAGACCAGGTGGCGCCGGCCTACTGGATCGCGCCGGCTTTGGCCTCCAATCGCAGCTTCCTCGAACCGCTGCAATGCGGCGGCATCCGCACCATGGGCATCCACAAGCCCTGGTCGCCGAGCCGCTCCTATGGGCTGGTGGTCAGGCTCGATCAGAACATGCAGCCGCAATTCAGCCTGCACAGCCGCGCCGACGGCACGCGCCATGGCATCTGCAGCGTGGCGGAAACGGACGGCCGCCTGTTCATCGCCTCCAGGGGCGGCGATTGCGTGCTGGCCATCGACGCAGGAGGTCTCTGATGGAACCGATCGTGCGCCTGGAAAATGTCACCAAGAACTATCGCGGCGTGCCCGCGGTCAGACAAGTCAGCTTCGAACTGCGCAAGGGCGAAATCCACGCGCTGCTCGGCGAGAACGGCGCCGGCAAATCCACGCTGACCAAGATCATCGCCGGCGTCGTCGACGCCACCTCAGGCAAGATGTTCCACAAAGGCCGCGAGATCGCCTACGCCTCGCCGCATGCGGCGCTCGAGGCCGGCATCGCCATGGTGTTCCAGGAGACCAGCCTGGTGCCGTCGATGACGGTGGCGCAAAACCTCTATCTCGGCACCGAAAAATTCCTCAACCGGCTGCGCGGCACCTACATTTCGGCGCAGCAGTTTTTGCAGTCGCTGAACTTTCCGGTCGACCCCAACGCCATGGTGGCGACGCTGGGCGCGGCCAAGCGTCAGATGGTCGAGATCGCGCGCGCCGTTCACCACAATGCCGAGATCATCATCTTCGACGAGCCGACGGCGACGCTGACGCCGGAGGAGAAGCGGCACTTTTTCGCACTGATCCGGCGGCTGAAGGCGAACGGCGTCTCGATCGTCTTCATCAGCCATGCATTGGAAGAGGCGCTGATGATCGCCGACCGCATCACAATCCTGCGCGATGGCGAGCTGGTCATAACCGACGACACATCGGCCTTCGATCGCGACAAGATCGTCGCCGCCATGGTCGGGCGTACACTGTCGGGACAGATCTATCGCCAGCGCGACGAGGCCAGGCTGCGCAAGGCCGGCAAGAAGGTGCTGTCGGTGCAGGACATTTCGATGAGCAATGTCGTGCGCAACACCTCCTTCTCGATCTTCGAGGGACAGATCACCGGCGTGTTCGGGCTGATCGGCTCCGGCCGCACCGAGACCTTCAAGATCGTCTCCGGCATCTACAAGCGCGATTTTTTGCGCGGTGGCGCGATTGAACTCGACGACAGGCCGGTGCGCTATCTCGTGCCCAGTGAGGCGGTCGCCGGCGGCATCGTCTATGTTACCGAGGACCGCAAGAGCGAGGGCATTTTCGAGACGATGGGCATCGCCGAGAACCTGTTCGGCGGGCTGCTGGCGGCGGGCCGCGAAAAGGCCTGGGTGATCAACCAGCAGGAGATGCGCACGCTTTCCGCTGAATGGACGAAGACGCTGAACATCAAGGCGATCAACGACAATGCCCGCGTGGTCGAGCTTTCCGGCGGCAACCAGCAAAAGGTGGTGATCGGCAAGGGGCTGGTGCAGCAGCCGCGTATCGTGATCTTCGACGAGCCGACGCGCGGCGTCGATGTCGGCGCCATCGCCGAGATCCACCAGATCATCAACCGGCTGGCCGACGAGGGATTGGCCGTCGTCGTTATCTCGTCGTACCTGCCGGAAATCATGAACCTGTCGGACCGGATTCTGGTGTGCCGGCAGGGCCGCATGGTCGAGGAGTTTTCGCCCGCCGAGGCGACGGAGGAGAAGATCATGTATGCGGCGGTTCATTAGGTTTCTGGTCGGTGTTTGAGGGTGCGCATACGTCGCCAATTGGCGAAGGCCTCAGCGCCTTCGTCATCCTCGGGTCTCTCCGCGACGGCGCTTCGCGCCTGCTTCGCCCGTGAATGACGAAGCTGAGATGCTTCGGCCAATCGCCATGGTTCTGTCAGCATCAAAAACTGAATCGGAATAGCCGGTTAGCCGCCCTTGCTCGAAACCTGATTCAACCACCTGATCCACCGATTCAACGAAAGGAAACGCCATGGCCGCCACAAAACTCCTCAGCGATGCTGAGGTCGAAAAAATCCCGGTTGCGAAGGCTGTGTTCGATGACATCCGCGCGACGCGCAAATCGGATTTCGTCAACAATTTCTGGCGTGGGCTCGCCAACGATCCGGCCTTGCTGAAACGGACATGGGAACAGGTGAAGGTGGTGATGGCCACGGAGAGCGCCATCGACCCGCTGACCAAGGAAATGATCTATATCGCGGTGTCGACCGCCAATGGCTGCTCCTACTGCGTCCATTCGCATACGGCAGCCGCCCGCGCCAAAGGCTTGACCGATGCGCAGCATGGCGAGCTGGTGTCGATCATCGGGCTGGCCGGGCAGACCAACCATCTGGTGACTGCGATGCAGATTCCGGTCGATCCTGAGTTTGAAGTGAAGTGAGGGGCGGATTTCCCTTCTCCCCTGTGGGAGAAGGGGAAGCGTGCGCTATGCCGGTCTGTAAACCTTCTCGGCCGTGTTCCAGAAGATATCCGCCTCGGCGGCTGCGCCATGCTTGCCTACCGCGGCGCGGTGCGCCTTGATCAGTTCGGCATGGGTCGTCCAGAGTTTTTCGATCGGGAAGTTGGAGCCGAACATCAGGTGGTCAGCGCCCAGAATGTCGATGGCATTGTCGACGATGTAGGCAATCAACGCCGGATCGTTGCGGTGGGCGAAGGTGCCGAGGCCCGACAGCTTGGCGTAGAAGTTCGGCGCTGTTGATAGCGTACTCAGGCCGGCTTTCCAGGCCTCGGTGGTTTCCGGCTCCAAGCCGGTCAGCATGCCGGCATGGGTGAGGATGAAGTTGATCTGCGGGTTCTCGCCGACCAGCGTCAGCCCGTCCTTCATCTGGGCAGGGAAAAGCTGCAGGTCGAAGGACAGGCCATAGTCTTTAAGCCGCGCGACATTGGCCCGCACCTTGGGGTCGATGACCTGATCGGCCGAGGCAGCGAAGCGGAAGGCCGGCGTCTCGTGCCAATGCATCTGCATGCGCACGCCGCGCAGCAGCGGGTACTTTTTCAATCGATCGATCTGGGGCCGGACATCGTCGACGGTCATATCGGTATAGCCGACGATAGCGTGCGGCCAGCCGGTCTCGTCGGCAGTCTTCTGCAGGAAGGCGACTTCTTTTTCGAAATCCTCCTTGGCCCAGTTGGTCTGGACATAGACGGCCTTCTCGACACCTGCGCCTTGCTGATCGGCGAGAAATTCCTCGATCGGATAGTCGCGGCGAATCGGCTCGTAGGGGCCGAAAATGCGCGGCACCATCGGGCCGACCAGCCAGGGCTGATCCTGCTGGCGCCAGATGTGGAAATGCGCGTCGATGGCTTTCTGCATCACGATACCCTTTTCCAGATTGCCGACGACGCCGGGGCAGGGCGGGCGAGCGACAGGATGAAATCGGTGAGACTCCCGAGCGAAGAGCCGTCGATGAGATCGTCGAGATCGGGCAAGATGGCGCGCAACGCCGCCGTTGCCGGCTGGAAGCGCGGATCGCCGGCCAAAGGTGTGGCCAGCGACAGGCGAAAGGCGCGGGCGCTCAGGCGGCCTATCGCGGTCTCGAGATCGGCATGGTCGCCGCGCTCCAGCGCGTCCGACAGGATGATCACAGCGGCACCGCGCGCGAAGGCCGAGAACCGCGGCACCGAGAGGAAGGCGAGCAGGGTCGGTCCCATGCGCGTGCCGCCGTCCCAGTCGTCTACGAGTGCCGCCGCTCGGGCGAGAGCCTGGTCGCGATCGCGGATACGCAGTGCGGACGTGATTCGGGTGAGCTGCGTGCCGAAGGTGAAGATTTCGGCACGGTCAGCACCTTGTACGGCGGCGTGCGCCAGTTTGAGGTAGTCCGCCGTGTACAGCTTCATCGAGCCGGAAACATCGATCAGGATCAGCAGCTTGCGCGGCACCGTTTGGCGGCGGCGCAGCTGCGGCGAGGGGATATCGCCATCGGCGCTGACGATTTCCCTGAGCGAGCGGCGCAGGTCGAGCTTGCCGCGCGAATGGGAGCGCACGGTGCGGAAGGAGCGGCGCGCGGGCAGGGTTGAAGCGAGCTTGCGGCGGAAGGGCCCAAGGCCATCGTCGTCGCGGAGGAAGTCGCGGCTGCTGAGCTGTTCGATTGCCGACGACAGCTCGCCGCCTTTCTCCTGGCGCGTGGTCTGTTTCTCCTCCTGGCGCGTGCCGTGATCGTCTTTGATGCGGGTTTCCTCGTCTTCCTCGCCTTCGATCGAGGGTTGGCCACCGCCATGGAAGTGATTGCGAAAATGCGCCTCGAATTCGCCGCGGCGATCGGGCGGGGGGGCAAGCGTTGCGAGCGCCGCCTCGCGGATGTCGGCCATCGAGCGGGGACCGAGCAGGGTGACCGCCTGCATGAAGCTGGAGACCTGCTCGGGGGCGACGGCAAAGGCGTGGCGGCGCAGCAGCCGGGCGAAGTGGAGGAAGGGCGCGGAGGCGAGAGGAAGGGTTCCCTGACGCATCATTCCTTCGCGCCCCCCTCTGTCCTGCCGGACATCTCCCCCTCAAGGGGGGAGATTGGCGGCTTCGGCGCCTTGCTCAGGTCTGCAACTCTGGAGATTGGCGAAAGCCACAATGACAGCTGATCTCCCCCCTTGAGGGGGAGATGTCTGGCAGGACAGAGGGGGGCGCTGTCCCGCCGCCGTTGCGCATTGCCGAAGTCCCGGCTCACGCCAGCGCCTCCTCGACGATGGCACCAAGCTCCGGCGCGATCGCGGACAAATCCTCCTCGTCCTTGATCAGCACGCCGATGGCGCGGCGGAAGGCTTGCGGCCATGGGCTGCCGCCTTTCTCCAGTATGGTGGCGGCGTTGGCCCATTCGACGGCCTCGGAGATGCCGGGCGGCTTGGCCAGTGGCCGCGCGCGGATCGACTGCACGGCATTCGCCACGGCGCGCGCGGTGGTCTCGGCGACATTGCCGGCGCGCAGCATGATGATGGCGGCTTCGCGCTCGGCGTCGGGATAGCCGATCCAGTGATAGACGCAACGCCGACGCAGCGCCTCCGCCAGTTCGCGGGTTCGGTTCGAGGTCAGGATGACGATCGGCTGCGCCTCGGCGCGGATCGTGCCGCGCTCAGGGATGCTGATCTGGAAGTCGGAGAGGAATTCGAGAAGCAGCGCTTCGAATTCGTGGTCGGAGCGGTCGATCTCGTCGACCAGCAGCACGCGCTGCTCCGGCGCCCGCAGCACCTGCAGCAATGGCCGCGCGATCAGAAAGCGGTCGTCATAGATGTCGATCTCATGCTCGCCGGCATGGCGGATGGCGAGCAGCTGGCGCTGGTAGTTCCATTCGTAGAGCGCGTGTGCTGCGTCGATGCCTTCATAGCATTGCAGCCGCACCAGATCGCGGCCAAGCAGTTGCGCGATCGCCTTCGCAGCTTCGGTCTTGCCGACGCCGGGCGCGCCTTCCAGCAGCAGCGGCTTGCCGAGCCGTATGGCCAGGAAGATGGCGGTGGCCAGGCTGTCGTCGGCGAGGTAGCGCGATCCAGCGAGGTGGCGTGCCACCGCCTCCGGCGAGGTCGCGACAGTCTCGGCATTCGGCTCCTGCATGTCGTCCTCAGTTCGCCGCTTGCGCCTTCAGCGCGCGCAATATGCGCTCCGGTGTGATCGGCAGCGTGTCGATGCGCACGCCGACGGCGTCGAAGACGGCATTGGCAACCGCGGGGATCTGCGGGTTCGCGCACATTTCGCCTGGTCCTTTGGCACCGTAAGGACCATCCGCCGACGGCCGCTCCAGCACGATGATCTCGGTTTGGGCGAGATCGCCCGGTCCCGGCATCAGATACTGGTTGAAGTCGGTGCCGCCATGGTCGCGGTTGGGATAATAGGGCTCGGTCGTTTCGTAGAGCGCGTGGCTGATGCCCATCCAGGAACCGCCGACCAGTTGCTGCTCGACCATTTTCGGGTTCAGCGCGCGGCCGATCTCGAAGACGTTCTTCACGGTCAGCACCGTAACCTCGCCCGTCTCGTCATCGACCTCGACTTCGGCCACCGTGCAGGCATGGGCGTAGCAGGTCGACGGCTTCATCGCGCCGGTCTCTTTCTCCGGATATGAGCGCGGGATCAGGAACATGCCGCGCCCGGATATCGAGCGCCCGCGCTTGAAATGCGCCGACAAGGCGACATCGAAGATCGAGATCGACTTTTGCGGCGCGCCCTTGACCAGAATATTGCCCTGGCCGTCAGTCTCAAGGTCGGAAGCGTTGACCTCCAGCTCTTCCGCCGCCACTTCCAACATCACCTGGCGCGCTTCCTTGGCCGCCTGGATGACGGCATTGCCGGCGCGGTGGGTGCCGCGCGAGGCGAAGGTACCCATGCAGTGCGGGCCGGTGTCGGTGTCGGCGGTGTCGATGGTGACCCGGTCGGTCGGCACGCCGATGGTCTCGGCGCAGATCTGCGCCATGATCTGCTTCAGGCCCTGGCCGAGATCGACCGACGAAAGTGTGACCATAAAATTGCCGGTCGGCGTCGAATGCACCAGCGCCTGCGTCGGGTCGCCGCCAAGATTCATGCCCGTCGGGTAGTTGATCGCGGCGACGCCGCGTCCGCGCCTTATCGCCATCTCAAGCTCCCTTCTTGTAGGAGGACATCGCCATATACTTCTCCGCCACCGGCCAGTTGGCGGCGCGCGACGCCTCCTGCATGCACTCGATCAGCGCCGCTCCTTCGGTCGGCTGGCGATGCGCCTTCATGTCGCCATCGCGATAGGCGTTGATGAAGCGGAATTCGAGCGGGTCCATGCCGATCAGCCGCGCCAGCTTGTCCATCTGCACCTCAAGCGCGAAGTCGCCGATGGTGACGCCGAAGCCGCGCATCGCGGAGGAGGGGGTGCGGTTGGTGTAGACGCAGTAGGTGTCGATCCAGACATTGGGAATGGTGTAGGGGCCGGGATAGTGCGCCGCTCCCTTCTGCGCGCCATAAGGCGAGTGGCGCGAATAGGCGCCGGCATCGGTGTAGCCGGTCACCTTGCGAGCCACGATGCGGCCATCGTTCATCACGCCATCCTTGATGATTATCTTTTCGGCCGCTCGGGGTGACGAGATCTGCATCTCCTCCTCGCGGCTGTAGATGAAGGAGACGGGACGTCCTGTGAGCTTGGCGCCAAGAATGGCGATCGGCTCGACGATGACGTCGACCTTGCCGCCAAAGCCGCCGCCGACGGTGCCGCCGACGAAATGCAGTTTTGAGCCGGGCATCTGCAGGATGATCGAGGCGTTGTCGAGGGTGAAGAACATCGCCTGGGTGTTGGTGTAGCAGCTGAAGCGGTCATTGCCTTCGGGCACCACGACGCAACCGGTGGTCTCGGTCGGCGCATGCTCGATGGGCGAGGATTGATAACTCTGTTCGAGGATGTGGTCGGCGCCGGCGAAGCTCGCCTCGACATCGCCGAAGCGCACCTTGCGGCATTCGCCGCTGTCATAGAGATAATAGTTCTGGCCGTGATATTCGTTGACCAAAGGCGCGCCAGGCTTCAGCGCTTCTTCCATGTCGAAGACGGCCGGCAGCACCTCGTAGTCGGCCTTGACCTTGGCTGCCGCTTCCTGAGCCGCGCGCTCGGTCTCGGCCAGCACCGCCACCACCGCCTCGCCCTTCCAGCGTACCTTGCCGTCGGCCAGCACCGTCTCGTCTTCCGGTCCGACCTGGATCAGGATCAGGATGGTATAGACATTGTGCGGCACATCCTTGGCGGTGAGGATTTTCACCACGCCGGGATGCTTCTCCGCTTCGGAAGTGTCGATCGAACGGATGCGGGCATGGTGGTGCGGACTGCGCACCATTTTCAGGTGAAGCATATTCGGGAAGTTGCGGTCGGCGAAATAGGCGGTCTTGCCCGTCACATGGCCCGGCGAATCCAGCCGAGGCCGCCCATGGCCGATCTCGTGCAGGCCGTCCTTGCGCTGATCGGCGAAATAGTTTTTGCGCAGTTCCATTCTTTTGGTCCTTAGGCCGCGTTCTGCGAATTGGCTCGGGCCGCGGTCAGCACCGCCTGGATGATCGGCTCGTAGCCGGTGCAGCGGCAGATGTTGCCGGACAGCGCCTCGCTCACATCCTCGCGGCTCGGATTGGGCGTGTGGTCGAGCAGCACCTTGGCGGCCATGATCATGCCCGGCGTGCAGAAGCCGCATTGCGTGGCGAAGGCATCGAGGAAGGCACGCTGCAGCGGGTGCAGCACGCCGGCCTCGGCGAGGCCCGATGTGGTGCGGATGTCGGCGCCGCTGCAGGTCTCGGCCAGGATCAGGCAAGAGAGCCGGAGTTCGCCGTCGATGATGACCGAACAGGCGCCGCAGGTGCCCTGGTGGCATCCGCCCTTGGGCGAGGTGTCGCCGATCTTGTCGCGCAGCGCGTGCAGCAGTGTCGTGCCGCTGTCGACAAATTCGGCCTTCTCCGAGCCGTTGAGCGTGAACTGAACCGGAACCTTTGTCATGTTTTCCTCCCAGCGCGCCTGCCCGATTGATCGGACAGACGCGCGCCCCCCAAGCGGTGGTTAAGTAAGCAGCAGCCGGCCGAGATGGACCGGGAGAACCTCGGCGCGATACCAGGCGCTGGCGATCGGATCGGTGATTGGCGAAGTGCCTTCACCGGCTGCAGCCAGCGCCGCTGCGATGCCGCCCTGGTCAAGCCTGCTGCCGATCAGTGCCTTTTCCGCAGCGCGGGCGCGCATCGGCCGGTCTGCCATGCAGCCGAGCGCGATCCGCGCCGAGGAGACAGTGCCGTCGCCGGCCTGTTCGAGAACGGCGGCGATGCTGAGCACCGAGACGCCCTTCGGCTTGACCCGCGACACTTTCAGAAAGCGGAAATTCTCAGCCTTCGGCAGTGCGAAGGCGACTGACGTGACGATGGCGCGGCTGCCGTCCCGCTTGGCCAGGAAATCCTCGATAGGCAATTCCCCATCATCGGTGCCAACCGTCGCATCCAGCGCCAGCAGGGCGACAGCGAAATCACCGTAGGGCGCGGGTGCGAACAGATTGCCGCCGACAGTCGCCATATTGCGGATTGCCGGGCCGCCGACGGCGCGTGCGGCCTTGGACAGCGCCGCAAGCTCCGGATGGCGGGCGATAGCCGCCATCGTCACCGAAGCGCCTATGCGGACCTTGCCGCCGGCAACAGTGATCCCGGAAAGGGTCGGATCGGTCGAGCGGACAAGGCCGGAGACGGAGATATCGCCTTCATTGGCGGCGCGCACGACCAGTGTGCCGCCGCCGAGATAGCGGGTGCCGGGCGCCTTCAGCGCCGCGTTGGCATCCCTGACGGCCGAAAAGGTCTGGAGGGCAAGCGCCATGGCAGTCTCCCCTGACTCAGCTCTGGCCAGAAAAATGGCTCTTCAACGCATTGAAGCCACCCTGGAAGACATTGGCGGCCATGCCGGCGGCGATCTTGTCGGCCTCGTCGGGTGCCGCGTCGAAGCTCGCGGTCCATTCGGCATAGGTGCGGTCGCCGTCTGTCACGCGGCGCAATTGCAGCGTCGCCTTGTGATTGGTCAGCGGTTGCGGCGTTTCGAGGATCGAATAGCTGACGCGGAAATTCGCATCGGAGAAGTCGAGCAGTTTTTCGCGGATACGCGCGCCGCTGGCGAGCTCGAAATTACGCACGCAGCCGATGGTTTCGGCGCTCTTGCCGTCTTCGATATGGCTCTTGACCATGCGCGGATGCCAGCCCGGCAGGTCATTGAAGTCGCGTATGCGCGCCCAGACCTTTTCGACCGGCGCGTCGATGACGCTGGAGACGGTGACTTCAGCCATATGATCATTCCCCTACGAATTCGATACGCAGCAGGGTAGGGCGGCGGCCGGTGCTGCGCTTATCAATGGGTCTTGCGGCCCTATCAAGGAGTCTGAAAAACGAGCGGCTTGGCTCAGGCCATAGCCCGCGCCGCCTCGCGGTAAAGCGTCGGCGGCACGCCGACATGGTCGCGGAAGAAGCGCGAGAAATTGCCCTGGGAGGTGAAGCCGAGATTGCAGGCGACCGAGATCAGCGGCTCCTGCGACCACTGCAACTGCCGCACGGCTTCCTCCATGCGCAGCGTGTTCCAGTAGACGTTGGGCGTCAGATTGGTCTGTTCCTTGAACAAAGCGAAGAAATGCGGCCGCGACAGGCCGACGCTGCGGGCGACGTCGTCGAACGAAATGCGCTCGCAGACATTGGCCTTCATCAGCTGGATCGCCTTGCGGACGCGGAAATCCTGCATGGTGTTTACGCGGATGCGCGTCTCCTGCGGCGCCGAGGCGTCGGCGGCGTCGAGCACGCTATCGATGAAGCGCTCGATCTCGTAATTGGCGACGTCGTCGATGCTTTCATTATCGCTCAAATGATCGAGCAGGTTGGCGGCGGCCTGGTGCAGCCATGGTTCGAGCGTGATCGCAGCCTGTGCAAACAACGGCGCCGACGAAGGCAGGTCGCGGCGCCGGCGCGCCCAATCCGGATCGATGTAGAAGGCGAGGAACAGGCCGGGCCTGCCGTTCTGCGACAGAATGTGGCTGTGTGGCTGGTAGGAATTGATGCCGGCGGCGGTGCCGGGACCCAGCGGCACCGTGTCGCGGCCGACGGTCATCTCGCCGGCCGTGCCCTCCAGCCAGATGATGATGTGGGCCTCGACATGCGCATGGGTGACGAAGTCGCTGGCGACATTCAGGACAGAAACATGTCCGAACCGGCCCCAATAGAGCCTGATCGCGTCCGTCATGGGTTATACCTCCCGCAGACGACTGGCCTCCCTTCGCCTGCGACGGGATTGTGCGGCTGAGTTCGGGCTCGCGTCAAGGCGCGGGGCGAAAGCCGCTGTGTGCTGCCGGCCGTAGTGGTGGATTTTCAGACTGAGCGATAGGGTTTCCCGTCAAACCGAAGCCGTCATGCCGCCGTCGACATAAAGCGTATGGCCGTTGACGAAGGATGAGGCGTCGGAGGCGAGGAACACGGCGGCGCCGATCAGTTCGTCGACATACCCCCAGCGGCCAGCCGGCGTGCGCTTTTCCAGCCAGGCGGAGAATTCCTGGTTGTCGACCAGCGCCTGGTTCATCTCGGTGCGGAAATAGCCGGGGGCGATGGCATTGACCTGCAAGCCGTATTTCGCCCAGTCGGTGCACATGCCACGTGTCAAATTGCGGATTGCGCCCTTGGTGGCCGTATAGGGCGCGATGTTGGGCCGGGCGAGTTCGCTCTGCACCGAGCCGATGTTGATGATCTTGCCCTTGCCGCGCGCGATCATATTGCGGGCGACCGCCTTGCCGGCATGGAAGGCGCCGGAGACATTGGTCTTGAACAGCCGCTCCCACTGCTCCTCGGGAAAGTCCTCGAGCGGAGCGCGGAACTGCACGCCGGCATTGTTGATCAGGATGTCGATGGCGCCGATCTCGGCCTCGATGCGGGCGACATCGGCATCGACCGCGCGAAAATCCGTCACGTCGAAGGTCGAGGGGTGCGCTTTGAAGCCAGCGTCGCGCAAGCCGGCGACAGCACCGGCAACCTTGCCGGCATCGCGGCCGTTGAGCACGACACTTGCGCCATGCTCGGCAAGGCCGCGCGCCAGCGCCAGGCCGATGCCCTGGCCGGAGCCGGTGATCAGCGCCAGCCGGCCGTTGAGCTCGAACAGGGTTTTCGATGTCAAGGCAACGGTTTCCAGCCGAAAGGTTCAGTCCAAAAACATTCAGTCATTGCGCCTGAAGTTGCGGATCCGGTCGAACAGCACCGCGAGCAGGATGGCGCCGCCGATGAACACGCCTTGCCAGAAAGCATTGATGCCGAGCAGACCAAGGCTGTTGCGGATCACTTCGATGAGCGCGGCACCGACAATGGCGCCGAAGGCGGTGCCGACGCCGCCGGCGAGATTGGCGCCGCCAATGACCGTGGCGGCGATGACCTGCAGTTCCATGCCGGTTCCGAGATTGGTGGTGACGGCGCCCAGCCATCCGGTCTGGATGATGCCGGCAATGCCCGCCGCCAGCGCCGAGATCATATAGACGGCGACCTTGATCTGCTTGACGGGAACGCCGGTCAGCGTCGCCGCGTGCTCATTGCCGCCAATGGCGAAGATGTGGCGGCCAAACTTGGTCCAGCGCAGCGTGAAGCCGGTGATCAGCGCCAAAAGGATCATGTAGAGCACCGGATTGGCGATGCCGAACACCCATGCACCGCCGCCCAGCGCCAGAAGCTTGTCGTGATCCGGGCCGAACTGGAAGACGACGGTGTTGTTGGAGGCGACCATGGCGAGGCTGCGGGCAATCGACAGCATACCGAGCGTCACCACGAAGGGTGGAAAGCCGAGATAGGCGATCATGATGCCGTTGAAGGCGCCTATGGCGAGCGCGGTGGCGATCGAGGCGAGGATGCCGACCTCGATGGAGTAGCCGGCATGCATGGTGACGGCCAGCACCATCGACGACAGGCAGAGCACCGAACCGACCGACAGGTCGATGCCACCTGTGATGATGACGAAGGTCATGCCGAGCGCGATGATGGCGACGAAGGTGATGTTGCGGGTGATGTTGTAAAGGTTCTTCGACGTGGCGAAGGCGTCGGTGGCAAAAGACAGGAACAGGCAGGCCAGGATGACCGCGATCACCACCCAGAAGGTCTGGCTGGCAAACAGTCTTGCCGGCAAGGATTGCTGCTTTTGTTCGATCGGCTGGTCAATTGTCAGTGCCATCGTCGACCTTCATGTGCTGTGCGTGGTGAAATTCGCTGAGATCAAACCTGTTCGATGGCGCCGGTGATCAGCCCGGTGACTTCCTCGGGCGAACTTGACGCAATCGTCTTGTCGGCGACCTTGCGGCCGCGCCGCATGACGATGACGCGGTCGGCGACGGTGAACACGTCAGGCATGCGGTGGCTGATCAGCACCACTGCGATGCCCTGGTCGCGCAAATGGCGGATCAGGTTCAGCACTTCGGCGACCTGGCGCACCGAGATCGCGGCCGTCGGTTCGTCCATCAACACGATCTTCGCCTGCGACAGCATGGTGCGCGCGATCGCTACTGCCTGGCGCTGGCCGCCCGACATCTGCTTGACGAGGTCGCGCGGACGGGTCTCGGACTTCAACTCGGCGAAGAGCTGGCCGGCGCGCTTGTACATGGCGGCATAGTCGAGGATGCGTAAAGGGCCGAAGCCGCGGCGCAATTCACGGCCGAGATAGACATTGGCGGCAGCGGTCAGATTGTTGCACAGCGCCAGGTCCTGGTGGACGATCTCGATGCCGTGCTGGCGAGCTTCCGCCGGCTTGTGCAGGATCAACTCCTTGCCGTCCATGCGCATGACGCCATGGCTGGGGCGGAAATTGCCGGCGATCATCTTGACCAGCGTCGACTTGCCGGCGCCGTTGTCGCCCATCAGGCCGACCACCTGTCCGGGCTCGATCGACAGCGATACGTCGTTGACCGCCTGGATGGCGCCGAA
The DNA here is from genome assembly GCF_040320155.1 of Mesorhizobium sp. M0771. NCBI lineage: Bacteria > Pseudomonadati > Pseudomonadota > Alphaproteobacteria > Hyphomicrobiales > Phyllobacteriaceae > Mesorhizobium > Mesorhizobium sp. M0771. The sequence continues at coordinate 176,159 of NZ_JAMYPC010000012.1, read as the reverse complement.
ATGCCTCGAGATATTGGTGAGTTCGAGAACCGCCACCAGTCTTTGCCTCCCCGTGTTTTGCGACCCGCTGCTGTTCCCGGCGTGAATGCCGGCGCTGCTTTGGCCCCGCTCTCCCCATCTCCTCCCGGAAACAGCGTCAGCGTTCTTTTACGCAAAAGCCGGCGCTCGTCAATCAATTGTCGGACGAATTGAAGCCTTGGTTATCCAAAAATCCGTTTTGTAGGACAAATAGCATTGACGTTGGCCGCAAGCCGATATTAGCTAAGCGTCGGAGGAGATTATGCCGATGCCGCTGGCGGTTAGCCGGGCGGAATCGGCGGAGGTTTATCGGTCGAGGTTGCGGCGCCACCCTTGTGTGAGCCGGGCCAATGCCGCATCTGGAAATGCTTATCGATCTGTCTTGGCGACACGAGTGCTCGTGAAACGAACCTCGGTCATTAAGCATCCGGTCGATCTGTGTGGCGGGCACGCCGTGTCCGTCTGTTTCAAGGGAGGACTGACATGAGGAAAACACTTTTGCTCGCCGCCGTCGCCGCCATGGCGCTGGGCGCCGGGCCGGCTTTGGCCAAGAAACAGCTCGTCATCGTGGTGAAGGGTCTCGACAATCCATTCTTCGAAGCCATCCACCAGGGCTGCGAGAAATGGAACAAGGAAAATGCAAGCTCGGAATATGAATGCTTCTACACCGGCCCGGCATCGACCTCCGACGAGGCCGGCGAAGCGCAGATCGTTCAGGACATGCTGAGCAAGGCCGACACGGTGGCAATGGCGATTTCGCCATCCAACGCGCCGCTGATCGCTCAGACGATCAAGACCGCCAATCCGACGATCCCGATCATGACGCTCGACGCCGATCTCAGCAAGGAAGATGCCGCGCTGCGCAAGACCTATCTCGGCACCGACAACTATTTGATGGGTCACAAGATCGGCGAGTACATCAAGAAGGGCAAGCCGAACGGCGGCACGATCTGTACCATCGAAGGCAATCCCGCGGCCGACAACATCCTGCGCCGCGCGCAGGGCATGCGTGACGCGCTGTCGGGCAAGGAAGGCCTGGCGGCACTTGCCGGCGAAGGCGGCTGGACCGAAGTCGCCGGTTGCCCGGTGTTCACCAATGACGACGGCGCCAAGGGCGTGCAGGCGATGACCGACATCCTCGCCGCCAATCCCAAGCTCGACGCCTTCGGCATCATGGGCGGCTGGCCGCTGTTTGGCGCACCGCAGCCCTATCGCGACCTGTTCGGGCCGCTCAAGGACCGCATCGCCAGCAACGACTTCGTCATCGGCGCCGCCGATACGATCGGCGATGAAGTGGCGATCGCCCGTGACGGCCTTGTAACCGCTCTGGTTGGTCAGCGGCCGTTCGAAATGGGCTACAAGGCACCGTCGGTGATGATCGATCTGGTCGAAGGCAAGGCCGTCGCCGATCCGGTGTTCACCGGCCTCGACGAATGCACAAAGGACACGGTCGACACCTGCATCCAGAAGTAGGTTCTCGATTTCGGGGCGCCCTTTGACGGGCGCCCCGTCTCTTCCCGGACGGACGCAACGGTTGGGGCAGCAGGCTCCGGCTTTGACGCGTCTGTAGTTTGGAATTTTCGGCAACGAGATCGGCGCGCCGTGCAGGTTCGGACCAGTCCGGACGCAGACGGCCGACGCATTGGAACGTGAATGCCGGACGAGAAATCAAAGAAGCGAACCGAGCGGGCCAAGGCACAAGCCAGCCGCGGTCCGGCTGTCATGCGCAGGGCCGGTGCCGCGCATTTTCCGGGAGCGAGCGTCCATGTCTCGCTGGCCGGCGAGATCGGCCTCAGAATCGTGCGCGGCGATTATCCGCCCGGCACCATTCTGCCCAACGAGGCCAAATGGGCCGAGATCTTCGATGTCAGTCGTTCGGCGGTGCGCGAAGCCATCAAGATGCTGATGGCCAAAAGCCTGCTGGCTTCACGGCCCAAGATCGGCAGTTGGGTCGAGCCCAGGGAACGCTGGAACCTGCTCGACCGCGATGTGCTGGCCTGGTACGCGACCGGGCCGGACCGGGAAGCCTTCCTGCGCACGGTGCAGGAGTTCCGTCACATCATCGAGCCGGAAGCGTCGGCCTTTGCCGCCACGCGGCGCAACGACGAGCAGATGGACGAGATCAGCCAGGCCTGTCGTGAGATGGGCGAGGCTCTGAACCTGCAGGAGCGTATCCGCGCCGATACGCGTTTTCACCTCGCCATACTGCGCGCCTCGGGCAACGATCTGCTGGTGCCGCTTGGCGTTCTGATCGAGTCGGCGCTCGATCATCTCTTTGTCTTCGTCACACGCGAGACCAGCGATCAGCGGCGGGCGCAGGCGCTGCATGAGGCGATCGAGAAGAACATCCGCCTGCAGCGCCCTGCGGCCGCGCGCAATGCGGTGCACAAACTGCTCGCCAACACCGACGATGTTATCGGCCGGTCGAGGCGCTGACACAGGCTTTTCGCCACCTCAAATCGTCTGCTTCTTGCCATCCTTGCTGGGCATCAGGTCGACGCCGTTGACCTTGCCGACATATGTCGCCAGCATCGGCACGAATTGCTCGGCCGGGCCAGTGGCATGGGCACCGGCGAAGGAGTTCTTGGTGGCGTTGCCGAGCGGGTTGGCGATGCCGGCCGCACCCGCCATCGATTCCAGATAGGTCAGGTCCTTGAAGGCGTTGGCGATGGTGAATTTATGCGCGTCGCGGTCGCCCTCCAGCGTCCAGCGCATGAAGGTCTGGTAGAAGCCGCAATCCATGCGGCCGTTGCGGATGACGCTGTCGAAACGCGGTGGCGAGATGCCGACCTTTTCGGCCAGCGCCAGCGCCTCGGAATAGATCGCGGCATAGCCCAGCGAGATGAAGTTGTTGAGCAGCTTCATGCGGTGGCCGTCACCTGTATCGCCAATATGGACGATGCGGCCGGCCCAGGTTTCGATGACCGGCTTCACACGGGCAAACAGCGCGTCGGGCGCGCCGACCATGGCGTCGAGCGTGCCTTCCCAGGCTTCCTTCGGCGTGCGGCTGAGCGGTGCATCGACGAAGTCGACGCCGATCTCCTTCAGTTCCGCCGCCAGCGCCACGGTCGAGACCGGATCGGCGGTCGAGCAATCGACGACAACCGAGCCTCTTTTCAGACCCTCCTTGAGGCCGCCGGGGCCACGGATGATGGCTTCGACCTCGCGCGAGCCGGTGACGCAGATGAAGACGATATCGGATGCCGCTGCCACCTCACGCGAGGTGGCCACTTCCTTCGCACCCCGGCCAGCCAAGTCTTCCGCCGGCTTGCGGTTCTTGCGGCCGAGGAAGGTCAGGCCATAGCCCTTGTCGACGATGTTCTTGGCAATGCCGTGCCCCATCAGGCCAAGGCCGATAAAGCCGATCTTTTCGCTCGCGGCGGTCGTGGTCATGTCTTGAAGTCCTGTTGCGATGATTGATATTGGGCGGCGCCGTCTTGCGGGCGAAGGGTGGTTGCAGAATGCCATATTGTCTGACAATACACAGAAATCCTAGGCATTGGAGACGAAAATGACGAAGCGGATCATGTTCACCGGCGGCAGCGGCAAGGCCGGTCGCCATGTCGTGCAATATCTGGTCGAACAGGGCTGCCAGGTGCTCAACATCGACACCAAGCCGCTCGACAATCCCAAGGTACGCACGCTGATCACCGACATCACCGACAGCGGCCAGGTGTTCAACGCGCTGTCGAGCTATATGGGCCTGCATGAATTCGATCCGTCGCTGCGCCCGCAGCCGGTCGATGCCGTGGTGCATTTCGCCGCCATACCGCGCATCATGATCACGACCGACAATGAGGTGTTCCGCACCAATGCGATGGGCACCTACAACGTCATCGAGGCGGCGGTGAAGCTTGGCATCCCCAAGGTGGTGATCGCGTCCAGCGAGACCACCTATGGCGTGGTGTTCGCCAATGAACCGCGCGACCCCAAATATTTTCCCCTCGACGAAGAATACGACGTCGATCCGATGGACAGCTATGCTCTGTCCAAGGTCGTCAACGAGCACACGGCGCGCGCCTTTGCGCAGCGCAACGGCACCGATATCTATGCCTTGCGCATCGGCAACGTCATCGAGCCGCACGAATATTCGCTGTTTCCGAAGTGGTTTGCCGATCCGGGCTTTCGCAAGCGCATCGCCTGGAGCTATGTCGACGCGCGCGATCTCGGCCAGATCGCGCTGCGCGCCGTTGAAACGGACGGGCTCGGCTTCCAGGTGTTCAACGCCGCCAATGACGATACCTCGTCCGACCTGCCGACAGCGGAACTGTTGAAGCGGTTTTATCCCGACGTGCCGGTCAAGACGAAGCTCGGCGAATATGAAACGCTGCTTTCCAACCGCAAGGCCAGGGACATGCTCGGCTTCCGTCCCGAGCACAGTTGGCGCAAATACGTCAAATAGGTCTGGCAAATTGGGCTTTGGGGCAAGGTTGTAACCTGATCTGTGCACAGCCACAGGCTTTGCCGCCTGCGCCCGGCCCTCTGCTTGACAGCTTTCGAAATCCGGACTTTGTGGATGCATGAGGGACGGAAAGCCGAATAAGGGAAAGAAGTCTGACAAGACTGAGACAGCCGAGCGCCCGGCTGCCGTTCGGCGGGCTGACGCCACCCGGATGCCCGGCACCAGCGTGCATGCCTCGCTGGCCAGCGAAATCGGGCTTCGGATCGTGCGCGGCGACTATCCGCCGGGCACCATCCTGCCCAATGAAGCCAAATGGTCCGAAACCTTCAACGTCAGCCGCTCGGCGGTGCGTGAGGCGATCAAGATGCTGATGGCCAAAAGCCTTCTGGCATCGCGCCCCAAGATCGGCAGCTGGGTGGAGCCCAGGGAGCGCTGGAACCTGCTCGATCGCGATGTGCTCGCCTGGTACGCGACCGCGCCCGACCGTGAGGTGTTCCTGAAGACGGTGCAGGAATTCCGCCATATCATCGAGCCGGAAGCGACTGCCTTCGCCGCCATGCGACGCACCGAAGAGCAGATGGCCGAGATCAGCCAGGCCTGCCGCGAGATGGGCGAGGCGCCGAGCCTGCAGGAGCGCACGCGCGCCGATACGCGTTTCCATCTGGCCATCCTGCGCGCCTCCGGCAACGATCTGCTGGTGCCGCTCGGCGTGCTGATCGAATCCGCCTTCGATCATCTGTTCACCTATACGACGCGCGAACTCGACGATCTGCAGCATGCACAGCAACTGCACGAGGCGATCGAGAAGGCCATCCGCCTGCAGCGGCCGGAGGCGGCCCGCAACGCGGTGCGCAAGCTGCTCGCCAATACCGACGGCGTCATCAACACCCGGTAGGATATGCTGATATTCAGGTGAGGCCGGCCTGCAAACGCCGGCTTTCGCGCTTCACGTACTTAAGTACGCTCCGCTCCGGTTCTCGAAATCCAACGTTTTCGGCGCGGCCTGACCTGAATCTCAACACATCCTGCGAGCGCTCAGCCGGCCTGCGAAGTGGCCAGGTGCTGCCTGGTCAGCGCGACCAGCAGCGCCTGGTCGCGGGCGGCGTGCTCGGGGCGGTTGACCACCTCGTCGCCATTGACGATCGCACCCCAGAAGCCGCGCAGTTCCTCGACGAAGGCTTCGCCGTAGCCGGCACGCAGATCCCTTGTCGACAGTGTGTGGCCGTCCGAGGTCTTCACAGTCAGCCGGGTCGGATGATGGTTGAGCCAGGGCGAGGGGAATTCGAGCTCAAGGCTGGCATCGTCGAAGAAGAGCGTGATGCGTTCCTTGTAGTCGGCGAGCTTCGGCACGGTGAGATGCGTCATCGTCCACAGCGCCTGGCAGTCGAGCAGTTTTACTGCGCCCTGGCCGCCATCGCCATTGGCGAAGATCTGCGCGCCGACGACCTCGCCATCCGGCACGCTGAGCGCGTCGAGCAGGCCGTGTACGGCATTCACATCGTGAATCAAGGCGGAGCTGTAAGCGCCGATAAATCCACGGAAAGCCAGATCGTTCAAAGGCTGGCCGATAGCGCGTTCGACCTGTTGTTTCTGCTTGCTTTGAGCGGCGGCAATCAGGTCCTTGGGAATATCGTTGCCGCGCTTGTAGCGCTGGTGGGCGATGAACGGCCAGGCGTCGGGATCGTTGACCTCGACAGAGACGGACCGCAACGTCTTTGCCGTGCCGGGCAGCGAGGCCAGCGCCAGCCGGTAGCTCGGATCGAAGCGCTTCATATAGCCGACCTGCATGACCTTGCCGGCCTTATCGCGCGCGGCGATGATCTCGGCGATTTCCGCCGGGGAATAGCAGAGCGGCTTTTCGCAGAAGACATGCAGGCCGCGCCCGAGTGCGGCCAGCACCTGCTCGTGATGCAGCGGGTCGGGCGAGCCGATCACGACAGCGTCGAGCTTATGGTCGAACAGTTGCTCCGGCGTTTCGAAATTGGCGATGCCGTGAATTTCGCTGACATATTCCCGCGAAATCCTTGACGGGTCGGCAACGCCGACCAGTTCGAACAGGTCGCCGAGCCGCAACAGGTTTGGAATGTGCTCGACCTGCGAGATCATGCCGGCGCCGATGACGCCAACGCGTATCCTGCTCATGCTGTTATTACTCTCTGCAAAGTGTTCCAGGCTCAGGGTGCGGCGGCCGGCCGGTTGCCGATCTGCGCCAAGAGCCCGGCAATCTCAGCTTCCACCGCCTTCAGATCCTCGCCGCCCGACATGATGGAAATCACCTCGTCGCGCGAGATCTCGGACTTGGCGTATGTGCCGCGATTGCGGCCGCGGTTGAGCAGCGTGAAAGTGTCACCGACAGGGTAGGCGTGGTGGATGTTGTGGCTGATGAAGATCACCGCCAGCCCGCGCATGCGCGCCTCGATGATGAATTTCAGCACCATGGCCGCCTGATGCACGCCGAGCGCCGAGGTCGGCTCGTCAAGGATCAGCACCTTTGCGCCGAAGTGGACTGCGCGCGCGATGGCCACCGACTGGCGCTCGCCGCCCGACAGCGTGCCGACTGCCTGTGTCGGGTCGCGCACGTCGATGCCGATATCGGCCATCGCCTGACGGGCAATTGTGTTGGCGCGCTCCTTGTCGAAGCGCGAGAAGGGCAGGCGGCTTCTGGTCGGCTCGCGGCCGAGGAAGAAGTTGCGCGTGATCGACATCAGCGAGATCATGCCGAGGTCCTGGAAGACCGTCGCGACGCCGAGGTCCTGCGCGTCGCGCGGGCTGCGGAAGCTGACGGGCTTGCCGTCGACGAAAATCTCGCCCTTGGTCGGCCGGTGCACGCCCGACAGAACCTTGATCAGTGTCGACTTGCCGGCGCCGTTGTCGCCGAGCAGGCAGTGCACCTCGCCGGGATAGACCTTGATGTCGATATCCTGCAGCGCGCGCACCGAGCCGAAATTGACCGACACACCACGTAATTCCATGGCTGGCTGAATGGCCGGGGATGGGTTTGGGTAGGTCATTTGCCGCCTCCGCGTCCGAGCGCCTTGAGGCGGATGTAGTTGTTGACCAGCACGGCCATCAAAATGACGATGCCGAGGAAGACCTTGAACCAGTCGGTGTCGATGCCGGTGTAGAAGATGCCCATCTGCACCAGGCCGAAGATCAGCGCGCCGAACAGCACGCCATAGACGGTGCCGTAGCCGCCGGTCAGCAGCACGCCGCCGATGACCGCGGCGATGATCGCCTCGAATTCCTTGAGCAGGCCGCGCGTGGTGTCGGCGGAGCCGGCCTCCATCACCTGGATGGTGGCAAGCAAGGTCGCGGCACAGGCGGTGTAGATGAACAGCGCGATCTTAACCCGGTCGACCGGCACGCCGACATTGCGGGCGGCATTGAGGTCGCCGCCGGTGGCGAATATCCAGTTGCCGTATTTGGTCTGGGTCAAGACATAGCCGGCAAGCGCTGTCAGGCCGAGCCACCAGACGATCGACATCGGAATGCCGACGACGAAGGGAATGCCGTCGGTGCGGGTGGCGATCCAGCCTTGCGTGCCCATCCATTGGAAGAAGCCGGTCAGGAGATGGCCGTTGAACAGGCCCGCGGTTGCCGGGTCCGGTGCGCCGTCGAGGATGTAGGGGATCTGCGTGCGGCCGGTGACGGCGCGGGTGATGCCGATCGACAGGCCGCGCAGGATGTAGAGCGACGCCAGCGTCACGATGAAGGAGGGCAGGCGGGTCTTCACCACGATCAGGCCGTTGACGTAGCCGGTGAGGATGGCGACAGCGAAGGCGCAGGCGATGCCGCCCCACAGCGGCAGGCCCCAATATTTCACCGTCAGCCCGATGACGACGCCGGCGAAGCCGACCATCGAGCCGACGGAGAGATCGAACTCGCCGGCGATGATGAGAAGGGCTGCGGCCGTGGCGATGATGCCGAGTTCGGCTGCCAGCGTCAGGAAGGTCATCGACCCCTGCAGCGAATAGAGGTTCGACGCACCCGGCAGCAGGGCGAAGATGATGATGGTGGCGATGAGGCCGCCGGCGGCACCGGCTTCGGGCCGGCGCAGCCATTGCGTCAGCCGGCCGGTGCTGGCCAGCCGCTCGTCAGTGCCGGCAGCCCGTTTCGACGTCATGCCGAAACGGTCCTTGCCCAGTACCCCGGGGGCCGGCGCTTCTGGAGGTATCGCCTTGTCTTCCACAACAGCCATTAGGCTCCCCAATCGCTCACTTCGCAATCTCGACCAGAGACGGGGAGCGCATGGCGGCTCCCCGATCCGTTTTGGTCTTGCCTTAGCGGATGCCGTCCTTGGCGAGCGCCAGGATCGCCTTGGCCTTGTCGGGCGAGTCGATGAACAGCGGCCCGGTGTAGGCGTTGTTCTGCGGCCAGAAGCCATGTGTGGCATGCTCGACCAGATAGATCACCGGCAGGTATCCCATCAGATATTGCTGGGCGTCCATGCCGAAGCCCATTTCGCCGGCGACGACGGAATCCAGGACTTCGGGGCTGATGTCGAAGGTGTAGAGTTTGATCTTGCCGAACAGTTCCTTCTGCCGGAAGAACGGGATCAGCGGATTGGCGGCGGTGGCGCCGAGCGCGAAGACGGCCTGGGTGTCGGGATGCGCCGACAGATAGGCCTCGGTGCGGCGCTGGATGTCGGCCGGATCGGGCGACACGGTAAGCACCTCGGTGCCGCCGCCTGACGGCTTCAGCCCGTCATTCAACCCCTGGCAGCGCTGGTCGAGGCTGACATTGCCGACCTCGTGGTTGATGCAGACGACCTTGAGCGTGCCTTCCTTGGCCAGCCGCTCGCCCGCCTTCTTGCCGGAATCATATTCGGAGACTGTGCCGACGTAGAGAGAGGTGCCGAGTTCGGCGCCTTCCTTCTCGCCGGAATCCAGGACGACCATCGGAATGTTGGCGGCAAGGCCGGCCTTGACCGATTTACCAAGCGCATTGGCGTCGGCAATGGAGACGGCGATGCCGTCGGGATTGGTGGCGATGGCCGCGTCGAGCAGGCGGGCCTGTTCGACCACGTCGAACACTTGCGGCGCATAATATTCGACCTTGGCGCCGGTGAGCGCCGCCGCATCGTCGACGCCGCGCTTGACCACCGACCAGTAGGGATCGGAGGCCGAGCCATGCACCACGAAGGTGATGCGGACATCCTTCGGGTCCTTAGGCCCGCGGCCTGCACGACGCCCGCCAGCATACTCATCGAGACAAGCGCGCCGAGCGCCAGTTTCAGAACAGTCTTCATGTCATTCTCCCATTGTCGTTGCAGTTCCAATTCCCTCTTTGCGCTGTTGGCCGACGGATCGGCTTACGGCGCTGACCGGGTGGCCGCTTTGCGGGCCTTTGCCGGTGTCGATGCCCCGAGCCGTGCACGCAGTTCCTCGCGCAACGGCTTCATGCCGATGATGTCGATGTCCTGCGCGCCGAGCCAGTCGCGAAAAGCCTGGTCGCGGAAGAGTTCATATTCCTCGGTGCGGATATAGGCGGAGCGCGGCTCGATCAGTTCGAGCTCGCCCGGCGCGTTGAAGTGCAGGCAAAAGAAGGTCAGGCCTTCACGGACCCCTTCGACCAATGCCTTGTAGGCTGGCTCTATCGGCTTGGAGCGTGGACGGCCCCAGGTCGTCTGAATGGCGGCGTCGAAGATGACAAAGCCTTTGGCGCGGGCTCCAGTGACGCCGCGCTGGAACGCCGCTTCGGTGACGCCGACCAGATTGTCGTTGGGCGAATAGGCCGACAGCGTTTTGGTCAACAGCACCGGCAGCCGATATTCCAGGCCGAGCTTGATGTAGACGTCGCAAAACTCCGGCGACAGCGCTGCCCCCATATGGGCGTCAAGATGAGTGACGTCGATGCCGGCGCGGTAGGCGGTGTCGATCTGGGCGCGAAGCTCGGTTTCCACCGCTTGCGGTGCTGCCTTGCGGCGGGTGGTCGCGACATCGGGCCAGAAATAGCCGAACTCGTCCGTCAGGCCGGCCGCGCGCGACGGCGACGTCAGCGGCCGCCATTTGTAGTGCTGCTTTTCGCTGTTCAGCGTCAGGTGGACGCCGAGATCGAGCCGGGGATCGGCGGCTGCCGCTTCGGCCATCTCAGGGAACCATGGGCACGGCACCATCACGGCGCCGGAGCTGCAGGCGCCCAGTGCGGTCAGTTCGAGGAAGGCGCTGTTGGCGCCATGGCACATGCCGACATCGTCTTCATGCAGGACGAGCTGTCGCGTCATGGACGGCCACCGTTTTGCCGGCCACCATCTTGCCGGCCACCATCTTGCCGGCACCCCGGTTTCGAGGGTCTTCCAAAGTGTGTCCCGTGCTGCATGGAACCGACCGTTTGCCCAACTGGACGCGATGGAACGCCCAACGCGGGCTTTCCGACAGGGCCACTTCGACGAATTCGGATGGGTACGATTTTTCCGCGGGCCTGCATTCTGGAATGTCGATTTCATTCGATATGCCCACAGTCGGCGCTAAACGCCGCTCCGACGTGAGCAGGATGGCTTGGTCCGATCGCAGCGGAGTGGTTCTTTCAAACGGCGGCCGCAGGCGTACTGCTTTCACACCATCAAGCGATGTGGAGACTTGCCATGTACACCGCCGGCGAAGAAGAGATCGAAGCCATTGCCAGGGTGATCCGCTCGGGCGCGCTGTTTCGCTATGGCGAGAACAGCGAGTGCAACCGCTTCGAGGCCCGCTATGCAAGGCATCTCGGCGTCGAGCATTTCGCGCTTGCCGCCAGCGGCACCTATGGGCTCGCCGCCGGCCTGATCGGCCTCGGCATCGGCCCGGGCGATGAGGTGCTGGTGCCGGCGCACACCTATATGGCGACCGCCACAGCAGTGCTGTCGGTCGGCGCCATTCCGGTCATTGTCGACATCGACGAGAGCCTGACCATCGACCCGGCCGCTCTGCGCGACGCCATCGGCCCGCGCACCAAGGCGGTCATCCCGGTACATATGTGGGGTGCGGCCTGCAACATGAACGCGATCATGGACATCGCTAAAAAACGCGGTCTGCTCGTGCTGGAAGATGTCTGCCAGGGCATTGGCGGCGGCTATGAGGGCAAGAAGCTCGGCTCCATCGGCCATGCCGGCGCCTACTCCTTCAACTACTTCAAGAACATGACGTCGGGCGAGGGCGGCGGCATCGCCACCAGCTATCCGAAAGTGGCCGAGCGGGCGCGCTGCGCCATCGACCCCTGCCACTTCTACTGGCAGGGCCGCAGCGACAGCATCAAGCCGTTCGCCGGCATCGGCGCGCGCGCCTCGGAATTGATGGGCGCGATGCTCAATGTCCAGCTCGACCGTCTCGACGGCATCATCGAGGCGATGCGGGCGGAGAAGAAGAAGGTGCTGGCCGGCACGCGCCATCTCGGCAATCTCGGTCTGACGCCGTCGCCGATGAACAGCCCCGACGACGATTGCGCGGCGCAGGTGATGTATCTGCTGCCCAGCGAACAGGCGGCGCAGACTTTTTCGAAGACCATTCCGAGCGTCATTGCCGGCAAGACCGGCCGCCACAATTTCACCCAGTGGGACCAGGTGCTGATGCATGAGGGCGCGCATCATCCGGCGCTCAATCCGTACACGCTGCCGGAAAACAAGGGCCTGCGGCTGACCTATGCCGACGACCTCGGCAAGGGTTCTCTCGACATCCTCAACCGCACGGTGATGATCGCGATGAATCCGGCGCATGGCGACGCCGACATCGACGACATGATCCATAACATCGATGCGGCGGCCCGTGTGGCGCTGGAGAATGCCTCGCTGGACGATGTCGAGGTGCGCAAGGCAGCGCCCGTCGATCTGCAGAAATTCGATAGTGTGAATTGAAGCGCTCAGCGCTGGATCGGCCTATTGCCGGTCCAGCCGCATGAAGGCAGCGCGCAACGCCAGCACCGCGCGCAGGATCTGGCGTTCGTCCATCGCGGCATAGCCGAGCAGCAGGCCGTGTTCCGGCTCGCTCGAATGGTAGTTGATCGAGATGCCCTGCACGTCGAGGCCCTCCTTGACGGCGGCGGCGACGACGTCACTGTCCTTGTAGGGTCGGACAAAACTGGCCAGCAGTTGCATGCCGGAATCGTTCTCGGTCACTGTCAGCCATTCGGCCAGATGCTCCTGGCACAGCTTGACGAAATTGGCTTGCCGGCGCGCATAAAGGCGGCGCATGCGTTTCAGATGTGTGGCGAAATAGCCTTGCGTGATGAAGTCGTTGACCGTCGCCTGCAGGATCAGCGGCGCGAACTGGCCGGTGATCGAGACGGCACGGTCGAAGGGCACGGACAGTTCGCGGGGTACGATGAGATAGCCGATGCGAAGCGCCGGGATCAGCGTCTTGCCGAAGGAACCAATATAGACGACGCGGTCGGCATGATCGAGGCCGCGCAGCGCCGGCACCGGCCGGCCACGGTACCGGTACTCGCCGTCATAATCGTCCTCGACGATCCAGGCGCCGTGGCGCTCGGCGATGTCGAGCAACTGCAGCCGTTCCTCGATGCGCATGATGGTGCCGAACGGCCACTGGCAGGATGGCGTCACATAGATCAGGCGCGGCGGCGGCAGCTCTGGGTCTGCGAGATGCCATCCAAGGCGATCGACCTTCAAGGGCGCAAGCTGCGCGCCGCTGGCGAGAAAGGCGCTCTTGGCGCCGAGATAGCCGGGCTCTTCCATCCAGACATGGTCGCCTTCGTCCATCAGCACGCGCGAAGCGAGGTCGAGTGCCGCCTGCGCGCCGGTGACGATGATGACCTGGTCGGCGGTGCAGTTGATGCCGCGCGACAGGCTGATGGTCGAGGCGATGGCCTGGCGCAGACCGGGATGGCCGGCAAAGGAGATATAGCCGAGCAAGTTCTCGTCGCGGCTGCGGGCATTGCGCACCAGAAGGCTCGACCAGATGGTGAAGGGGAAGGACGCGGTTTCCGGCACGCCGGGATGGAAGTTGATGACGCCGGCATTGCGCGGCGGCTGCGGGCCGTTGACGATGGTCTGGCCACGCCGCGAAAGTTTTTGCGGGGCGGCGAGGCCGGCGCGCAGCGCGGCCGGCGGGCGTTTCTGCTGGATCGGCGCCACCCAGGTGCCGGACCCGGCGCGCGCCTCGATAAAACCTTCGGCGAGCAGCTGGTCGTAGGCGGCGATCACCGTGTTGCGGCCGACCTTGAGATCCTCGGCCAGCGAGCGTGTCGAAGGAAGCAGCGTGTTCTGCTGAATCTGGCCGTCGAGGATGAAGCGCCGCAAGGCGCCATAGATCTGTCGGTGCATCGGTTCGTCCGAGCCGCGGTCGACCGACATGATGTCGAGGGAAAGGCGCATATGGTCGGCCAAGCTAGTCTCCGACGAACCTGGCGGCGCGGGCGATCTTTTCTTCGTTAAGCAGGCAGACAGTCTCCAGCACCAGCCGTCTGGTTGCGGGACGGACCTCACGGCTGTTCTTCAGCGCGCGGTGAACGGTTGCCGCGCCGAGTTCCGCCTTCTCGGCGATCTCACGGATGGTGCAAAGCCGTTCCATGCCGAGTGCCGCCTCGAATGCCATGTCGCTCCTCCATCCGCATCAAGGCATGCCTCGTCGCCAGCCTCAAGCTGGAAACGCCGGGCCGGCAACTCCGGGGTCGAAAATTCGATGCCAAGAACTGTGCGATCCGCGCCGCCAAGGGAGGGCGGCGGCGCGGATCGCCGGGCGCTTTCGCGTCGCTACCCCTACCGAGGCGCGCGCCCAACCGGCCCAACCACCAGCCCCCCGGCGGTGGTCAGGCCATGTCTCGTGTAGCCACCTCGAACCCGGCCTTGCGGGCCGTGGCGAGAAGCGAGGCGTAGCCCTTCGTGGCATAGGTCAAGGGATGTGCCTTGGCCGGGTCCTGTTCGGCCTCGACGACGATCCAGCCTTCGAAGCCGCGCTTGGCCAGCGGCTTCAATAGCGACAGGAAATCGACGGAACCGTCGCCGGGCACAGTGAAAATCCCTTCAATCACTGCCGCCATGAAACTCATGTCCTCGCGCCGTGCCTTCTCCAGCACGGCCGCGCGGACGTCCTTGCAATGGAAATGCACGATGCGGTCGAGATGCCGGTTCAGGAGGGAGGCCGGGTCGCCGCCTGAGAACAGACAATGGCCGGTATCGAACAGCAGGCCGACGCTCTTGCCGGTTGCGGCCATCAGCCTGTCGACCTCGTCATCGCTCTCGACGATGGTGCCCATATGGTGATGGAAAGCCATGCCGACGCCGAAGGCAGCCATGCGGTCGGCGAGTTCGGTCAGCTTCTCGCCATAGGCAGTCCATTCGCCGTCAGCGAGGCGCGGACGCTGTGAGATCGGCGCGAAAATGCCGTCATGACGGCCGCGCGAGGTGTCGGCATAGACGACGACCTTGGCGCCGAGGTCGCGCAGCAGGGTCAGATGCGAGGTGATGGCGGCGAATTCCTCGTCGACCGTGCGGTCCAGAATGCGGCCGTCATACCAGCCGGAGACGAGCTCCAGTCCGTAAGAAGACAGGATCGGTCCAAGCTCGTCGCTTCGCCTGGGGAATTTGCCGCCGAGTTCGGTGCCGCGATAGCCGGCCTGCCTGGTTTCCGACAGACATGTCGCGAGCGGCGTATCCCCGCCGAGTGCGGGAACATCGTCATTGCTCCAGGTGATTGGATTGATGCCGATCTTGACCGTCATGCCGCTACTTCAAAGGCTCGGGGAACCACAAAGCCGAGGCCGGCAAACTGAGGGGAAAGAGGACCTGTCACTAGGTCCAGTTGAGGTAAATTTGGCAGAACCAATCGGGAGCGCTAAAAGCGCTTCCCGTTTGAACGGACTAAGTCGACGCGCTTTATGTCTTCGTTTTATGCATGTCGTTGTCTCAAAACCGGCGCCACTTTTGAGCGACATGCATTAATCCTGCTGCGGCCTTCCGAAGGCCGCGCGCAGTTCGTCCTTGGCGTCCTCGAGCACTTTCCGGCGCGCCTGCGGCAGGTTCTTGCCGGCGCGGTTGATGTAGAAATTCAGCATCGACATGGCCGACTGAAACGGCTCGGCCTTGCGGCGGTCGCTGTGCTCGGCCGAGCGCTTGAGCGAGGCCGCGATCTTCCTGGCGTCGTCGGCTTCGAAGATGTGGTCCTCGAGGTCCATCGCATCGCTGTGCTCGGTCACCTCGGCCGACCATTTCTTTTTCGCGGTCATGACAAAACTCCTTCCTGTCGCAAAAACTCGGGCAGGCCGCCGCCGGTTCCCGAGAAAGTCGCCGGGCCGCTGGAGCCACGGATCATGGCCCTGTGGCGCTGCCCGTCGCGGTGAATGCGCCGATAGTGGCGACACAACGATCGACTTCCCAGGACCGTAGACAGGAAACGCCTTGACCCCGATCGTCGCCAATCAGGCGGATAGCCCCGGCATCGACAGCAGCTACGCCTGGATGCGGCTTGCCATCTCCATGCTGCTGGCGACGATCGGTGCGGTCGGCATGTGGGCCGTCGTCGTCGTGCTGCCGGCCGTGCAGGCCGAGTTCGGCGTTGACCGCGCCGCGGCATCGATGCCCTACACCGCAACCATGGTCGGCTTCGCCGCCGGCAATGTGCTGGTTGGCCGCGCGGTCGATCGCATGGGGTATTGGATCCCGGCACTGCTATCCTCGGTGGCTCTCGCCGCCGGCCTGCTGCTCGCCGCGTTGTCGACCTCTATCCTGCAATTCACCCTTGCCCAGGGCGTGCTGATTGGTGTCGGCACATCGGTGATCTTCGGGCCGCTGATCGCCGACATCTCGCACTGGTTCAACCGTCGGCGCGGCGTCGCCGTCACGGCGGCGGCGGCTGGCAACTATCTCGCCGGAGCGCTCTGGCCAACCATCATGCCGACGCTGATCAAGGCGGAGGGCTGGCGCTTCACCTATGCCGGCATCGGTGTCTTCTGCCTAGTCACCATGGTGCCCCTGGTGCTGTTGTTGCGGCGCGCTGCTCCGGCGGCGGCTGCCGCCGGTTCACCCGGAAGCCGGACAGTGCAGTCGATTTCGCTGTCTCCGGCGGCGTTACAGGTGCTGCTGATCGTTGCCGGTCTCGGCTGCTGCGTGGCGATGTCGATGCCGCAGGTGCACATCGTCGCCTATTGCATGGATCTTGGCTACGGCATTGCGCATGGCGCCGACATGCTGTCGATCATGATGGCGGCGGGCGTCGTCAGCCGGCTCGCCTCCGGCTTTGTCGCCGACCGCATCGGCGGCGTGAAAACCCTGCTTTTCGGTTCCGTGCTGCAATGCCTGTCGCTCTTGTTTTACATCCCGTTCGACGGGCTTGCCTCGCTCTATGTCGTGTCGCTGGTGTTCGGCCTGTCGCAAGGCGGCATCGTGCCTTGCTATGCCATCATCGTGCGCGAATACCTGCCCGCCAGGGAGGCCGGCCAGCGTATCGGCATCGTCATGATGGCGACCATCTTCGGCATGGCGATCGGTGGCTGGATGTCGGGCTGGATCTACGACCTGACCGGCTCTTACGCCGCCGCGTTCCTCAACGGGATCGCGTGGAACTTGCTGAACATAGTGGCGATCGGGCTGCTGCTGTGGAAAGCAAAACGCAGTGCTGCCCTGATGGCTTAATTAGGCAGGATTGCCCTGTTGCTTGACAAGGGCGATTGGCTGCGCGACGCCAGCAGGCGAGTGGGTGCGGCAGCAGCCGGTTGGCATGGTGGCAGTGGAAAAGCTGAACATGGTTTCGCAAGGGCGCAGCGGCCGGGGCCCGGCATGTGGAGGATGTCCATGACCAAGCCGCGCTCGCGTCGTGGGGGCGGCCGCCCGACCCTATCAGATGTGGCGCGCAAGGCCGGCGTCGGCGCCATCACCGTGTCGCGGGCGCTGCGCGAACCGGAACGCGTCAGCCAGGATCTGCGGCGCCAGATCCAGGCCGCCGTCGACGAACTCGGTTATGTCCCGGATCCCAATGCACGGGCGCTGGCCTCGGCGCGCGCCGATGTGTTCGGCGTGCTGGTGCCGTCGCTGACCAACAACGTCTTCGCCGAAGTGGTGCGCGGCATCTATGACAGCCTGTCGGACGGCCCGTTCCGCGTCCAGCTCGGCAACACCCATTATTCCGGCCTCGAGGAGGAGCGCCTGCTGCAGGTGTTCGCACCGCAGCGCCCGGCGGCGCTGATCGTGGCCGGCATCGACCAGACGCCGACCTCGCGAAAGCTGCTGGAGAGCGCGGGCTGCCCGGTGGTGCAGGTGATGGAGACCGGGCCCGATCCGGTCGACATGCTGGTCGGCTTCTCGCATTTCGACGGCGGCCGCACCGCGACCGAGCATCTGATCGAGGCGGGCTACCGGCGGATCGGCTTCATCGGCGCACGCATGGACCCGCGCTCGCAGCGGCGGCTTGCCGGCTATCGCGCGGCAATGGAGAAGGCCGGCCTGTTCGACCCGCGGCTGGTCACCACCACGCCGCTACTGTCCAGCGTGACGCTCGGCCGCGAGCTGCTTCGCGATGCGCTGGCCAAGATGCCGGCGCTCGACGGCGTCTTCTGCAACAATGACGACATCGCGCTCGGCGTTTTGTTCGAATGCCATAGCGCCGCGCTCAACGTGCCGAAAACAATCGGCATTGTCGGCTTCAACGACCTCGAAATGATGCAGGCGGCGTTCCCGCCGCTCACCAGTATCCGCACCCCTCGCTATGAAATCGGCCGTCGGTCTGTCGCCATGGCGCTGGCGGCGATCGCAGGACGAAGGCCTGAGCAGCGGGTCGTCGATCTCGGTTTCGAACTCAAGCCCCGCGAGAGCACCGCACGTTGAACACGCTTTGGCCGGCCTCAGCAAATGGTGCTTTACACAACGTCATGGTAGCGCTACCATTTTCGTCGGGCAGACGTTTTGATGAAAGGCCGCCCCTGTTTATTATACATAAGCAACAGCTCATGCTTGTTTATTATGTATAATATGCTAGTTTCGTTTCTCGCCTGTGAAGCGGCGAGGGGGAGGGGATCGGGCCGGCTTCGGGCCCTTGAGACGTGGCGCCGGCCAGGCTGGAGGGCCTTCGGCAGGCGTGGAAAACACACCACGACAAACAGCATCAAATTAACAAGCAGCAGCAAATAAAACTACAACTGGGAGGAATATCGATGATCAAGTCACTTGTTGGTGGCATCGTTGCCGCCACTGCATTCGTCATGCTGAGTTCGTCGGCCATGGCCGACCCGGAAGTTGTCAAGGGCCCGTCGGCTGAGCCGGATTGCTTTGCGCCCTGGGCGGCCGATACGCAGTTCTTCAAGTTCCCCAAGAAAGACGGCCCATACCGCATCGCGCTCGCCAATGGCTATATCGCCAACACCTGGCGCATCCAGATGGTGCAGACCGCCAAGGCCTATGCGGCCCAGCCGGAGGTCGCCGCGAAACTGAAGGAATTCAAGGTCGTCTCGACCGGCGAGGACGTGCCGGCTCAGATTTCGGCGATCAACAACTTCATCGATTCCGGCTATGACGCGATCGTCGTCAACGCCCAGAACCCGACCGCTTTCGGGCCGGTCATCAAGCGCGCCAAGGAAGCTGGCGTCATCCTCGTCGCCTTCGACAATATTCTCGATACCAAGGACGCCATCAACGTCAATGTCGACCAGAAGGGCCTTGGCGAATTGTGGGGCAAATGGCTGGTCGGCCATGTGCCGAATGGCGGCAAGGTGCTCGAAGTGCGCGGCGTTGCCGGGACTTCCGTCGACACCGACCGTCACAACGGAATCCATGAAGCGCTCGATGCCTCCGGCAAGAAATGGGACGTCACCGAGGTGGTCGGCAAATGGGACGACGGCGTGGCACAGAAGGCCACGGCCGACGCCATTGCCACCAACGGTCCGTTCGACGGAATCACCGGGCAAGGCGGCGACACCGGCATCGTGCAGGCGATGATCGATGCCAAGCATGCTTTCGTGCCGTTCGGCGGGGAGACCGAGAACGGTTTCCGCAAGTTCTGCGCGGCACATGCCGGTGACGGGCTGAAATGCTCATCGGCTGGCACCGGTCCGGCGCAGGTCGCGGTCGCCATCAAGACGGCGATTGCCGCGCTCGAAGGCAACGTCGTGCCGCAGGCGGTGAAACTGCCGCTGGCGATCGTCGAGGATCCGAACTTCAAGGCCGGTCAGGATTTCTTCCCCGACCAGTCCGACAATTTCTTCGTCGGCAATTCCTTCCCGACCTGCGGCATCAATTTCACCGCGCAGGAAATCATGGGCCAGACCAAAGCTGACCAATAGGGCTGACCAATAGGCGGCATATCCGGCGCCGCGGGATCTCCGCGGCGCCGGCCACTCGATATCCCTTGAAGTCAAACTGCCTCGGGAGGGCCGATGGACGGTGCGGTTCCGCTCTTCCGGATGGAAGGCATATCCAAGCGCTATGGTGGTGTGCGGGCGCTGGAAAAGGCCGAGCTTTCGGTCGCGTCCGGTAGCATCCACGCCATTCTCGGCGAAAACGGCGCCGGCAAATCGACGCTGATCAAGGTCATGGCGGGCGTCGTCGCGCCCGACGAAGGCCGCATGATGCTGAACGGCGGCGAGGTGACGTTCGCTTCGCCTGCTGCTGCAAACAAGTCCGGCATCGTCTGCATCTTCCAGGAGCTGTCGCTGGTTCCCGAACTCAGCGTTGCCGACAACATCGTCATCTCCGATCCGCCGAAGCGTTTCGGCATGATCGACCGCAAGGCGCAGCGCCGCATTGCCGAGGATGCGCTGGCACGCGCAGGTGCGGCCGATATCCATCCATTGGCGCTGGTCAAGGATCTTCCGCTTTCAAGAAGACAGATGGTCGAGATTGCCAAGGCATTGGCCAGGAAGCCGCGCATCCTGATCCTCGACGAGGCGACCTCGGCGCTGACCGCGACGGACGTCGCCAGGATATTCAGCGTGCTCAAGCGGTTGCGCTCGGAAGGGTTGGCGCTGCTTTACATTTCGCACCGCATGAACGAGATCGCCGAGCTTGCCGACCACTGCACGGTGTTTCGCAACGGCCGCAATGTCGCCAGCTACAAGGCAGGCACAAAGAGCGACAACGAAGTCGTCGAACTGATGATCGGGCGCGAATACAGCCATATTTTCCCGCCCAAACCCGCGCGCACCGCAGCCGCCGCCGTTCCTGTGCTGGAGGCGCGCAAGCTGTCCTGGACGGACCGGCTGGACAATGTCTCGCTGACGGTCGGGGCAGGCGAGGTCGTCGGCCTTGGCGGCCTGGACGGCCAGGGCCAGCGCGAATTGCTGCTTGCCTTTTTCGGTGTGCTGCGCGGCCTCGGCGGCCAGATCCTTATCGACGGCAAGCCTGTTTCGATCGCCAGCCCCCAAGCGGCGCGCGACGACCGCATCGGCATGGCGCTGATCCCGGAGGACCGCAAGACCGAAGGCCTGATGCTGCCGATGACGGTGCGCGAGAACCTCTCCTTTGCCGCCCTAGACCGGCTGTCCAAGGCCGGCATCATCGACCGCGCCGCCGAACAGCGGCTGATCGACGACATGGTCGGGCTGCTGGCGATCAAGACGGCCGGCCTCGACATTCCGGTCGGTGCGCTGTCGGGGGGCAACCAGCAGAAGGTGGTCATCGCCAAATGGCTGATGCGCCAGCCGCGTATCATCCTGCTCAACGATCCGACGCGCGGCATCGACGTCGGCACCAAGCAGGAACTCTATCAACTGATGCGCAAGCTGGCGGATGCGGGGGCGGCGATCCTGTTCTATTCGACCGACTATGACGAACTGATCGGCTGCTGCGACCGCGTGCTGGTGCTCTATGACGGCGCGGTCAAGCGCGAGCTGGTCGGGGCCGAGATCACCGAGCGGGCGCTCATTGCAAGCGCGCTCAACATCCACGGCGATGACGGCGCGAGAGACGATGCCGGCGCAAGACAGGGAGCGGACGCGTGAAAGAGTGGCGCTACTGGCTGGCCGAGCAGCGCGGAACACTGATGGCACTCGGCATATTCATTGTCATGTTCGTCATCTACACCTCGAACCATCCGGCGGGCTTCACCGCCAATGTCGTGCAGACGGCGTCCAACAAGGGCGTGCTGCTCGCCTTCGTCGCCATGGCGCAGACACTGGTCGTGATCACCGCCGGCATCGACCTCTCCGTCGGCATGATCTTCACGCTGACCAATTGCCTCGCCTCCTGGCTAGTCATCGGCACCGGCCTCGAGACCGCTTTCGGCGTCATCGCCGTGCTCGGCACCGGGTTCCTGTGCGGGGCGATCAACGGCGCCATCGTCATCTACGGCCGCCTGCAGCCGATCGTCGCCACGATCGCCACGGGTGCGGTCTATTTCGGCATCGCGCTGCTGCTGAGGCCGTTTCCCGGCGGTTCGGTCAACGAAGGTCTCGCCGACGCGCTGACCGGACGCCTGTTGGGCGTGGTGCCGGCGAGCCTGGTCGTGCTGCTCGCCGTCGTGCTCGTGGTCTGGGTACCGTTCAGCCGCTCGGTGCTCGGGCGCGCGGCCTATGCGGCCGGATCCTCGGAGACGGCGGCCTACATGTCCGGTGTGCCGATAAGGCGCGGCAAGTTCGCTGCCTACGCGCTCGCAGGCCTGTTGGCCGCGATCGGCGGACTGTTCCTGACCTTCTTCACCTATACCGGCGATGCAGCCTATGTCAGTGGCAACGCCTATACGCTGTTTTCGATTGCCGCGGTGGTGCTGGGCGGCGTCTCGCTGTTCGGCGGCAAAGGCAGCGCCATCGGCGCCATCTTCGGCGCGCTGGCCTTCCGCACCATCGGCGACCTGTTGTTCGTGTTCGATTTCGACCCGCTATGGCAGCCACTGTTCCAGGGCGTTATCCTGCTGGTTGCGGTCAGCCTCGGCGCCTTCGCACTGTTTCGGGTCCGCAACCGGCTGGAGTGGTTCCTGTGAGCGAAACGACGTTGGGCGGCATAGCCGGCCGCATGCCGAAATTCATCCGCCGCGCCGATCCGGCGGTGCTGACGGCCTTCGCCTGCATCGTGCTGTTGCTGTTCCTAGGCAGCCTCTATTCCAGGAGCTTTCTGTCGCCTGAATATCTCTTGCAGCAGCTCAAGGTGGCCTCGTTCCTCGGCGTCATCGCCACAGGCATGATGCTGGTCATCCTGCTAGGCCAGATCGACCTGTCGGTGCCGTGGGCGGTGGCGGCGGGCGCGATGATGGCGTGTGCGGCTGCGGCCTATGGCCCGATCGGTGTGGCGCTGGCCATCCCGTTCGGCATCTTCTGCGGGGTGCTGATCGGCATCGTCAACGGCTTTGGCGTCGCCTATCTGCGCATACCCTCGATGATCATCACGCTCGCAACCAACGCTGTCGCTCAGGGGCTCATGGTCGTTTATACCGGCGGCTACTCGCCACAGGATTCGGCCACCGGCGCCATGCGCTATCTTGCGACAGGTTTTACCATTCCAGGCGTGCCTAACGCCGTCATCATCTGGGCCCTGATTGGTGCCGCGATGGTGTTCGTGCTGTCCCGCACCAGCTTCGGCCGCACCGTCTACGGCATCGGCAACCGCGAGCGTGCCGCCTATCTCTCCGGCATCGATACAAGGCGCGTGGTGATGATCGCCTTCGCTATCTCAGGCGGGCTGTCCGCCTTTGGCGGAGTGCTTCTCGCCGGCTATGCCTCCAAGGCGGCGCAATCGATGGGCGATGCCTATCTCCTGCCGTCGATCGCCGCCGTGGTTCTGGGCGGCACCTCCATCCTGGGTGGCCGCGGCTCCTATCTCGGCACCGTCGCCGGTGTCATTCTGATCACCCTCCTGCAGTCCATACTCTCGGTCATGCAGATGCCGGAGGCGGGGCGGCAGATCGTCTATGGCCTGGTCATCGTCGCCATGCTCCTGCTCTACGGCCGCGCGCCGGCAAGCCGCTGACCATGGACGAAAAGACCGCAAAGGCGCCAATGGGCGCTACCGGCTCAGTGCCTCGGGCCATTGTGGTGATGGGCGTCGCCGGCTGCGGAAAATCGGCTGTCGGCAAAGCATTGGCAGCAGAGGAAGGGGCCGTCTTTGTCGAAGGCGACAGGCTGCACCCACCCGAAAACGTCGCCCGCATGGCGAGCGGCGAGCCGCTCACAGATCAACTGCGTGAGGGCTGGCTCGATGCCATCGGCGAGCGGATCGCCGACCTGACCGGCAGCGGCCAAAGCGTGGTTGCCGCCTGCTCGGCGCTGAAGCGCAGCTACCGCGATCGTCTGCGTGGCTTCCGCCGGGATATCGATTTCATCTATCTGAAGATCGATCCCGCAACCGCCAAGCAGCGTGTCGCCAACCGCAAGGGCCATTTCATGCCGGCAAGCCTGGTCGAAAGCCAGTTCGCCATCCTTGAACCGCCTGGCGCCGACGAGCGGGCGCTGACGGCCGACGCCACACTTCCAGTGGCTGAAATCGTCACCGCCGTTGCCAGCCTGCTGGCCGGCGCAAAATCATGAACCACCCTCGTCGGGCAAGGCGGTTTCCGGCCGTTCGGTGAACCGGTCATGGCCTGACCAGACCATCATTTGCTCGGGATAGAGTTTCAGCGCCTCCAGCAAGCGGTCGCGCTTGAGCAATATGTACTCGGCCTGAAGCGCCATGTTCTTGGCGCCGCCGGCTCTGGTCGCGGGCTCGCCGGCCTCTGCCGGGGCCGGCACCAGTTCGGGACTTAGGACGGCGCGGTATTGGCGGAACGGATTGGTCTCGAAGGTCGACATGGAAAACAGCGCCGCCTTGCCTCTGGCAGCGAAATTCGTCGGCGCCGAAGCCAGGTGGGTCCAGCCGCTCTCGCCAAGGCCGACTTCGGTGAATGTCGAGCCGGCATGCACCGTGTTGGTCACCAACACCACGCCGTTGCTGCCAAGGATCTTCTGGATCCGGCCGGTGACCTGGTAGGCGTCGCTGCGGTCGAACATGATCCGGCTTTTCAGGAAACGGTTCTCGACCCGAACCATCGGCGGGTTCAGGAAGCGCAAGCCGAAGGTCGAATCGGATATGCCGTGAGCCCTGACGCTGAGCTGGTGTGTCTCGATGCCGGCTTCATGGAGAGCGCGTTTGCCGATGATGGTCTGGGTCGTGAACTGATCGCACCAGATGATAGCGCCGTGGCCGCGCTTCAGCGCCGCTTGCAGGCCTTCCAGGCCCTCCAGCCGGATATCAGGTGACCAGCGGCGACCGATGAGATGCGCGGCAAGCAGCAAACGCCGGCGGTGGTTGGCGCAGAGCAAGGCCCTGAACTGCCTTTGCGCATCGATGCCATTGCCGAGCACGGCGCGCGTCGCGGCGGCGTAGCGCACGAAATCCTTGCGGATATGGCGCTTGAGGCGCAGCCCCGATACGCGGCTGCAGATCGCGGCCCACCAATTGACCGGTAGCAATGCCGCGACCCCGAGATAAAAGGCGGCCAGCAGCAGCTCGCGGAGATCCCTGTTGTTGAAGGTGCGCAACTTGCCGGCGCGGACCTGCTTGCGGCTGAAGAAGCGGACATGCTCGGCGCGTTCGGGCACCAGGATGTCGGCGATGATTTCCGTATGATAAATGACGGCGGAAGATGGTGTCCGGTCGGCTTTCCGGGATTTTCCCAACCACGGCAGCCTCATCCGATCGGTGTCCACCTGTTCTTGCGTGCGTCCGGAAATCGCTTTACTGCGTCTGCCACGGGCGCGCAATCGGCGCCGGCAAGGCCATGGTGAACGCCATTCAGGGTTCGAACTTGAAACAGGCCCTATCGGTAGCACTTCCCCAACTGGCGCCCTGGCAGCCGGCTGCGGTGGCGCTGATGGCGCCGGACCGGCCATCCCTCAGCTTTGCCGGCCTCGTCAATCTTGTCGACAAGCTCTGCGGCGATCTCGCCAGGCGTGGCGTTGCCCGCGGCACGGCCGTCGGCATCGTCTTGCCCAACGGCCCGGAAATGGCGGCCTGTTTCCTGGCGGTCTCGGCGTTGGCGACGGCGGCGCCGCTCAATCCGGCTTACGGCGAAGACGAATTCCGCTTCTATCTCGGCGATCTCGATGTGAAGCTGCTGCTGTGCGGACAAGGCATGGGCGATGCCGCGCGCAACGCCGCAAAGGGGCACGGCATTGCGGTGCTCGACGTCGTCGTGACTGACGGCGCCAAGGCCGGCGAGTTTCTGCTGGCGGGCGACGCCGAGGTGGAGGCTGCCAGCGAGGCTCGCCTCGACGATATGCAGCTCAACGGGCCGGACGATTTCGCGCTGGTCCTGCACACGTCGGGAACCACGGCGCGACCGAAGATCGTCGGCTTGCGGCAGCGCAATCTGCAGGCATCAATGGCCAACATCGCCCGCACCTTGGCGCTTTCGGCAGACGATATCTGTCTCAACGTGATGCCGCTGTTCCACATTCACGGGCTGATGGCGGCGCTCAGCGCACAGCTGGCAGTCGGCGGCGCTGTTGTCTGCACGCCGGGCTTCAACCCGCTCAAATTCTACGGCTGGCTGGGCGACTTCAGGCCGAGCTGGTACAGCGCGGTGCCGACCATGCATCAGGCGATCCTGGCGCGCGCCGCCCGCAATGGCGAAACCATCGCGGCTGCGCGGCTGCGCTTCATCCGCTCGTCTTCGGCAGCGCTTCCCGACACCGTGTTCCGCGACCTCGAGCGCGTCTTCGGCTGTCCGGTGGTCGAGGCCTATGGCATGACCGAGGCGGCGCACCAGATGACATCCAATGGCTTGCCGCCGGCGCGCCGCAAGCCAGGCTCGGTCGGCCTGCCTGCGGGTCCGCAGGTGACGATCCTGGACGACAAGGGGACGATCCTTCCGGCGGGTGAAAAGGGCGAGATCGCGGTGCGCGGCGCCAACATCCATGATGGCTATCTCGACAATCCGGTGGCCAATGAAGCTGCCTTCAGCGATGGCTGGTTCCGCACCGGCGACCAGGGTCTGATCGACGAGGATGGCGATCTGAAGATCACCGGGCGGCTGAAGGAGATCATCAACCGCGGCGGCGAAAAGATCTCGCCGCTCGAGGTCGACAATGTGCTGCTCGATCATCCGCTGGTGGCGCAGGCGGTGACCTTCGCCGTGCCGCATGCCATGCTCGGCGAGGAGGTGGGTGCGGCTATCGTGCTGGCCGAGGGCGCCATCGCCGACGCCGATGAGATACGCGATTTCGCGCGCAGCCGCATTGTCGAGTTCAAGGTGCCGCGCCACATCTTGTTTCTTCAGGAGATACCCAAGGGTCCCACAGGCAAGATCCAGCGCGTCGGCCTGGCCGGCAAGCTCGGCCTGGTCTGAGGACTCTCATTTGAGCATGATCTTGTCCGAAAACCGGTTCCCACTTTTCGGGACCATGCTCTAATTTAGATCTGCGATGTCAGCTCGACCGGAAAATCATCATTGTCGGCGTCGCGCATGGCGGCGAGGCTGCGATTGTCCAGCACTTCGGCGATCGCCTGGCGCACTTCCAGCATCATGTGCCGGACTTGGCAGGTCGCCTCGTCGCAATCCTCGCAGCGCTGGTATTGCGTGCGGCTGGCGCAGGGTATGGGAGCGAGCGGGCCGTCCAGCACGCGCACGACGTGGCCGATCTTGATTTCGGAAGCCGGCCGGGCGAGGCGATAACCGCCTTCCTTGCCCTTGCGACTGAGGACGAAACCGGCATTGCGCAGCTCGCCCAGAATGGCATCCAGGAATTTCTTCGGGATGTTGTTGGCGATCGCGATGTCGTTGACGAATGCAAGCTGGCCGACCGGCAGGCCGGAAAGATGCACGAGGGCCTTGAGGCCGTATTTGCCTTTTTTGGTAAGCATGCCCGCTTCAGTTCATGAAAACCCCAACCACCCGCATCTGGCGGTTGTTTGTGTGCAAATCATGACGTTTCGCCTGAACAACCCGGTTTCGCGTAGAACAAGCCGCCCGGTTGAGACGTTAGGCACAAAGGCGTTCATTCTTTGTAACGTTTTTCGCCGATCGCGACAGACTCCGCATGAAAGCCGTTTGTCGGCGCGCGAAAACGAAAAAGCCGGCAAAGCGCCGGCTTTCTTGTGAGGTGAGGTCGAACGCTGCTGATATCAGCGGCTGCCATAGGTCTGGTCGAGCAGACCGCCGGCGGCGAAGTGCTCCTTCTGTACCTTGTCCCAGCCGCCAAAGACGTCTTCCACCGTCAGCAGGCGGACATCGGGGAAGTCGGCCTTGTATTTTGCCGAGACTTCAGCGTTGCGGGCGCGCAGGCCATTTTCAGCCGCGATGGTCTGGCCCTCGGGCGTGTAGAGGAAGTCGAGATAGGTCTTGGCGAGGTCACGGCTGCCGTGCTCGTCGGCGACCTTGTCGACGATCGCCACCGGGAATTCGGCGAGCAGGCTGACCGTTGGCGTGACCTGTTCGAACTTGTCGTTGCCATACTCCTTGCGGATGCCGCGCGTTTCCGACTCGAAGGTGATCAGCACGTCGCCGATCTCGCGCTGCACGAAGGTGGTGGTGGCGGCGCGCCCGCCGGTGTCGAAGATCGGCACGTTGTTGAACAGCTTGGTGACGAACTCCTTCACCTTGGCGTCGTCGCCCTTGAAGGCTTCCTTGGCGTAGGCGGTTGCGGCCAGATAGGTGTAGCGCGCATTGCCCGAGGTCTTGGGGTTGGGGAAGATCACCTGCACGTCGTCGCGCACGAGGTCGTTCCAGTCCTTGATGCGCTTGGGGTTGCCCGCGCGGACGAGAAAGGATGGGAGCGAATAGAAGGGCGAGGCGTTGTCGGGGAAATCCTTCTGCCAGTCGGCGGAGACGAGGCCTTTCTTGACCAGAAAGTCGATGTCGGTGACCTGGTTGAAGGTGACGACATCGGCGCCGAGGCCTTCGGCAATGGCGCGCGCCTGCGCCGAGGTGCCGGCATGCGACTGGTCGACGGTGACGCCCGGATGGCCGGCGACGAAAGCCTTGTTCACCTGGGCGAACAATTCGCGGCCGACATCATAGGAAGCGTTGAGCAATTTGTCGGCCGACCAGGCCGGCGAAGAGGCGAGGACCAGGCCGGTGGCGACGCTTAGCAAAAAACGCTTCATGAAAACAGGCTCCGATGTGCAATGCGTTGCCAGAACATAGCCGGGCCGGAGGGTGTACTGCGAGGCACACGGGGCAGACGTATGGCGTTGCAGCGAAAAACAAATCGCTGAAGCAGGTTATCGGCGAAAATTCATTCCAGGCGAAATGCCGGTGCGTTGGGGTTTTCTGTGGTTTGCAATTCGAAGCCGAATGGCATATACAAATGGCATATACAAGTGGAACAGACAGGGGAGGCTGCCATGCCGCAGCACCGTCACTCGATACCACCGCCCAGGGAGGCGAAGTTGTTTCGCAACAACCGCAGTCAGGCGGTTCGCATCCCTGTCGAATTCGAGCTGCCTGGCGAGAAGGTCCTGATCAGCCGCGATGGCGACCGGCTGATCATCGAGCCGGTCCGCAAACCCGGCCTCGTCGCGCTCCTTGCCCAATGGGCGAAAGAGCCGCCGCTTGGTCCTGAAGACGACTTTCCCGAGATTCATGATGCGCCCGTGGGGCCCGAGGACATCTTCTGATGCGGTTCATGCTGGACACGAACATCATCAGCGACATGATCCGAAATCCGGCCGGCAAAGCCGCCAGTACGGCGGTTCGCGCGGGAGACGGTGCCCTGTGCACCAGCATCGTTGTCGCCTCGGAGCTGCGTTATGGCTGCGCCCGCAAGGGATCGGCCAAGCTGCTCGCCAAGGTCGAGCAATTGCTCGCCGAGTTACCTGTGCTGCCGCTCGATGTGCCGATGGATAACGAATACGGAGCACTTCGTGCCGAGCTGGAGGCCAGAGGCCAGCCAATCGGCCACAATGATCTTTTCATTGCTGCCCATGCCTGTGTGTTGGGGACGACACTGGTGACGGCCAACACCGCTGAGTTCCGTCGGATCAAGGGCCTGACGCTCGAGAACTGGCTGGAGTAGCGCCGGATCGATGTCTATGCCGCCGGGAAAAGCTTCCAGCGCCTTGGCCTGAACGCCACCCGGCTCTTCTGCGCCGCAGGATGGTCCACAGGCAGTTCGATCTCGACGCGCTGGCGCTCGCCGCCGATTTCCAGTTCGACGCGTCTTGTGCCGGCGACGCGGCGGCTGGCGGCGACCGTGCCGGCGATGCAGCCGCTGCAGCCGTCGAGCAGTTCGATATCGTGCGGGCGGAAATACAGCGTCGCATCGCCCTCGGGTGCGTGCGGCGCCGACACGCCGATCGGACGGTCGGCGAGCCAGATTTCGCCATTCTCAACCTTGACCGGCAGCATGCTCGATTCGCCGATGAAGGAGTAGACGAAGGGCGAGTTCGGCGTGTCGTAGATCTCGTCGGCGGAGCCGACCTGCTCGATGCGGCCCTGGCTCATCACCACGACGCGGTCGGCAAGCTCGAGCGCCTCTTCCTGGTCGTGGGTGACGAAGACGGTGGTGTGGCCGGTACGGTCATGGATCTCGCGCAGCCAGCGGCGGAGTTCCCGGCGCACCTGCGCATCGAGCGCGCCGAACGGCTCGTCGAGCAACAGCACCTTGGGCTCGATGGCCATGGCCCGGGCGAGCGCCACGCGCTGGCGCTGGCCACCGGAAAGTTGCGCCGGATAGCGCTTTTCCAGGCCGGAAAGCTGAACGAGATCGAGCAGTTCGGAGGCGCGTCGGCGGATTTCGGCCGCCGGTGGTCGCGACGGTCCATGCCGCACCTTGAGGCCGAAGCCGATATTGTCGGCGACCGTCATGTGCCGGAAGAGCGCATAGTGCTGGAAGACGAAGCCGACATTGCGCTCCTGGATCGAGCGGTGCGAGGCGTCCTCGTCGCCGAAGAAGATCTTTCCGCGCGTCGGCCGCTCCAGGCCGGCGATAAGCCTCAGCAGCGTCGTCTTGCCGGAGCCGGATGGCCCAAGCAGCGCGATCAGCTCACCCGACTTGATGTCAAGCGATACGTCATGGAGGGCCGGAAACCGGTCAAACTCCTTGCGTACGTTGGCAACGCGAACTTCCATGTAGATCCCTCAGTAATTTGGTGCATGTCGTTGTCCCAAAACCGGTTCCCAGTCTTGGGCGATATGCATTTAGTCAGTGCCCGCGCGTCGCGGCGATCTCGGCGCCGTAGCGCATCTCGAGAAGTGTTTTCAAGACCAGCGTGACCAGCGCCAGGCCGGCAAGCAGCGAAGCGACGGCAAAAGCGCCGACGGCGTTGTACTCGTTGTAGAGGATTTCGACATGCAACGGCATGGTGTTGGTCAGCCCGCGTATGTGGCCCGACACGACCGAGACCGCGCCGAATTCGCCCATCGAGCGGGCGTTGCACAGAAGCACGCCGTAGAGCAATCCCCATTTGACGTTGGGCAGCGTCACGTACCAGAAGGTCTGCCAGCCATTGGCGCCCAGAGAGAGCGCGGCTTCCTCGTCGCCGTTGCCCTGTTCCTGCATCAGCGGGATCAGTTCGCGGGCAACGAAGGGGAAGGTGACGAAGATGGTCGCGAGCACGATGCCGGGCACGGCGAACAAGATCTGGATGCCGTGCGCCTTCAGCCATTCACCGAACAGTCCCTGAGCGCCAAACAAAAGCACATAGACCAGGCCGGAAATGACCGGCGAGACCGAGAAGGGCAGGTCGATCAGCGTGGTTAGAAAAGCCTTGCCCTTGAACTCGAACTTGGCGATCGCCCAGGCAGCCGAAATGCCGAAGACGACGTTGAGCGGAACGGCGATCACCGCCACCAGCAGCGTCAGCCGGATCGCCGAGCGCGTATCGGGATTGGAGAGCGATTCCGTGTAGGCGCCAATGCCTTTCGCCAGCGCCTCGTGGAAGACGATGATCAGCGGCAGCAGCAGGAAGATGGCGAGGAAGGCGAAGGCCACCGCCATCAGCAGCAGCCGCACCGGCCGGCTTTCGGTCACCGCCGCCGACCGGCTCTCGTGATGCGGTTCGTAGGATTTGATCTCGGGGTCAGCCATAGCGCTTGCGACTCCATGACTGCGCCAGGTTGATGACCAGCAGCATCACGAACGACAGCAAAAGCATGATCGCCGCGATCGCGGTGGCCGCCGGATAATTGTACTCCTCGAGCCGGATGACGATCAGAAGCGGTGCGATCTCCGACTTGTAGGGAAGGTTGCCGGCGATGAAGATGACCGAGCCGTATTCGCCGACGCCGCGCGCGAAGGCGAGTGAGAAGCCGGTGATGATGGCCGGCGCCAGGCCGGGAAACAGGATGCGGGTGATGATCTGGAAGCGGTTGGCGCCGAGCGTCGCGGCGGCCTCCTCCACTTCCTTGTCGATCTCCTCCATGATCGGCTGCACCGTGCGCACGACAAACGGCAGGCCGATGAAGACAAGCGCCACGACGATGCCGAGCGGCGTGTAGGCGACCTTGATGCCGAGCGGCGCCAGGAGATGGCCGATCCAGCCATTGGGCGCATAAAGAGTGGTCAGCGCAATGCCGGCTACTGCCGTCGGCAGCGCGAAGGGCAGGTCGACCATGGCGTCGACGACGCGGCGGCCGGGGAAACGGTAGCGCACCAACACCCAGGCGACGAGCGTGCCGAAGACGACGTTGACGGCGGCTGCCATGAAGGCTGTGCCGAAGCTGATTTCGAGTGCGTTGATGGTCCGGCGGTCAGTGACGATCGCCCAGAAATCGGTCCAGCCGAGGGCTGCCGAGCGCCAGATCAGGCCCGACAGGGGAATGAGGATGATGAGCGTGAGGTAGGCAAGCGAGAAGCCGAGCGTCAATCCGAAACCCGGAATGACACTCGGCTGTCTGAATCGCCACCCCGCCTTGGCGGGTGCTATGGTCATGTCGTCCTGATCTAAATCCTACTGGGCCGGCTTGTAGATCTGGTCGAATATACCACCGTCGCCGAAATGATAAGGCTGTGCCTTCTTCCAGCCGCCAAAAAGCGGATCGTCGATGGAGATCAGCTTGATTTCGGGCGTCTTCGGAATGTCAGCCGCATCCACCAACTCGGGCTTGGCCGGACGATAGTGGTTCTTGGCGATGATCGTCTGGGCTTCCTTGGAATAGAGCCAGCCGAGATAGGCTTCGGCGACCTTGCGGGTGCCCTTGGCATCGACATTGGCGTCGACGATCGCCACCGGCGGCTCGGCCAGGATCGAGGTCGGGGGATAGACGATCTCGAAATTGTCGGCTCCGAATTCATTGAGCGCCAGATAGGCGTCGTTTTCCCAGCCGATCAGCACGTCGCCGATGCCCTTTTGCGCGAAGGTGACCGTCGAGCCGCGCGCACCGGTGTCGAGCACCGGAGCATTGGCGTAGAGCTTGCCGACGAATTCCTTGTTCTTGGCTTCGTCGCCGCCATCATTGGCGTTGGCATAGGCCCAGGCGGCAAGGTAGTTCCAGCGCGCACCGCCGGAGGTCTTGGGGTTCGGCGTGATCACCTGGACGCCGTCCTTGACCAGATCGCTCCAGTCGTGGATGCCCTTCGGGTTGCCTTTGCGGACCAGGAAGATGATGGTCGAGGTGTACGGCGCTGAATTGTTCTCGAATTTCTTGCGCCAGTCCGGATTGATCTTCTTCGATTTGGTGACGATGGCGTTGATGTCGCCCTCAAGCGCCAGCGTGACCACATCGGCATCGAGGCCGTCGATCACGGCGCGGGCCTGGGCGCCCGATCCGCCATGCGATTGCTGGATCGTGACCGTCTCGCCGGTCTCGGCCTTCCAGTGTGCGACGAAGGCTTCGTCATAGGCCTTGTAGAGTTCGCGTGTCGGGTCGTAGGACACGTTCAGAATGGTCGTATCGGCAAACGCGAAACCGAGCGTGCCGAACTGGATCGATGTGGCGACCAGTGCGCCGAGCAGTTTCTTGAAATGAGGTTTGGTCATTCCCGCCTCCGTTGATGACGGCTGAACTCTATCGAATTGATAGAAATTAGATGCATTCAACGTTGCCTTTTTTGTCCGCTCGAAGGAAATTTTCGCCGATATTGGGTCTCGGAAGGAAATATTTTCCTCATATTGGTCTAACCCAAATCCGGCCGGTTTGACGCTATCTAGGAGCTGACACCGCAGAAGCAAGGCCGAGCGAGGGAAGGCTCGGTGTAGCACCGGGCGGTTCAGCCCGCAGTGATAGGAAAATCGAAGCGCAGCTTTGGAAACGGCTCATCCCGGAGCGTGTAGTGCCACCACTCGCGCGCATAATTCTTGAAGCCGCTGGCGCGCATGGCGTCGAGCAGCCTTTTGCGGTTTGCCGCCGCTTCTGCCGCCAATGGGCGATGTGCGGTTTCGCTTGCCGGGTCGAAACAGTCGAAGCTGGTGCCGAAATCGAGCGTGCCGGCGCCGGGCGCGCCGCAAGCGGCGGATGACTTGTTCTTGCCGTCGCTGCGGGCGATGGCGACATCGACGGTCGAGCCGCGCGAATGGGTGGACAATTCGCCGATATAGCCCTTGGCGATGAGGTCGCCGCGCTGCACCTGAGGGTACCATTGCGGATCGGGCGGGCCGCCCTCTCTGGTCCATTTGCCCATGTCGGCAACGGCGCGGGCCGGGCGGTAGCAGTCGAAGACGACCAGCGTCAGGCCATCGGCGGCGAGCGCTTTCTGCACACCGGACAGCGCTTGCGCAGCTTGCTTCGTGAGGATGCAGATTGGGGCGTCGTAGCCATCGGCCTTGCGATGCAGGAAATTTTCCAGGCCGGCATAGCGGATGTCCTGGCGGATCGAGGGATCGACATCGGCCAGGCGGACGAAGCCGGCGGGCACGGGATCGGCGTCGGCGGGGGAGCAAGTCGAAACGAACATGGATACGGCTAAGGCCAATCCTCGATGCAAGCGCTTCGGCACACCCCCCTCTGGCCTGCCGGCCATCTCCCCCGCAAGGGGGGAGATCAGATGTTGCTGCGGCTTTCGCCAATTTTCAACGTTGCTGAATGAGCGCGGCGCCGAAGCTGCCAATCTCCCTTGCGGGGGAGATGGCCGGCAGGCCAGAGGGGGGTGCCTCGCGCCGGGTTTCAGGCGAAGAAGCCCAATCCCCTGAATCGCTTGGCGCCATCTATTCAACGAACACCTTCACGCTTGCCGCGCGTCCCACGGCGTCGATGACGGTGAGCGTCGAATAGCCGGCGCCGTCGGGCAGCCAGGTCGCGGTGCGGCGGCGGTCGATGCCGACGAGCGGCTTGCCGTTGGCCAGCCAGCGGAACGGCGCGCGGCCGCCTTGCAGTTTCAGCACCAGCGGCGAGGCCTCGGCGGAATTGGTGGCGAGATCGACGCGGGCGCCGTTGGGCGGGAAAATGATCGTCGGCGCCGGTTCAGTCGGGCCTGCCTGCACCAGTCCGTCGGCGCCGGCCCCGAAGCGCGCCAGGGTCACCGGCAGGTCTTCGCGCCTGGCCTTGACGACGCCGGCCGGCTGGCTGGGCAACGGTGCCGCTGCAAGGCTGGAGCGGACGAAGCCCTCGAACAGGATGGGGGCGGCCGAGACATAGCCGGACAGGCCGGGCACGGCGCCGGCATCGGCGCGGCCGACCCAGACGCCCAGCACGTAGCGGCCGTCGAAGCCGACCGACCAGGCGTCGCGGTAGCCGTAGGACGTGCCGGTCTTGTAGGCGATGCCGCGCTGCAAGGCGCCCTCGGGCGGCTTCACGCCCGACAACATGTCGGTGATCTGCCAGTTCGCCTGGGCGTCGAGGATGGTGGCGGTGGTGCGCTCGGCATTGGCCGGCTCGGTGCCGTCATGCAGCGTGTTTGCCTTGCCGCCATTGGCGAGGCCGGTATAGAGCTGGACGAGATCGCGCAGCGTTACGCCGACGCCTCCGAGGCCGATGGCGAGGCCCGGCGCCTCGTTGACCGGTAGCACGGGGCTGACGCCGGCCTGGCGGAAGCGCGCCATCAGCCGTGCCGGGCCGACCGAGTCGAGCACGCGGATCGCCGGAACGTTGAGCGACAGCTGCAGCGCCTGGCGGATCGAGACATCCCCCTGATAGCCCATGTCGAAATTCTTTGGCCGGTAGCCGCCGAAATCGACCGGACTGTCCTCGATCAGCATTTCCTGCGCCACCAGCCCTTGCTCGAAGGCGAGGCCATAGATGAACGGCTTCAGCGTCGAACCGGGCGAACGCACGATCCTGGTCATGTCGATCCAGCCGGAGCGGCTGGCATCGAAGAAATCGGCCGAGCCGACTTCGCCAAGAATGTCGCCGGTGCGTGCGTCCGCCATCACCATGGCGACTGACAGGCGCGGGCCAAGCTTGATCGCGGCATCGCGCGCCACCTGTTCCAGCCCTTGCTGGACGCTTTTGCGGATCGTAAGCTGCAGTGGCTTGCCGGGCACGGCCTTGGGCAGCATGGCGTAGGCGGCGTGCGGCGCCAGCGCCGGCAATTTGCGGCGCAGGCCCGAGACATCGTCGAGGGCGGCGCGCGCGGCCTCGCGCTCGCCAAGCAGGCCAGCCGAAACCATGCGGGTCAGCACGCGGTCACGGGCGGCATGCGCAATGGTGAGATTGCGGTCGGGCCGGCGCTTTTCCGGCAATTGCGGCAGCGCCACCAAGAGGGCTGCTTCCGAAACCGTCAGCCGCTTCGGCTCCTTGCCGAAATAGGCAAGCGAGGCGGCGCGCACGCCTTCGAGATTGCCGCCATAGGGCGCCAAGGTCAGGTAGCGTTCGAGGATCTCCTGCTTAGACAGCCGCCGCTCGATCTGGATGGCACGCAGCATCTGCTTGATCTTCGAGCCGAGGCTGCGGTTTTCGCGTGGCTCGATCAGCCGGGCAAGCTGCATCGACAGGGTCGAGCCGCCGGAGACGATATGGCCGCTGGTGGCGAACTGGCCGGCGGCGCGCGCCAGCGCCAGCACATCGACGCCATCATGGTCCCAGAAGCGCTTGTCTTCATAGGTGACCAGCATGTCGACGAACTGCTTGTCGACCTGGTCGAGATCAGTGTCGAGCCGCCAGTAACCGTCCGGCGTGGCGAAGGCGCGCAACAGCTGGCCGTCGCGGTCCTGGACCTCGGTGGAGACGGTGAGCCTTCCGGGCAGCGGCGGCGGAAAAGCGCGGTCGAGTTCCCAGAGAGAAGCGGCAGCGATCGCCGCAAAGCCGACGAGGGAGGCGGCGGCGATGCCTGTTCGACGGAGAAATTTTCTGGAGAGCATGGTGGTGCCCTTCATCCGCCTGCCGGCTCCTTCTCTCCGCATAGCGGGGAGAAGGAGATGGTAGCGGACATCGGCGTGTTCATCTTCGTCAAGGCGCCTTACGGCGCCTTGATCTCCATCATGCCGGTGGCGGTGCGGGCCGAATATTGCGGCCGGTACATGTCCTCCACCGTGGCTGCCGGATGGGCATAGGTGCCCGGCGTTACCGCACGCACGACGTAGGCCAGCATGATGTTGCGGTCGCCATCGCCGTCATTGGGATTGAATGCCGCGACGAAACGGTCGTCGCGGAATTCGAGATGGGCTGCGTCCGTTTGCGCCAGCCAGGTGAAGTTCGACAATTGGGCGCTGGAGACAAGGCCCGGATTGTCGATCTCGAAGCCGGCCGGCAACAGGTCGGTGATCAGCAGGCGCGAAGGCCAGCGGTTCTGCTCGTAAACCTTGAGCACGACCACGTAGCGT
Organism: Mesorhizobium sp. M0771; assembly: GCF_040320155.1. Taxonomy (NCBI): domain Bacteria; kingdom Pseudomonadati; phylum Pseudomonadota; class Alphaproteobacteria; order Hyphomicrobiales; family Phyllobacteriaceae; genus Mesorhizobium; species Mesorhizobium sp. M0771. The sequence goes on along the minus strand of NZ_JAMYPC010000012.1, from coordinate 139,281 downwards.
TCGTTCTGCGTCGCCTCGGTGACGTTGGCTTCGGTGCCATCGAGCTTGTAGTAGGTGCGGTCGATGGTGAAGCCGTCGCCGCCGGCCGGCAAGGGCTCTACCGGCGAGGCGACCGTGGTGACGACCGCCTGCAGCGGCGTGGCGCCGGTGTTGGCGATGGTCAGCGGGCTGTCGGCAATGTCGGTGCCGCTGAGGTGGTTGGAATATCCACCTGCATGCGGCGCGCCGTTGACCGACAGCGTGATAGAGTTGTTGCCCGACTTCAGCGCGCGGGCCGCCAGAAGCATCCAGGACTCGTCCTGCGTGCTGGTCCAGCGGGCATCGGCGCGTTCCCTTGCCACCAGCCGGATCAGCTCCGGCACGATGGTCGGCACCGGCTTCGATTCGGCGGCGAGCGCCAGGATCGCGGCGCCATCACGCAGCCGCGAGCCATAGTCGGACCGGTAGTAGTCGTATTCGGTGGTCGACTTGGCCAGCTGCAGCGCCGTCTGGAAGGTTGCTTCCGAACGCTGCGCGTCGCCGTAGAGCGCCAGGCTAGCCGCCAACTGGGCGACGGCCATCGGGCTCGAGAAGGCTTCGAGCTTGGTGTCGGCGTAGTAGCGCAGATCGCCGACCGAGGCCTTCTTGTTGCGGGCCAGAACATAGAGCGCGTAGGCGATTTCGCTGCCGCGATCCTGGACGTCCTGGTCGTAACCGACCGAGTTTTGCAGATTGCTCAGCGCCTGGCTCATCGCCAGCGCCGGCACGTCGTAGTTCTGCTCGCGCGCCCGGGTCAGGAAGTCGGTGACGTAAGAGTCAAGCCACAGATCGCCGGAGCCCGGACCCCACAGGCCGAAGCTGCCGGCCGAAGCCTGGTAGCTCAGCACCTTGTAGATGGCGGCCTGCACGCGGCCGTGCAGTTCGGGATCGCTTTGCATGCCAACGCCGGACGCCAGATCGTTGACGTAGAGAAGCGGCATGGCGCGGCTGGTGGTCTGCTCGGCGCAACCATAGGGGTAGCGGTCGAGCGTCATCAGCAGCGACGGCACGTCGAAGGCGGCAGCCTGCGAAACGCCGACACTGATCGAGGCGCCGTCGAGCAGGCTTGCCGCGAGCAGCTCCTTGTCGACGCGCAGCGAGCCGCCATTGCCCTTGAGGTCGACGACCAGACGGGTGGTGACCGGCAATTGCGCCGGACGCACCGGAACATACAGCGTCTGCTCGACGGCGGTGCCGTCGCCATGGGCGAGCTTGATGGTGATCGAGGCATTGCCCGCCGTATGTGCAATCAGCGGCACGGTCAGCGTCTGGCGCTTGCCCTTGGCCAGCGTCAGCTTTTCGGGCAAGGGCTTGTCGCCGGTCGAGAGGTCGCCGGTCGTGGCGATCGACAGGGCATAGTCGCCCTCCGGACCGTCGGTGTCGGCGACGTCGAGCCGCATGATAGCTGCATCTCCAGGCGCCAGGAAGCGGGGCAGGCCGGCAGTGATCACCACCGGATCGCGCACGATGACATCGGTCGTGGCATGGCCGACGGCCTCCTTGGTCCAGGCGACGGCCATGACGCGCACGGTGCCGTTGAACTGCGGGATGTCGAAGTCGATCCTTGCCTTGCCGTCGGCGTCGAGCTGGACCGGGCCGGAGAAGAAGGCGACCAGCTTTTCGGTCGGCGGACTGCCTTGCGGCTGCATCGAGGCGCCGTCGCCGCCGGTCCTGAGCTTGCCGGTGGTGCCGAGCGAGCCGTCGATGAGACGGCCATAGATGTCGCGGACTTCGAGCCCGAGCATGCGCTGGCCGAAATACCAGCCCTCCGGATCCGGCGCCTTGTAGTTGGTGAGGTTCAAAATGCCGACATCGACGGCAGCGACCGTGACATAGGCATTGCTGCCCGGCGCTACGCCGGCGACCGAAACCGGGATCGACAGCTGCTGGCGCGGCATCGTCTTGTCCGGCGGCGTCAGGGTGACGGCGAGCTTTTTCGAGCCTGGGTCGACCGTCAGCCATTTTACGCCGATGGCGCGCGCCGGCATGCGGGTTTCCTGCGCATCGCCGGGCCGGAACAGGGTTGCGGTGATGTAGGCGCCGGCGCCCCAGTCGTCACCGACCGGGATCTCGACCGTGCTGCCGCCGGCCGGCACGGTTGCCGTGACGGTCTTGAGCAGCTTGTCGGCGCCGATGGTGACCAGCAGTTCGCCGGCAAAATGCGGCGACACTTTCAGCTTGGCCACGTCGCCGACGGCATAGCTGTCCTTGTCGAGAGCGATCTCGAGCCCGTCAGGCGTTTCGGTGGAGGTCGAGGAGACATACCAGCCGGCGTCGAACTCATAGCTGGTCGCCGGGCCCTCGGGATCGGCAGTCTCGATCTCGAGCCGGTACTGGCCCCAGTCGACCGGCATCGTCACGGTCGCCTCGGCATCGGCGCTGAGATCGACCTGGCCGTTGGCGATCGACTTGGTGAAGGTGACCGGTTCGTAGTTCCACGAGTTGTTGTTGCGGTACCACTGGTAATTGCGTTCGACCTTGACCAGCGACCACTGCGCGCCCTTCAGCGTCTCGCGCTTGCCGTCGGGGTCGACCGCGATGAGGCTGAACTTGGCGGTGCCGCCCTGCGGCACCTCATTGTCGGCGAAATCCGGACGAATGCCGATCATGTGGCCTTGCGGGCGGATGCCGATGTTGAGCGAGCGTTCGATGGCGCGGCCGCCGGTTTCACGCATGCGAACCGTGACCTTGGCGTCGACCAGCTTGGTGGTCGCGGGCAATTGGTCGACCGTGACCGGGAAGGTCGCCTTGCCGTCGTCGCCGACCACCGGCAGACCGGTGAACGGGGTGACCGAAGGCTCGGCCGACTGCTCGTCAGCAAGGCCGAACGAATAGCCGGCGAAACGGTCCCAGTCGCGCGCCGTCGACAGCGTCAGCTCGCCTTCGAGCGCGAGGCCGGCGGCCGGCGCGCCATAGAGGAAGCGGCCGTCAATGTCGATGTTGGCGGTTTCGCCCTGTGCGATCTCCTGCTTGTCGGACTTCATGTCGAACTCGATGCGATCCGGCACGAAGTCTTCGACCAGGAACATCTGGCTGGAAACGGCCGCCTGCTTGGGATCGGTATAGATCGACACCGTCCAGGTGCCGCGCATGGCGTTGGCTTCCAGCGGCAGGTCGACGGCATAGCCGCCGGCCGAGACGCCATCGGCAACGATGCGGCGGTTCTCGACGCCGTCGGGACGGGTGAAGATGAAGGTCAGCGGCAGGTTTTCCACCGCTTTGGAGGCGACGTCGCGGGCAAGGGCTGCGACATGCACATCCTCGCCGGCGCGGTAGATGCCGCGTTCGGTCCAGGCATAGACATCGAGCGCGCCCGGTGCGGCGCGTCCGGCGACGCCGCGATCGGACAGATCGAAGCCGGCGCGGCCCATGTCGAGGAAGACGAAATCGTTGTCGCCCTGCTTGGCCATCAGAACGGCCGGCACCATGCCGCCGTCGCCGCGCGTCAGGCCGGGGTTGAAGACAGCATGGCCTTCGGCGTCCGACGTGGCTGTGCCGAGGATTTCATTGTTCCTGGCCAGCAGCGTCAGTTCGGCGCCGGCGATCGGCTTGGCGGTTCCGAGCGAGCGGGCAAAGACATTGAGGCCATCCTGGCCGGTATAGGACGACAGGCCGATGTCGGAGACGACGAACCACTGCGTGGCAAGCGAATTGTAATTGTCCTCGTCATTTTCATTTACCGCTTGCGCGGTCAGCACGTAGACGCCGGGCTTGCGCTGCGGCAAGGCTTCGTCGACCGGGAACGAAGTCGTGACGTCCTTGTTGAGGTCGTTGGCGATATCGAGCTGCCCCTGCCAGACCGGCTCACCCATCTGGTCGGAAATGCTGGAGATATCATAGCCGTCGAGCTGCTTCAGGAACTGATAGCCGGACAGAAGCTGCGCGAGCGAACGATCGCCGATACGGTAGAGCTTCATCTGCGCGGTGTTCATGTTGACGGTGACGATGGGGATGCCACGGCGGGCGCCGGCGGGCAGCACGAAGCTGTCGCCGGTGAAGCGGGCGGACGGCGCGCGATCCTGCACATAGATCGACAGCACGACCGGAGCGGCGGTGACCTCGCCAATGGCGGCCGGCAGGCCGGCGCGGAAGGTCACTTCGTAATGCTGGCCGTGTTCCAGGCCTTCGACGCAGATCTGCTTGTCCTTGGCCTCGACGCCCTTGGGCGGCTGGTTGTCGACGGTGACGAACTGGGCGTAGTCGACGCCGGTCTTGACCAGCTCCTCGGAAAACTGCGCGCAAATGCGCGGCGCGCTGGTGTCGGCGTCGATCGAGTGATCGATGACGCGGAAGCCCTTGCGGGCCTTGAGATCCTCATATTCGGCCTTGACCGCCGGCGAACTGACCAGCGCGAGGCTGGCTTCATAAGCCTGCAGGGCTGGACGGTAGAGATCGCGGCGGTCGAGGCCGGCGCCGAGCAGCGCCAGCACTTCGGCGCGGGTCTTGGTGGTGCGCAGCAACTTGTAGGCGTTGATGGCGGCGGAGGTGCCTTTGACCGGCAGATTGTAGGATTCGGAGGTGCCGCTGGCCGGCTGTATGGCAAGCGTTTCACGCGCCAGACCGAGCCAAAGCTGGCCGTCGTCAGGCAGGACCGAGACCGTGGCCTCGTATTTGTTCATGGCCTGGCCATGGTCGCCGGTCAGTGCAGCCTGTTCGGCGGCGGCGCGGAGTGATTCCAGCCCGTCGGTCGGCTTGTCATAGGCCGGATCGGTCAGCTTGTTGCGGTATTGCTGGGCCTGGTCGGCCATCCAGTTGGGGAAGAAGGCGAGTTCCGGCGGGGCGCCGATATCGGGGTCGCCATCGACATTGACGACCTTGCCCGCGACCGCGCCGCTGAAGGGTTTCAACTGGTTATAGTCGGACTTTAGGAAGCACCATTTGGCCCTGTTGTTGTAAGTAAAGGCGCGGCAAGCGGGGTCGCCGAGGCATGTCGTCTTGCACTGATCGAGGCTGACATTCTGGTCCGATCTGAGATCGAAGCCGAAATAGTCGGAATTATTTGAGGTCACCACCCGGCGGGCTTCGGCCGCTTGCGCTACAGACCCCCAGGCGAAAATGAGAAGAATCAAGATCGACAGACCACGAGCCGCCGCGCGCATTGCCATAACACCCTCCAGACACTGCTACGTCCGCGGCATGTTCAAGCTTCAGTCAAGCTTGTCAACACGAGGACGGGCAGGTTTCCGCCCGCCAACGGTTCCCAAACCGGCCAATGACCGGTATGCCGATAGTTCATCCAGGGGAAAGGGATCACGCTTTCTTGCGAAAACGCAGAAGGTGTGAATTCCAAGCCCTACCTATTTCAGACAATTGGATTGTGGCCCCTTTACGAGCGCTTCAAAACTTCATTCCAATTTTAGTTTTGTAACCTAGGTTGTCCTGATGCCGGCGTATGAAGCGCAGATGTCGAAGGTAAGTGCGCCACGGCGCACGCTTTCGCGCGCGCTGATTGTGGCGTTGGCGTGCTCGAGCGTGCTCGTTGCCGAATCGGGGTCGGCGGCCGCCTTCGAGCTCTTCGGCATCAAATTGTGGGGCTCTTCGAATGACGAGGACGCCGATATCGTCGACCCGCTGCGCTATGCGGTGACCATCGAAGCGCCCGATGCCGACGAGGACTTGGTTAAGAAGCTCGAAAACGCCTCGTCGCTGAAATCCGACGAGGACCGCCCGGTTTCCGGCTCGCTCGGCCTTTTGGCCAAGGCGCGTAGCGACCGCGAACAGCTGGTCGCCGCGCTTTCTGCCGACGCCCGTTATGAAGGCGTCGTCACCATCACCATCCAGGGCAAGGTGCTCGACGATTTGCCGCCCGATGCCGAATTTACGGGTCCGCAGCCGATCCCGGTGGTGATCAGCATCTCGAGCGGGCCCAAATTCACGCTCGGCAATATTCGGCTGGAGGGCGATGCCGCCGGGCTGGCGAGCGCCGATTTCGGCCTGATAGCCGGCGGCGATGCCGGCTCGGGCGCCGTGCTCAAGGCCGAGGCGCTGATCGTGCGGGCGCTGAAGCAGGAGGGCCGGCCGCTGGCCCGGATCACCGACAGGCAGGTCGTGGCCGAGCACACCACCTCGACGCTAGACGTGACGCTGACGGTGGCCGCCGGGCCGGTTGCCGGTTATGGCGACACCACCGTCGACGGCACCGAGAAGGTCGATCGCGAGTTCACCGAATATATGACCGGGCTGAAACGCGGCCGGCAATATTCGCCTGACGAGATCGACGATGCCCGCGACCGGCTGCTGAGGCTCGAAGTGTTCAACAGCGTGACGCTGAAGGAAGCCGACAGTCTCGACGCCGACGGCAACATTCCGATCGGCGTTCAGGTCAGCGAGCGCAAACCACGCTATTTCGGCGTTGGCGGCACTTTCTCCAACACCGAAGGGCTAGGCCTGGAAGGCTATTGGGGCCACCGAAATCTGTTCGGCCGGGCCGAAAAGCTGCGCATCGAGGGCAAGATCAGCGGCATCGGCAGCAACGATCTCAGCGAGCTCAACTACAATGCCGGCATCATGTTCGAGAAGCCGGGCGTGGTCGGGCCGGCTTCGAAATTCATCGCCAGCGTCAAGACCGTGCTCGAACATCCCGATGCCTACGACCATTTCTCGGTCAAGGGCAGCACCGGCCTGTCCTATGAGATCGACAAGAAGCAGACGGTTTCGGCTGAAATCGCGCTCGACTATTCCAGGATCACGGACGCCTTCGGCAAGCACAAATACCTGATCGCCAGCATTCCGCTGCAATATGTCTATGACAACAGGGACAACCGGCTCAATCCGACCAGCGGCTTCAGGGTTCTGGCCTATGCCGAACCGAGCTACGACATTCTGAGCGGCGCCGCCTTCCTCAAGCTCAGGGGCGAGGGGTCGGCCTATCAGTCGCTCGACACGGCCTCGAAATTCGTGCTTGCCGAACGCGTCGCGCTGGGTTCGATCGTCGGCACCGGCCTTCAGAACGTTCCAGCCGACAGGCGCTTCTATTCCGGCGGTGGCGGCTCGGTGCGGGGCTATGCCTATCAGGGCATCGGACCGAAGGACATCGACAATCAGCCGATCGGCGGGCTTTCCTTCTTCGAAACATCGGTCGAAATGCGCATTGCGCTGACCGACACGATCGGCATCGTGCCGTTCGTCGACGCCGGCACTGTCTCGACCACAGCGACGCCGGACTTTTCCGACGTGAAGGTCGGCGCGGGCGTTGGCCTGCGCTACATCACGCCGTTCGGGCCGCTACGCATCGACGCCGCCGTGCCGCTCAACCGCGACCGTGGCGACCCGCGTTTCGGCATCTATGCCGGGATCGGACAGGCGTTCTGACGATGAAGATTTTGAAACGCATCCTTCGCCTGTTTTTCTACACGCTGCTGATCGTGGCGGCGGCGGGCATCGGCGCGCTGGTCGTGCTGACCAAGACCGAGCGCGGCCGCGAAAATCTCGCCGGCATCATCTCTGACATGGCCTCGTCAAGGGACAGCAAAGTCACGGTCAGCGGCATTAACGGTATCTGGTCCGGCGCGCTGACGGTCGACCATGTCGTGCTGGAAGACCGCGAGGGCGCCTGGCTGGTGGCCCGCAGGGTGGCCGTCGACTGGTCGCCGCTGGCTCTGCTGTCGAAGAATTTCAGCGCCGACCGCATAGCGGCCGAACGGATAGAACTGGCACGGCTGCCTGTGGCGAGCACCGAGCCGAGCCAGAGCGGGTCGGGTGGCCTGCCGGTTTCGCTTGATATCAAAGCGATCGATTTGCCGGAGATCGCGCTCGGCCAGCAACTTGCCGGCAGCGGCATTGCCGAACTTGCGGCCAAGGGATCGGCCAAGGTCGATGCGTCGCCGCTGGCGATCCAGACGGTGCTCAACGTTACCCGCCATGACGGCAAGCAAGGCAATGTCGACGCCAACATCCACTTCGCGCCGGATGAAAACAAGCTCGACCTCGATCTCAAGGCTTCCGAGCCGGCCGGCGGCATCATCGCCAACCTGCTCAAGCTACCCGGTGCGCCGCCGGTCAACATCGTCGTCTCGGGCACCGGGCCGCTGGCCAACTGGAGCGGCATCGGCACCTTTATGGTCGACGGTCAGATCGTTACCCAGCTCACCGGCCGGCACCAGCTGACCGACAAGGGCAACCGGATCGAGGCCAAGGGCGACGGTTCGTTCGAAGGCTTCCTGCCGGAACGGTTCAAGTCGCTGTTTGCCGGCAAGACCAGCTTCGACCTAGCCGGCACCGCGACCGCGGCCGGCGGCGTCGACATCGAGCGCGCTGCGATCGAGAGCGACGCAGTTCATGGGACCGCTGCCGGCATGGTCGACCCCAAGGGCGCCAGCGACCTTTCGGTCGAACTCGTGGCCAAAGCCAAGCCGGTCACGGTCAATGTCGGTACCCAGGCGCAGCCGATCATGGTGGCCATCAACAATGTGACCGCGCGCGCCTTCGGTGACGGCAAGGCGCCGATGATTGACGCCAGCGCTTCACTGGTCTCGGTGGTTGCCGGCGGCTCTCAGGTGAACAATCTGGATGCGAAGATCCATTCCGACGGTTTCGACATCGAGAGCCGCAGCGGCCCGGTCAGTATAAGTCTGGCGGCCGCCGGGCTGAAGACCGACGTGGCGACGCTGGCGCCGCTGATCACCGGCAAGCTGACGGCCTCTCTTGCCGGTTCGATCAGCAGGGACGAGATTTCGCTCGACGAAGGCACGCTGCGCAGCGATGCTCTCAATGCCGGGCTGACGGCCAAGGTGACGCTGGCCGATCTCGCCATGACGCTCAAGATGAATGCCGATGCTGTGTCGACGGCGCTGCCGCCGCAGATCAGTTCGCTGCTTGGCGAACGGGTCAAATTCTCGGCGACCGCGACGCGCGATCCGCAGGGCTCTTTCGCCGCCAACTCGATCGAACTCACTTCCGGTTCGCTGAGCGCCAGCGGCACCGCCAGCGCGCAAGGCAGCGATATCCAGGCCGACATCAAGGGCAAGCTCGGCGACGTCTCGGTGCTGTCTTCGCTGGTCGGGGTGCCGGTCGCCGGCGGGGTCGATTTCGCGCTGACGGCAAGCGGCGCGCGCAACGCACCGGATTTCTCGGTTTCGGCCGACAGTGCCAGCCTGACGGCCTCCGGCCGCACGGTCAAGGACATCAAGCTGACCGCATCGGGCAAGGCCGACATTGTGAGCCCGGCCGCAGATATCTCGCTGACCGGCGCGGTCGACGAACAGCCGCTCGCCATCAAGGCGGCGCTGGTGACGAGCGACGGCAAGCGCTCCATCAAGGGGCTCAGCGTAGCGCTGGGCGACAACAAGGTGTCGGGCGACCTCGCGCTCGATGAAAAATTCCTGCCGCTGGGGACGCTGACGATCTCCGCCCCCGACATCGCGCCGCTGGCGTCGCTGGCCGGGCAGACGGTGGCCGGCGATATCGGCGGCACCGTGGTGTTCTCCAAAGACGGCGAGGCGCCCACCGTCACCATCAATGCAGCCAGCGTGTCGATCGCGCGCGGTGATGTGGCAGCCAAGGCAGTCACCGTCAGCGCACTGATCGCCAACTATCTCAACAGCCCTGCGATCTCCGGCACGATCAAGGCCGACAGCGTGACCTCGGGAACGACCGTCGTCAGTGGCATCGGCGTCGACCTCAAGCGTGACGGCGACTGGACGAATTTCACCGGCGGCGCAACCATATCAGGCATTCCGGCGACAGCTGCCGGGCGGGCGAAGATTGCCGGCGGCGCGACCAGCGTCGAGATCGCGTCCGGCGAGGCGACGGTGCGCGGCATCAAGGTGGCGATCGCCGAGCCGTCGAGCCTGACCATTGCCGATGGCATAACCAACATTCAAAGGCTGGTAGTCGATCTCGGCGGCGGCTCGGTGACGCTGTCGGGCACGGCGGGCCAGACGCTCGATCTGGCGGCGACCTTCTCGGCGCTGCCGGCTGCGCTTGCCAATGGCTTTTCACCCGGCCTCGATGCCGGGGGCACGCTCGACGGCACGGCGCAAATCACCGGGCCGTCGGCAAATCCCGACATCCACTTCGATGCAAAGCTGGCCGGCGCCGAGACCAGCCAGACCCGTCAGGCCGGGCTCGGGCCGCTCGATGTCGATGCGGCCGGCAGCTATTCCGCGGCCGGCGGCGTCGTGCTCGACCAGGCGACGCTTTCGGGTGAGAAAATCTCCGGCAAGGCGGCCGGCACCCTCAACCCGAACGGCGCCAGCGATTTCGCGCTCGACCTGACCTCTTCCGGTCCGAGCCTGCCGCTGGCGTTCGGCAGCGTGGAAGGCCCGATCAAGCTCGAACTGCAGGCGCTGTCTGTGAAGGCGGCGGGGCAGGCTGCGCAAGCCAAGCTCGATATCTCGGCGGTGTTGCCGTCGGTGGCGACGAATTTCACCAAGGTCGAGGGCATCTCGCTGGCGCTGCATTCCGACGCGTTCGATGTGAGAAGCCGCACCGGTCCGATCTCGGGCACGGTGACGGCGGACAAGATCGGTCTGGACAATCCGACCATCGCGCCGCTGATCGCCGGCAAAGTCACCGCCAAGGTCGCGGGCAGCCTGGCGGCCGATGCGATTACCATCGACAGCGGCTCGGTGCAGGCCGATGCGCTGGGCAGTGCCTTCAATGGCCGTGTCGGCTTTGCCGATGGAGCAATCGACCTCAACCTGAACGCCGACGTGCTGTCCGCGGCATTGCCGGCTGCGGCGCGCGGCGTGCTGGCAGAGCGCACGCAGCTCAGCGCCACGCTGAAGCGGGATGCCAATGGCAATGTCAGCGCCAATCCGGTCAGACTGGCGTCGGGCGCACTGACCGCGGACGGTCAGGCCAGTCTCGCCGACAACAAGCTCAGCGCAGATATCACGGGTGCACTGGCCGACATCTCGCTGTTGTCGAAAGATGCCAAAGGCGCGATCAGCTTTGCACTCAACGCGCAGGGGCCCAGCCTGGCGCCGGACCTGTCGCTGACGGTCAACAGCGACCGCCTGCTGGTGGCGGAACGCGAAATCACCGGACTTAAGCTGATTGCGACCGGCAAGGCCGATGCCGCGAACCCGGCAGCCAATGTGCAACTGACCGGCAATGTCGCGGGGCAGGCGCTTCAAGGCAATGCGGTGCTGGCGACGGCCGACGGCAAGAGCGCCATCAACGAGCTGCTTTTGTCGCTCGGCAACAACAAGATCTCCGGCGACCTTGCGCTCGACGAGGCTTTCGTGCCGGTCGGCACCATCGCGCTCGACCTGCCCGATATCGGACCGCTGGCGGCGCTGGCGCTGGAAAAGGCCGAAGGCGATGTGCGCGGCACTATTGCATTCTCCAAGACCGCGGATGGCCCGAACGTCGCCGTCAAGGCTGCGACCGCTTCGATCACGCGCGGCGACCTGCAGGCGAAGACGGTGTCGATCGATGCGCTGGTCGCCAACTATCTCGCCGCGCCGGTCATCTCGGGAAAAATCCGCGCCGACAGCGTCATTTCCGGCGGCACCGCCATCAGCGGCATCGATGTCGATTTGAAGCGCGACGGCGACTGGACCGGGTTTTCCGGCGGCGCCACCGTCAAGGGCATTCCGGCGAAGGCCGCGGGCAGGGTAAAGGTGGCTGGCGGCACCACCGCCATCGAACTCGCTTCCGGCCAGGCCACGGTGCAGGGCATCAAGGCGGCCATCGCCCAGGCCTCGACCGTCAGCATCGCGAACGGCACCACGACGCTGGACAAGCTGGTGCTCAATCTCGGTGGCGGCACGGCGACGGTGACCGGCAAGGTCGGGCAGGCACTCGACATCAGCGCCGCGCTGTCGAAGGTGCCGGCCTCACTCGCCAACAGTTTTTCGCCGGGCCTCCAGGCCGCCGGTTCGATTTCGGGAACAGTCAAGGTAACCGGCGCGCCGGGCAATCCGACTGTCGCCTTCGATATCGATGCTGGTGGGGTGCAGACCTCGCAGACGCGCAGCGCCGGTCTTGGCGGCATGAATATCTCTTCGTCGGGAACATTCGCCGGCAAGAAGCTCACCTTCAACGCCGACATCAGCGACGGCGCCGGGCTTGGCCTCAAGGGCGGCGGTACGGTGACGACGGCCGGCACACCAGCGCTGGTGCTCGACTTCAACGGCAAGGTGCCATTTTCCTTCCTGGCCGCCAAGCTTGCGGCGCAAGGCCTGTCGCTCAGCGGCACCGCCAACGTCAATATCCAGATGCGCGGCCCGGCGGCGTCGCCGGTGATCGGCGGCACGGTCAGCACGTCGGGCGCCCGCCTGGTCGACGCGCGCTCCGGCCTTGCCGTCAACGACATTGCCGCCGACATTTCGATCGGCAACGGCGTTGCCCGGATCAACCGGCTGACCGGCACGCTGTCGACACGCGGCAGCCTGTCGGCCTCCGGCACCCTCGGCATCAATCCGGCGCAAGGTTTCCCAGCCGATTTGTCTATCAAGCTGGTTGACGGCCGCTATACCGACGGCAGGGTGGTGACAGCCAATCTCGGCGGCGACCTGACCATCAAGGGGCCGCTCACCTCGGCGCCGGTGATTTCGGGCACCGTCAATCTGGCCAAGACCGTCATCACCGTTCCCGATAAGCTGCCGGGCTCGCTGGCAGCGCTCGGTGTCAAGCACAAGAACGCGCCCGCCTCCGTGCGGGCGCAGGACAAGGCCTTGCGACCGGCGGCGGCCAGCGGTGGTGGCGGCAGTGGGCTTGTCCTCGACGTCACGGTCAATGCGCCGAACCAGATCTTCATCCAGGGCAGGGGCGTCGATGCCGAGTTCGGCGGTTCGCTGAGGCTGACCGGCCCGGCGGCTTCGCCGCAGGCGGTCGGCACCTTCACCTTGCAGCGTGGGCGGCTGTCGATTCTCGGCAAACGGCTGACCTTTACCGAAGGCACGGTCGGCTTTTCGGGCTCGCTGGTGCCCTACCTCAACTTGACCGCGACATCGACCACGACCAGCGCCACCGTCACCATCGTCGTCTCGGGCGAAGCGACCAATCCGAAATTCGACTTCTCATCGGTGCCGGCGCTGCCCGAGGACGAGGTGCTGGCGCAGCTGATTTTCGGCCGCTCTATGTCGAACCTGTCGCCGCTGCAGATCGCGCAGCTGGCCGAGGCCGCCGGCCAACTGGCCGGCGTCGGCGGCTCGACCTCGCTGCTCGAAAACCTGCGCAGTGCAATCGGCGTCGACGACCTGGATGTGACCACCGATGACCAGGGCGGCACCGCCGTGTCGGCGGGCAAGTACCTCAATGACCGCACCTATGTGACGATCCAGAAAGGCGACAGGCCAGGGTCGGGCAAGGCGACGATCGACCTCAATGTCGGACGCGGCGTCAAGCTGCGCGGCGAGGCCAATGATGGCGGCGAGGCCAAGGGCGGCATATTCTACGAAAAGGAATATTGAGTTCCTGGCCCTTACCGCCGCCGGAACTGGCGCTGTCTCAACCCGCCCAAATGTATCAATACTCGCCTAAGCAGATTCCGGCGGAATCTGGGCGCGCTAGCACTTTTGCGCCAAGTCTGTCGTTATCACGCGAACCGCTCCCTTTTCAAAGTTGCACATTCCCTAACAGGTTCCGTAGCCATGCCGTCTTTGACATCACGGCAGGGATGCGGAATGTTAAAAGGCGGAAAGCCAACAATGGGAGTTAAGGTATGACAAATTACAAGAGTAATGGCGATCGCGTTCCCGATCACATCCTGGCCATGGCCGAAGAAGCCAAGGCAGGCAAAGTCGATCGCCGCGAGTTCCTCGCCATGGCGAGCGTGTTCGGCGCGTCGACTGCGATGGCCTACGGCATGCTCGGCGTAGCCGTGCCGACCCAAGCCAGGGCCGAAGAGGTGCAGGGCAAGAAGGGTGGCATCCTTAAAGTCGCGCAATGGGTCAAGGATCCCAAGGATCCGCGCAAGGCCGACTGGTCGGAAATCGCCAATGCCGAGCGCCAGGCGCTTGAGCCGCTGGTCAAGTACACCAGCGAATACACGTTCCGGCCGTACCTTCTGGAGAGCTGGGAGGTCAACGACGACGCCACCGAGTACACGCTGCATGTGCGCAAGGGTGTGACCTGGTCGAATGGCGATGCCTTCACCGCCGATGACGTCATCTTCAATCTCAAGCGCTGGGCCGACAAGAAGGCCGAGGGCAATTCGATGCCTGGCCGTCTCGGCACGCTGGTCAAGGACGACAAACTCGACGAAAGCGCCGTGACCAAGGTTGACGACCACACCGTCAAGCTGAAGCTCGGCAAGGCCGACATCGCGCTCATTCCGAACATGTGCGATTATCCCGGTCTCATCGTCCACAAGAGCTTCGACGAGAAGGGCGGCGACTTCAAAGCCTGCCCGATCGGTACCGGTCCGTTCGAGCTCGTCTCCTACGATGTCGGCCAGAAGGTGGTCTACAAGCGCCGCGAGGATAACAAGTGGTGGGACGGCGAGGTGTTCCTCGACGGCATCGAATTCGTCGACTACGGCACCGATCCGGCAGCCATGGTCAGTGCCTTCGAGGCCGGCGAAGTCCATACCAATTTCGAGACCTCGGCCGACTATGTGTCGATCCTCGACGGACTGGACCTGGTCAAGTCCGAAATCGTCACCGCGTCGACCATCGTGTGCCGCACCAACATCAACAACAAGCCTTACGGCGATCAGAAGGTGCGTAACGCGCTGCAACTGGCGGTCGACAACAATGTCGTTCTGCAGCTTGGCTACGGAAATGCCGGCACGGTGGCTGAAAACCACCATGTCTGCCAAATCCACCCGGAATATTACGAGCTGCCCAAAGTCGCTCGCGATCCGGCCAAGGCCAAGGCGCTGATGGCGGAAGCCGGCCAGGCCGACTTCGAGCATGAGCTGATAACGGTCGACGAAGACTGGCACAAGAATACCGGCGACGCCATCGCCGCGCAGATGCGCGACGCCGGCCTCAAGGTAAAGCGCACGGTGCTGCCGGGCTCGACGTTCTGGAACGACTGGACCAAGTATCCGCTGTCGATGACCAACTGGAACATGCGCCCGCTCGGCGTCCAGGTTCTGGCGATCGGCTACCGCACCGGCGAGGCGTGGAACGAGTCGGCCTATTCCAACCCCGAATGGGATGCCAAGCTCAATGCAGCATTGGCCGTTGCCGATGCGGCCAAGCGCAAGGAGATGATGAAGGACATCGAGCAGATCCTGCAGGATTCCGGCATCATGATCCAGCCATACTGGCGCAAGCTCTACAGCCACTCGGTCAAGGCGGTGCAGAATTACAAGATGCATCCGACCTTCGAGCGCGACTACGGCAAGGTCTGGCTCGACCAGGCGTGATCGGAACGTCAGGGAAGGGGCACTTCGCTCCTTCCCGTCACGCCTCGCATGGCCCAGAACCGGAAGCCGCCGCAGCAAAAGTTGCGGACTCTCCTGAAAGACCGTTCAATAAAACTGGGTTGATTGCATCCGAGTGCCGATTTGACGGCCAACTCTGCCGGCAACGGCAAAGCTGGTTTTTCGAACTGGCTCCAACCCCAACCAGACCGGCAGGGGACCGCCATGCTTTCTTTCGTAATCCGGCGTCTCGGCACCATGGCATTGACGATGCTGTGCCTGACGATGATCGTCTTCTTCCTGATCAACCTCGAGCCGAATTTGAAGAAGCTGGCGATCAGCCAGACCGAAATGCACACATCGGCCGAACAGCTCGAAAGCTGGCTGGTCAACCATGGCTACCGGCAGAACTTCTTCGTGCGCTACGGCCAATGGCTGGGCGTCGTCCCGAAGCAACCGGTGACCGATCCGGCGACCGGCAAGCCGACGCAGCGTTTCTCCTTCTGCAACGAACCGCTGGAGCCGAAATTCTCCGGCATCCTGGAAGGTGATTTCGGCTGCTCGACCAAGTTCAAAACCACCGTTGCGTCAAAGCTATTCCCCGCACTCGCCGCCACCGGTATCCTGATGCTCTGCGTGCTGTTGGTGATGGTGCCGATTTCGCTGCTGATCGGCATCCTGGCCGGCATGCGCGAGGGCTCGCGAACGGACCGAACACTGTCCGTCGCATCGATCGCGTCGACGGCGACGCCCGAATATGTGTCGGGCGTCATCTTCACCGTCATCTTCGCCTCCTGGCTCGGCTGGCTCAACGGTTCGGCCGCCTCGGCAAGCCAGGGCATCACCTTCTACAATTTCACCCTGCCGGTGATGACGCTGGCGATCTACGGTATCGGCTACATCGCCCGCATGACGCGCGCCTCGATGGTCGAGGTGATGACGCAGCAATATATCCGCACCGCCCGGCTGAAGGGGCTTTCCTTCGGCAGCGTCGTCGTCAAGCACGCGCTGCGCAATGCGCTGATCGCGCCCTTCACCGTCATCATGCTGCAATTTCCTTGGCTGCTTACCGGCGTCGTCATCGTCGAGGTGATGTTCCGCTACCAGGGCTTTGGCTACACGCTGGTCGAGGCCGCCGGCAACAACGACATCGATCTGCTGCTTGGCTGTTCACTGGTGTCGGTGTTCATCGTGCTGATCACGCAGCTCATCTCGGATGTCGGCTACGCGTTCCTCAATCCGCGTATCAGAGTTCAATAGGGGGCTGGGGCAGATGCAGGTCGAATATATCGGTGCCTTCAATGTCGTGCTCGGCGTGATTGGGCGTTTCTGGCCGGTCTGGTTAGGGCTTGCCCTGGTGATGGGGGTGAGCTTCACCTACAAGAAAAGGCTCGGCCTCTACGGCCAGTTGTTCGATAGCGGCGTCGGCATAGTCGGTGTCGGCATCTGCCTGTTCTGGCTGTTCACGGCAATCTTCGCGTCGACCGTCGCGCCCTTCGATCCGCTCGCCCAGGTCCCGATCATGAAGGATGCGCTGCCGGGCGCGCTCGAGCCGGTATCGAAACTCATCTACTATTTCGGCGGCGACAAGCTCGCCCGCGACGTCTTTTCGCGCATGGTCTATGGCAGCCAGATCGTGCTGATCATCGCGCCGGCGGCGACCGGTTTCGCGCTGATGGTCGGCATCACGCTCGGTCTGCCCGCCGGTTACTATGGCGGCCGGATCGACACCGTGCTGTCGTTCCTAGCCAATCTGGTGCTGGCCTTCCCGGTGATCCTGCTGTTTTACCTGCTGGTGACGCCGGGCATCATGGATACGCCGATCCCCTACGCCATGGCCGGGCTGTTCTTCCTGTTCCCGATCATCTTCTTTTCGGTGCTGTTCTGGACCCGCTACAAGAACCGGCCGGACCGCCTCTATATATTGCTCGGGCTGACGCTGATCATCGGCGGCTGGGTCTATGCCGGCCTGGTGTTCGACGCCGATCCGTTCAAGATCATCCACATCGATCCCAACCAGCTCAACATCTTCGTGGCGGTGGTGTTCGCCTCCAGCCCCGGCGTGTTCCGCATCGTGCGCGGCCTGGTGATGGACATCAAGACGCGCGACTATGTGGCGGCGGCGCAGACGCGCGGTGAATCGCCTTGGTACATCATGCTGTGGGAGATCCTGCCCAATGCGCGCGGACCGCTGATCGTCGATGCCTGCCTGCGCATCGGCTACACCACGATCCTGCTCGGCACGCTCGGCTATTTCGGGCTGGGCCTGGCGCCGGAGAGCCCGGATTGGGGCACCGCGATCAAGGACGCCAGCCGCCTGCTGCGCTCGTTCATCCACCCGGCGCTGCCGCCGACAATCGCGCTGATGTCGTTCGTGCTGGGCTTGAACCTGCTTGCCGACTCGCTGCGCGAACAATCGATGAAAGACTGATCTGCGGGTCCCGCGAGCATGAAAATAGGATTGGAGCGACCCATGAATGAGGCAGTTCGAAATCCCGGCAAGCCGACCCTTGGGCCAAGCGCTGCGCCGATCATCGAGATCGAGAACCTGTCGATCTCCTTCTTCACCCGCAAGGGCGAGATCCCCGCCGTCATGGACTTTTCCTGCACGGTGATGCCGGGCGAAGCCATGGGCATCGTCGGCGAGTCCGGCTGCGGCAAGTCGACCGTGTCGCTCGGCATCATGCGCGACCTCTCCAACATCGGAAAGATTGTCGGCGGCAAGATCAAGTTCCAGGGCAAGGACATGGGCGAGCTGTCCGACGAGGAGTTGCGCTCCATCCGCGGCAACAAGATCGCCATGATCTACCAGGAGCCGATGGCGAGCCTCAATCCGGCGATGAAGGTCGGCCAGCAATTGATGGAAGTGCCGCTGATCCACGACAAGGTGTCGAAGGAAGAGGCTTACAAAAGGGCGCTCGAAATGGTGCGCTCGGTGAGATTGCCCGATCCCGAACGCATGATGCGTTCCTATCCGCACCAGCTGTCCGGCGGCCAGCAGCAGCGCATCGTCATTGCCATGGCGCTGCTGTCGAAGCCGGCGCTGCTTCTGCTCGACGAACCGACGACGGCGCTCGACGTGACGGTGGAGGCCGGCATCGTCGAACTGGTCAAGGGGCTGGGCGAGAAGTTCGGCACGTCGATGATCTTCGTGTCGCACAATCTGGGCCTCATCCTCGAGACCTGCGACCGCATCACGGTGATGTATTCGGGCGAAGCGGTCGAGACCGGCAAGATCAAGGACGTGTTCGACCGGATGCGTCACCCCTATACGCAAGGGCTGTTCCGCTCGATTCCGCTGCCGGGCGCCGACAAGAATTCGCGGCCGCTGATCTCTATCCCCGGCCAGTTGCCGCTGCCGCATGAGCGGCCCAAGGGCTGCAATTTCGGGCCGCGCTGCCACCATTTCGTCGAGGGCGTCTGCAACGCCGCCGAAATCCCGATGATCGAGGTCGCCGGTCACGAAGGGCATTTCTCGCGCTGCGTGCGCTTCAACGAGATCGACTGGGAAGCGCTGCCTCCCGGCGCCAAGAAGGTCAATGAGAAGGTCGTGCCCGGCGCCCCGGTGCTCAAGATCGAGGATTTGAGAAAATACTACAAGGTCGGCGGCAGCGAAGTGTTCGGCTCCAGCGAAGGCCGCGTCGTCAAGGCCAATGAGACGATCTCGTTCATGGCGCGCGAATCCGAGACCGTCGCCATCGTCGGCGAGTCCGGCTGTGGAAAGTCGACACTGGCCAAGGTCCTGCTGGGGCTGGAGACGGCAAGTGCCGGCACAGTGACGCTGGGCAACAAGGAGATCCAGTCGACCGGCATCGAGAAGCGCAGCGTCGAAACGGTGTCGTCGATCCAGATGGTGTTCCAGAACCCGTTCGATACGCTCAATCCCAGCCACTCCGTCGGCTCGCAGATCATCCGCACGCTGGAAAAATTCAAAGTCGGCAACAATGTCGCCGAGCGGCGCAAGCGCATGCTGGAGCTGCTCGACCTGGTGAAGCTGCCGCGGGCCTTCGAGACGCGCAAGCCGCGTCAGCTCTCAGGCGGCCAGAAGCAGCGCATCGGCGTGGCGCGCGCCTTTGCCGGCGATGCCAAGGTGGTGGTGGCCGACGAGCCGGTGTCGGCACTCGACGTCTCGGTGCAGGCGGCGGTGACCGAGCTCCTGATGGACATCCAGCGCAAGAACAAGACGACGATGCTGTTCATCAGTCACGATCTGTCCGTCGTGCGCTACATCGCCGACCGGGTCGTCGTCATGTATCTCGGCTACATCGTCGAGCAGGGTACGACCGACCAGATCTTCGCGCCGCCCTACCACCCCTACACCGAGGCGCTTCTGTCGGCGATCCCGATCGCCGACACCAGCGTGGTCAAACGGCACATCGTGCTCGAAGGCGATATCCCGTCGGCGATGAACCCGCCGAGCGGCTGCCCGTTCCAGACGCGCTGCGGCTACAAGAGGCTGGTGCCGGACAATCTGTGCGAGACCAAGGTGCCGCCGGTGAAGCATCTCGGCGATGGCCATATGAGCCTGTGCTGGCTGTCGGACGATGTGCTGGCGACGATGGAGCCGGTGATCAAGTTCGACAGGGAACACGCAGCGCATGAGGGCGTGCCGGAAGACGCACCGGATGGGATCGGCCCCGGTTTCGCCGGCGAACCGCCGAAGCGCCCGCATGGCAAGAAGCCGAGCTGACCAGCCATAGAGGCAATGCCGCTCGTTGGCGCATTGCCGCAGCGTCGCCATAGCTCAAGGAACGACAGGCTACGTTCGCTTGAATATTGCTGTCCATTGCTTTATGTGATGCGTGATGTTTGATGCGCGATGATATTGTGAGAACCACACTTGCAATCGATGACGATGTCCTACTTGCGGCCAAGGCCATGGCGCGACAGCAGGATCGCAGCGTTGGCGATGTCATTTCCGATCTGGCTCGCCGCTCACTGCGCAGGCCACCGACCGGCGGTGAACGCAACGGCATCCCCTTGCTTGCATCGCGGCCCGACGGCCCGATGGTCGATCTCGAAATGGTCAATGCGCTTCGCGACGAATTGCCGTGACCTTCCTGCTCGACGTCAATGTCTTGATTGCGTTGATCGATCCGGCTCACGTCGCGCATGAAGATGCCCATCGGTGGTTTCAATCCACCGGGCATTTATCATGGGCAACATGTCCCATTACCGAGAATGGCGTCATCAGGATTGTAAGCAACCCGAAATACCCCAATTCTCCGGGTTCGCCCGCCGTGGTGGCGCAGATTGTCGGCAAGCTGCATGCCCTTTCAGGACATCAGTTCTGGCCTGACGAGATCAGCCTTGTCGGTTCCAACGACATCGATGCAGCCAGGATCCTCACCCCGGCACAGGTAACGGATAGCTATTTGTTGGTACTCGCCAAGGCGCGTGACGGCCAATTGGCGACGTTTGACCGAAAGCTGTCGACGGCAGCGGTAAAGGGAGGGAGGTCGATCCTCCACCTGATCCCAAGCGAATGAATGGCTGAGTTCTGCTTCGATCGCAAACTGCGTGGCTGCAAGACCGCTTGGCAACGTCAGTTGCCGCATTGCTGCAGCTGTTCGGCATAGTCGCGGGCCATCTTTTCGGTCGCCCTGGCATAGCCCTGCACGCCGGCATCGCCACGGTTGCCGCGGCCGTAGGCGGTCCAGCCGAGATAGTAGGCGAGATAGAGATTGTAGGTGTCGTTGCGGGCGACGCCGAACGTGTCTGATGTCTTGGAATGATACCAGCCGACGAAATCGACGGCATCGGCAAACTTGGTCCGCCGCGCCGCCCAGCTGCCGGTTTCGCTCTGATATTGCGACCAGGTGCCGTCGAGCGCCTGCGAGAAACCGGTGGCCGACGAGACATGTTTCCACGGAATGAAGCCGAGCAGTTTGGTACGCGGCGGCCTGGCATTGCTCTTGAAACCGGATTCCTTGCGCACCGTCGCCATCAGCACGGGGACAGGGAGGCCGTATTTCTGCGAGGCGCGCTCGGCGGCCGACTGCCAGTTGTCGAACCAGCCGTCGTTCTGGTCGAAGACGGCGCAGACATTGTTGATATGGTTGGGCGGCGTCGCGCAGGCCGGCAAAGCCAGCAGCACGCCAACCGCTACAATTTTACTCAAATTCGAACTACGCATGGAAGACGGATAGGCTGAAATCATAAAGGGAATCTTGCGGCGTTTCTTAACGGCTTGCCGGCCCGGCTCCGCTGAGTGGGACCTGTATCATTATTCCGACCTTTTGCGTCGCCTCTGTCTCCATACGAATTCAAAAATGCCGCCTTGGCTAAAATCACGCCCGCGAAGGGCGGATTTCTGACAGCGATATCCGGATGCCGGCGCTCTGATGCCAGGCATGAATGAACCAAGACGAAAGCGCGGCGCGGAGCGAACCAGCAACCGGGGGCCCGCCGCCATCCCGCAACTTCCACTGCGGCGGGTGACCAATCCCTATCCGCCGATGGCGATGCTCTCAGTCGACCAGGTCGAAACGATCCACCAGGCGTCGATGCATATTCTGGAAAATTTCGGCATCGAGGTGATGTCTCAGCGGGCGCTGGCGCTGTTCGAGAAGGCGGGCGCAAAAGTCGACCATGCGACCGCGAATGTCCGCATCGACCGGGGCCTTGTCGCCGAGGCGCTGAAGACCACGCAGTCCAGCTATCGGCTGACGCCGCGCAACCCCGCCAACACCATTCATCTCGGCGGCAACACGATCAATTTCACCCTCGTCGCCGGGCCGCCCAATGTGCACGACATGGAGCGCGGCCGGCGCGCTGGAAACTTGCACGACTATGCCGATCTGACCCGGCTGGCTCAGCATTTCAACTGCATCCACATGCTCGGCAACCAGGTCTGCGCGCCGGTGGAACTGCCGGCGAACACCAGGCACATGGATACCTATTTCAACAATCTGACGCTGACCGACAAATCTTTCCATGTCTCGGCGATCGGACGAGGCCGGGCGCTGGACGGCATCGAGATGATGGCAATCGCGCGCGGGCTGACGCTGGACGAGATGCGCGATGATCCCGGCATTGCCACCATCATCTCGGTCAACTCGCCGCGGCGTTTCGACGAGATGATGGCCGAAGGGCTGATGACCATGGCTGAGTTCGGCCAGTCGGTGGCGGTGACGCCGTTCACGCTGATGGGCGCGATGAGCCCGGTGACGCTCGCCGGCGCCCTGGCGCAACAGAATGCCGAAGCACTGTTCGGCGTGGTGCTGACGCAACTGGTGCGCCCCGGCGCGCCGGTGATGTACGGCGCCTTCACCTCCAACGTCGACATGAAGTCGGGCGCGCCGGCCTTCGGAACGCCGGAGAACACCAAGGCCAACATCGCCTCGGGGCAATTGGCGCGGCGCTACAATCTGCCCTACCGCACGACACCGGGGTCGGCATCGAATGCGGCGGACGCGCAAGGCGCCTACGAGACGCTGATGGCGCTGTGGGGCGCTGTGCTTGGCCACGGCAACCTCGTCTATCATGCCGCCGGCTGGCAGGAAGGCGGGCTGACGGCATCGTTCGAAAAGCTCATCATCGATGTCGAGATGATCCAGCACATGATGGAATTCCTGCGCCCGATCGTCGTCGACGAGGCGGAGCTTGCTGTCGAGGCGCTGGGCGCGGTGCCGACCGGCGGCCATTTCTTCGGCGAACCGCACACGCTGGAACGCTATGCCACCGCCTTCTACCAGCCGATGCTGTCCAACTGGCAGAATTACGAGGCCTGGCAGGAAGCCGGCGGCCTCGACACCACGGCGCGCGCGACCCGGCTGTGGAAGAAGGCGCTGGAAGACTATGTCGAGCCGGTGATGGACATCGCCGTGCGCGAGGCGCTGGAGGCATACATGGCCAGGCGCAAGGAAGCGATCGGGCAGGGCGGACCGTGACTTTTTCAGCGTCGGCGCGCGGCGCTGCCTTTCTGATTCACCTTATCTCCTCAACTCATTGATAACAGAGAAAAACTCATGAAATCGCATGCAAAGGTCGTGGTCATTGGCGGTGGCGTCGTCGGGTGTTCGGTGCTGTTCCATCTGGCCCGCCATGGCTGGACCGATGTCGTGCTGCTGGAGCGCGACGAGCTGACCTCGGGCTCGACCTGGCATGCGGCCGGCGGCATGCACACGATCAATGGCGACCCCAACGTCGCCAAGCTGCAGAAATACACGATCTCGCTCTACAAGGAGATCGAGGAGCTGTCGGGGCAGGCGACCGGCGTGCATCTGACCGGCGGCGTGCTGCTGGCGGCGACCGAGGCGCGGCTCGACTGGCTGCGCGGCGTCGTTGCCAAAGGGCGTTACCTCGGCATCGATCTCGAGGAAATATCGGCCAACGAAGCGGCTGAACTGATGCCGCTGATTGATCCCAAGCAGTTCGTCGGCGCCGTTCGCAACAAGGAAGACGGCCATCTCGATCCCTCCGGTGTGACGCATGCCTACGCCAAGGCCGCGCGCAAGCTTGGCGCCGAGGTCGAGCGCTTCACCAAGGTGGAAGACATTGTGCGCCGGCCCGACGGGATGTGGCGGGTCATCACCAACAAGGGCGAGGTCGTGGCCGAGCATGTCGTCAATGCCGGCGGCCTGTGGGCGCGCGAGGTCGGCCGCATGGTCGGGCTGGAACTGCCGGTGCTGGCCATGGAGCACATGTACCTGATCACCGAGGATATGCCGGAAGTCGCGGCGTGGAACGCCAAGACCGGCACCGAGATCATCCACGCCGTCGATTTCGACGGTGAGCTCTATCTGCGCCAGGAGCGCGGCGGCATGCTGATGGGCACCTATGAGAAGGCCAACAAGGTGTGGTCCGAGTTCCAGACGCCTTGGGATTTCGGCCATGAACTGCTGGAGCCGGACATCGACCGCATCGCGCCGTCGCTCGAGGTCGGCTTCCGGCATTTCCCGGCCTTCGAGAGGACCGGCATCAAGCAGATCATCAACGGGCCCTTCACCTTTGCACCGGACGGCAATCCGCTGGTTGGGCCGGTGCGCGGGCTACCGGGTTTCTGGGTCGCCTGCGGCGTCATGGCGGGCTTTTCACAAGGCGGCGGCGTCGGCCTGGCGCTGTCCAACTGGATGATCGAGGGCGATCCCGGCGCCGACATCTGGGCGATGGATGTCGCGCGCTACGGCGACTGGGCGACGATGGCCTACACCAATGCCAAGGTGCGCGAGAACTATTCGCGCCGCTTCTCGATCCGCTTCCCCAATGAGGAACTGCCCGCGGGGCGGCAGCTGAAGACGACTCCGATCTACGATCTGCTATCGGCCAAGGGCGCGCAATGGGGCGTGTCCTATGGGCTGGAAGTGCCGCTATGGTTTGCGCCCGAGGGTGTCAGGGACGAGTTCTCGTGGCGGCGGTCCAGCGATTTTTCCCATGTCGCCAATGAGGTCGCGACGGTTCGTGAGAGCGTCGGCCTGGCGGAGATTTCGAACTTCGCCAAATACAAGGTGACGGGAGAAGGGGCGGCCGCTTGGCTCGACCTGATCTTTGCCTGCAAGTTGCCCAAGCCAGGCCGCATGACGCTGGCGCCGATGCTGAAGGATGACGGCAAGCTCATCGGCGATTTCACGCTGGCCAATATCGGTGCCCCCAATTCCAACGGGACCGAGTGGTTCATCGCCGGCTCCGGCATTGCCGAGCAATATCATATGCGCTGGTTCGAGGCGCATTTACCTGCGGATAGCTCAGTGCGCATAGAGGCGCTGGGCCAGAGGCTGACCGGCCTCGCCATTGCGGGGCCCAAGGCGAGGGAGGTGCTGGCAAAGGTCAGCCGCGCGGATGTCGCCAACACCGCATTCCCCTTCATGGCGGTCGCGAAAATGGACATCGGCACGGCGCCGTGCCTGGTCGGCCGCGTCAGCTACACCGGCGATCTCGGCTACGAGATCTGGGTGGCGCCGGAATATCAGCGCGCTGCCTTCCAGGCGTTGATGGCGGCAGGCGAGGAATTCGGCCTCGGCCTGTTCGGCTCGCGCGCGCTCAATGGGCTGCGGCTGGAGAAAAACTACGGCTCATGGGCGCGCGAATACCGGCCGATCTACGGGCCGCTGGAGGCCGGGCTCGACCGTTTCGTCGCCTATGGCAAGGATGCCGATTTCATCGGTAAAACCGGCGCTCTTGCCGAGCGCAAGCAGGGCGGCAAGCTCAGGCTGCGCACATTTATCCTCGATGCCGACGATGCCGATGTCATCGGCGACGAGCCGATCTGGTACGATGGCGCGGTGCGCGGCTGGGTAACGTCGGGCGGCTATGCGCATCACTCGAAGAAATCCGTCGCCATCGGCTATGTGCCGAAGGAGATCGCAGACAAGAGCGACGGCTTCGAAATCGAACTTTTGGGCAAGCGCCACGCGGCGCGCGTTCAGGCAGCGCCGCTCTTTGACGCGAACTTCGAGCGAATGCGCGCCTGAAGCGCTTCGGCTTCGCCGAGGCGCTTCAGATTCTTGGTGCAAGTCGTTATCCCAAAACCGCTGCGCACTTTTGGGCGACATGCATTAGGCGCGTCAGGTGCTGCGGCGGTTGTCGAGCGCGAAAGCGCCGGCGCCGGCAAACACCAGATAGAGGAAGATGAAGCAGAAGGAGATCGCCGCATCGCCGCCGTTGTTGACCGGGAAGAAGTCGCGCGGATAGTGCGCCATGAAATAGGCGATGGCCATCTCGCCGGCCAGAAGGAACGCGACCGGGCGGGTGAACAGACCGAGCGCCAGCAGGATGCCACCGGCGAACTCCAGGATGCCTGCCGTCGCCGTCAGGCCGCTAAGAGCGTGAGGCTCGGCGCTGACCGGAAAATTGAACAGTTTCTGCGAGCCATGCTCGAGGAACTGCAGGGCCGTCATGATGCGCAGGACGCCGAGTGCCTGCGGCTGAAATCTGGCGAGACCGTCAAAAAGCTTCATCTAAACTCCATTTTTCCAACCATGTGGCCCGGCCATAAATCATCACCCGGCGCTGGACCATTCACTTCCCATGGCCTGTCATCAACAATCGGTGATTGCAATTATTTCCAGTCTGACTTCGAAATTTGCTCTCGTTATGGTTGCATAGATCTCGTTAAGGTTGTATATCTGCGAGTAGACACTCCAAACCAGACGGGTTCCTTCGCAATGAAAAAAGCCGCCATCAGCCTGTTCGCAATCCTCGCAAGCACCAGTTTCGCCATGGCCGCTGATGCTGGCTGCGATGCCTTCAAATGGCCGGTGACACGCGAGCAGGAACTGTTTCCGGCAGCGCCCGCCGCGCAGTCCGGTGCCTCTCTTGCTTTCGGCGAAGCCGCGGATATGGCGCTGGAGCCCGTCGATGCGGTCAGCTTCACGGTCTCACCGCAACGCGCGCCGGCAGCCGGCACGTTCGGCGCGACGGCAAACGTGGCCGTGCCAGCGGAAGGAGAGCTCCAGATCAGCCTGTCCGAGGAGGCCTGGGTCGACGTCATTCAGGATGGCCAAGCCGTGAAATCAGCGGGTTTCAGCGGCGTGAAGACCTGCCCCGGCATCCGCAAGAGCGTGCGCTTCAAGCTGACGCCTGGCGCAGCCACGATCCAGCTCAGCGGCGCCAGGAAAGAGAACCTCAAAGTCGCGGTGCTGGCGCCGGAGTGACCGCGCCCGGACGCGCCTCTCATCGCACCGGCAGTGCGATGAGAGCAGTTTCCGTGCAGGCGAGTACCGGAGGGGGTCAGCGGCCCGGCGCGATCAGCGCGAAATAGGCGCCTTGCGGATCGGTGAACTGGGCAATCCATTGGCCGGTCTGAACCGGCATCGGACCCATGACGATCTTGCCGCCATTGTCGGTGACGCGTTTGGCGGCTGCGTCGATGGCGCCGACATTGAAGTAGAACAGCCAGACCGGCACCGGCAGCGGTTGCGGCTTGTTCATGATGCCGCCGCCGGATTCAGGGCCGGCCGAGAAGGTCTGATAGATGCCCATCTCGCCGACGTCCATGCTACCGGCATCGGTCCAGCCGAACTGGCTTGAGTAGAAATCGAAGGCCTTCTGGCGGTCGGCCGCATAAAGCTCGTGCCAGCCGACATGGCCCGGCGTCGTTGCCGGAAGGACGGGCTGGTCGGGCCCACTGGGCTGCAGGAACATGAAGGCGGCGCCTTGCGGGTCGGCGACGACGGAGAAGCGGCCGACGCCGGGAATGTCGTCGGGTTCGCGGTGAACAGCCCCGCCGGCGGCTTTCAGTGCCTCGGTCGAGGCATCGGTATCGCTGGTGTGGATATAGCCGAACCAGGCCGGCTTCAGACCCGTCCTGGCTGCTTCCTCGGGCAGGGTCATCAGCCCGCCGACGCCACGCTCGGCGGAGTTCACCACGATATAGCGCGGCATGCCGGGCGCCTTGTCGAAGGGCTCGGCCCGCCAGCCGACCACGCTGGTGTAGAACGCTTGCGCCGCATCGAGGTCGCTGGTCATCAACTCGTACCAGAAGAAGGGCATTGGGGATCTCGGCATTCTCGGTCTCCTCACCTATGCATAGATCGTCGTCCGATCCATCAAAGGACGTTTTCAGCGACGCGAATCCGACAGCGAACCGGAGAAAATTCAACGGCTGCGTTGACACATCGTTCCGCACTTCGCCCCACCGACGCCTTGCACGTGCGGCGGTTTTCGACTTTCCTTGGGCAAACGAGGGGTAGTCGTTTCATGCGCCTTATGTCGCTCACGCCTGAGCTTGTGTCACTGTGTCATCGCGAAGAGGTCGATCCCGGACCCGACTGCAGTTGGACGCAGCTGAACGATGAGGATTTTCGCACGCTTGCCTTACGGCTCTCCGACGAAGCCGATGCGGGGCCGTTATGGGTGTTCGCCTATGGCTCGCTGATCTGGAAGCCGGCTTTCGAGCCCGTCGAACGCCAGCGCGCCACTGCGTTTGGCTGGCATCGCTCCTTCTGCCTCGACATGGTGCGCTGGCGCGGCAGCGTCGCGCAGCCGGGGCTGATGATGGCGCTCGAACGCGGCGGCCGATGCGACGGCGTCATCTACCGCCTGCCCGACGGCGACAAGCCGCAGCAGATCGAAAGATTGTTGCGGCGCGAGATCGACGACCATGAGAGTGTCAGCTCGGTCCGGTGGGTTCCCGTGCGCACGGAGCAGGGCCGGATACGGGCGCTCGGCTTCTGGGTCGGGGTGACGGGCAGGGGAACCTCGCTTGGGCAGCCGCTAGATCGGGTGGCGCGGGTGTTGGCGCGGGCCTGCGGCCATGTCGGCTCGGGTGCGGAATATCTCTACAACACCGTCAGCCACCTCGAGGAATTCGGCATCCGCGACCGCAATCTGTGGCGGCTGCAGCAACTGGTTGCCGACGAGATCAGGTCGATTCATGGCGGCCCCTCAGATGCCAGCCTACAGCTGGCACCTTCGTAGCGAACAGCCACCAATCTTGGCCTGTGCCGGAGCGTATGCGGTTTCAAGGCGTTTCGCTCCTCGGGTGATCAGATCCAAGAAGGAGTGGCTTCACGAGCAATGACCTCAACCGTGCATTCGAGACTGAGCAGCAGAAAATGCGTACAGTCTACTGTCGGGCCAAGTGTCGATCGCAACCAATGCGAGTTCTCCACTCGCAGGATCGGCCACCTGTAGGAGGCTTGCCTGCCAGATCCAATCAATGGGATCGAGGTGTCCGCACGGATTTTGGTCAGTCCCAGCATGTCATCATGGGCAGCCAGGGCTACTACCCCTTGAAAATCGATCTTGAGAGTTCGTTTCGATGTCCCGAAGTCGCCTTCGACGGTCAGCTCAAAGTTATTGTCGGATTTTAGACGCCACACCTGACAGGCAGCCAGAGGTAAATCTCCCACGGGCTCCCACCGGTGAGCCGTCTCCCTATCATCGGTCATCGTCTTCTCCGTTGAATGAAAGCCGCGCATCGTGCTCAAGCGCCCTATCATTTCGCGCTGGCCTGGAACAGCTTGCCGCGACTTGGAGCTTGTCGCGCTCCCCTCTTTGAGGACGCAACCGTCACTCATAACATGAGCAACTAAATCATATTATCAGCTAGTCTTTTCAGCGGCTTGGGTCGAAAATTGACCAATTGATAAAAAAATAAAACGTGCTAGCCTTTCCCAAAACGAAAACATGGGGAACTGACGATGCCAGAAGGCCAGTTCAAGGACGGCATTGCCGGCGGCCGGCTTGCCGCCGACCAGTACGCCGAGAATTTTTCCGACCTGCATCCGCCGCTCGATCACCACGAGGCGCTGGTCGAATCAGACCGCTGCTATTTCTGTTACGATGCGCCGTGCATGAATGCGTGCCCGACCTCGATCGACATTCCCCTGTTCATCCGCCAGATATCGACCGGCAACCCGATCGGTTCGGCCAAGACGATTTTCGACCAGAACATATTGGGTGGCATGTGCGCCCGCGTCTGCCCGACCGAGACGCTGTGCGAAGAGGTCTGCGTGCGCGAGGTGGCGGAAGGCAAGCCGGTGCAGATCGGCCGCCTGCAGCGCTACGCCACCGATGTCGCCATGGCCGAGCACAAGCAGTTTTATTCGCGCGCTGAATCGACCGGCAAGTCGGTCGCCGTGGTCGGCGCCGGTCCGGCCGGCCTAGCCGCGGCGCACCGGCTCGCCCGCCATGGCCACGAGGTGACCATACTGGAAGCCCGCCCGAAGGCCGGCGGCCTCAACGAATACGGCATCGCCGCCTACAAGAGCATCGACAATTTCGCCCAGGCCGAGGTCGACTATGTCACGGGGATCGGCGGCATCGATATCCAGAACGGCAGGGCGCTCGGCCGCGACTACCAGCTGTCGGATCTGATCCGGAATTACGATGCGGTGTTTCTTGGCATGGGACTTGGCGGCGTCAACGCGCTGCGCGCAGATGGCGAGGAGGCCGATGGCGTCGTGAATGCGGTCGAGTTCATCGCCGAGCTACGCCAGGCCAGCGATCTCGCGAGCCTGCCGGTCGGCCGGCGCGTCGTCGTCATCGGCGGCGGCATGACGGCGATCGACGCCGCGGTGCAGTCGAAGCTGCTCGGCGCCGAGGAGGTGACGATCTGCTACCGGCGCGGCCAGGAACACATGAACGCTTCCGAGTTCGAGCAGGATCTGGCAGCCGCCAACGGCGTCACCATCCGCCACTGGCTGCAGCCGAAGCGGGTCATCGCCGAGGCTGGCAAAGTGTCGGGCATCGAGCTCGAATACACCGCCATGAACGGGGACAGGCTTGCCGGCACGGGCGAGACGCTGACGCTTACCGCCGACCAGGTGTTCAAGGCGATCGGCCAGAGCTTTGTGCCGGCGGCACTTAACGGCAGCGGTGCTGCGATCGAACTCGAAGCCGGCCGCATCAAGGTCGACGCGGAAGGCCGCACCTCGCTCGCCAATGTCTGGGCCGGCGGCGACTGCATTTTCGGCGGCGACGATTTGACGGTCTCGGCCGTCGCGCAAGGCCGCGACGCGGCGGAGAGCATCAACCGGGCACTGGCTGGAGGAAGCTGGAATGCCTAACGTCGTCAAGTTCGTTGGAGCTTTAAGCACGAGCCTGTTGCTGTTTTCTGCCAACGCCTCGGCGGCTCATCGTGTGACCAGATATTTTGATCAACCGGACGTTCGCGCAGGGGAGGCGTTCTCTCCTATGCTTGGGTGCGGGAACGAGGAGCTCATCTCTGGAGGTTACGCGCTTGATATCCCGCCGGCCAACCCTACTGCGTTGGTTGTATCGGCAAGTTATCCGTTTAGCGACCATGTGTGGCAGGTCGTCGTCCGAAACGTTTCGAGTGAGCCTGTAGCAGTTCAGATGACTCTTGTTGTGATCTGTAGCTAGCGGAGAGAGTTATGACCGACATCCGCAACAATTTCGTCGGCATCAAATCGCCCAATCCGTTCTGGTTGGCCTCGGTAAAGCCGACCCGCTTGATCAACCGGGCACTGCGATGATCGCGCCGATCCTCGCTGCCGTCATCGGCACCGCGGCAATGCCGGCGGCTTCACCGGACTATTGGCTCTATACGCAATGGTGTGACGCGAAGGGTGAAGAGCGGATGTCCGTCGAGGCATCCGGTGTCGGCTTCAGCGAGCACACGATCTGCCAATGGACATCCGGGCCGCCAAGCGGCGATCATGTTGAGACAAGGATTTCATGCGCCAGCGTCTATCTCAACGGGGACGAGACCGTGCGCATGGATGAAAAAATGGTCGGGCTGGAAGCGCGCAAGGGCGATCCGGACCAGATCACGGTAACGGTCGAAGGTGAACCGCCATCGGTTTTTCTTCGATGCGAGGAATGATCCGATAGGCAACGCTTTAAGGTGGCGGTAAGCCCGCCACGGCCAGAGGAGAAAGACCCATGGCAGACATTCGCAACAATTTCGTCGGCATCAAATCGCCCAATCCGTTCTGGCTGGCTTCGGCGCCGCCGACCGACAAGGCCTACAATGTCATCCGCGCCTTCAAGGCGGGCTGGGGCGGCGTCGTGTGGAAGACGCTGGGCGAAGAAGGTCCGCCGGTGGTCAACGTCAACGGCCCGCGTTATGGCGCGATTTGGGGGGCCGACCGGCGCCTGCTCGGCCTCAACAATATCGAGCTGATCACCGACCGCGATTTGCAGGTCAATCTGCGCGAGATCAAACAGGTCAAGAAGGACTGGCCCGACCGCGCCATCGTCGTCTCACTGATGGTGCCATGCGTCGAGGAAAGCTGGAAGGCGATCCTGCCGGTGGTCGAGGAGACCGAAGCCGACGGCATCGAGCTCAATTTCGGCTGCCCGCACGGCATGTCGGAACGCGGCATGGGCGCGGCTGTCGGCCAGGTGCCTGAATACATCGAAATGGTAGTGCGCTGGTGCAAGGCCAACACCCGCATGCCTGTCATCACCAAGCTGACGCCGAACATCACCGATGTGCGCAAGCCGGCGCGCGCCGCACTCTCCGGCGGAACCGACGCGGTGTCGCTGATCAACACCATCAACTCGATCACCGGCGTCGACCTCGACAGTTTCGCGCCGCAGCCGACCATCGACGGCAAGGGCTCGCATGGCGGCTATTGCGGCCCGGCGGTGAAGCCGATCGCCATGAACATGGTGGCCGAGATCGCCCGCGATCCGGAAACGCGCGGCCTGCCGATCTCCGGCATTGGCGGCATCACCACCTGGCGCGATGCGGCTGAATTCATGGCGCTCGGCGCCGGCAATGTGCAGGTGTGCACGGCGGCGATGACTTACGGCTTCAAGATCGTGCAGGAGATGATCGCCGGTCTCGAAAACTGGATGGACGAGAAAGGCCACGCCTCGCTCAACGACATTGTCGGCCGCGCCACGCCCAACGTCACCGACTGGCAGTATCTCAACCTCAATTACATCGCCAAGGCGCATATCGACCAGGACGCCTGCATCAAATGCGGCCGCTGCCACATCGCCTGCGAGGACACTTCGCACCAGGCAATCACCAACATGGTCGACGGCGTCAGGCATTTCGAGGTGATCGAGGCCGAATGCGTCGGCTGCAATCTGTGCGTCAATGTCTGCCCGGTCGAGAACTGCATCACCATGGAGCCGCTGGCCGCCGGCGTCATGGACCAGCGCACCGGCAAGCCGGTGTCGCCGATCTATGCCAACTGGACGACGCACCCGAACAACCCGATGGCCAAGGTGGCCGCAGAGTAAGGAACGGGTCGAAGAAAAAAGCGGCGCTTTCGAGCGCCGTTTTTCATTTTACTATTGCAGATAAAATCTATCTAGGATAAAAGATATCCATGAATAGGAGCGCAACATCGTGAAACTGGGCGAGGGTGTAGAAGCGGCCATCCATTGCGCGGCCACACTGGCCAGCGTGGAGGGCAACAGCACGATACCGGGTGCTGCTTTGGCAGAGTCCTTCGGCCTGTCGCCGAGCTATCTGCTGAAACATCTGAACCAGCTGACTGCTGCGCGCATCCTGGAATCGGTGCCGGGACCGGCGGGCGGCTACCGGCTGGCGCGTCCGGCCGAGCGCATCACGCTGCTCGATATCGTGCTTGCGGTCGAGGGTCGCGAGCCGGCCTTCCGCTGCGGCGAGATCCGCCAGCGCGGCCCGGTCAAGATCGATGCTTCGGCCTATGTGAAGCCGTGCGGCATCAATGCCGCGATGCTGAAAGCCGAGCGTGCCTATCGTGCCGCTCTCGCGGAAACCCGGTTGTCCGACATCGTGGCTGACTACAAGGCCGAAGGCGATCCGCGATCGTTTGCCGCCAGCTGTGCCTTTGTGGCGCGCCATCAGCGGCCGCAGAAACCCGCTTCGACCAAACAGATTTAATCCCCCGCAAACAGATGTGAAAGGAAAGACGATGAAACAGAGACTGCAATTCTTCGCCAAGGCGCCTGAGATCATGAAAGCCGTGTCGGCGCTCAACAAGGCGGTCGACGAATGCGGGCTTGAAGTGAGCCTGCTGCATTTGATCAAGCTCCGCGCCTCGCAGATCAATGGCTGCTCCTACTGCGTCGAGATGCATAGCCGCGAGGCGAGGCGCGATGGCGAAACCGAGACACGGCTCTATCTGGTTTCGGCCTGGAAGGAATCGCCGCTGTTTTCCGAGCGCGAACGCGCGGCGCTTGCTTGGACCGAGGCAACGACCCTGATCGCCAACAATGGCGTTTCGGACGAACTCTATGCCCGCACGCTAGAGCACTTCTCGGAAGAGGAACTGGTCAAGCTGTCGGTCGCGATCGGCATGATCAACACCTGGAACCGGCTCTGCATCCCGTTCCACGCCATTCACCCGATGCCGGCTGCCAAAGCAGCCTGACCGTCCGGTTAGTCATGGAGCGCCGTGGAAAGGGCGGCGCTCCACCTGTTTCATGCTTAAGTACGGGGAAGATTTCATGCCTGTCGATTTGCCTTCGACCTTTTTGTTTCTCGGCCGCCTGTTGCTCGGCGGCGCCTTCGTTTGCGCCGGCCTGCGCAATGTTCAGAACGAGACCTTCCTGACAGGGCTGATGACCGCGCGCGGCGTGCCGCAGGCGAGATTGGCGTTGTGGGCCGGCATCGTCCTGCAGACCATTGCCGGCGCGCTGTTGATGGCCGGCCTGTGGACTGCGACCGCCTGCGCCGTGCTGCTGCTGTTTCTCATCGTCGCCACGCCGATGTTCCACAATTTCTGGGACCATCATGGCCCGGACCGGGCGTCGCGCATCAACGGTTTCGTAGGCAACGTCGCACTGGCCGGAGGCCTTCTCACGCTGATCGCGCAGTCGCTGTAAGGTCACGCCGCGTAGCGCAGGCCGCCGTCGCAGGTCAGCACCTGGCCGGTCATGAAGCCGTTGGAGACTAGAAAGGCGATTGCGCCGGCGACGTCTTCGGCGCGGCCGATCCTGCCCACCGGGGTTTTGCCGGCATATTCGCTGAACACCGCCTGCCGCTGGTCTTCGGCCAGGAAATCCCACCACGGCGTGTCGATGACGCCGGGCGCCACGACATTGACGCGCAGCGGCTTCAGTTCGACCGCCAGGATCGGCACCACCGTCAACAGCATGCCGTTGACGGCGGCAATGCCAGCCACGCCGGGCGCCGACAATTGTGCCGACACCGCCGAGATGAAAGTGACCGATCCCGATCTGTTGAGCGTCGGCAAGGCAGCCTGCAGGCAGGACAGCTGCGGCCTGACTTTCTCGTCGACGCCGCCGGCGATGTCTGAGAGATCGAGGGTTTCGAACGGCCCAAGTCCCTTGCCGCCGCTGGCAGCCAGCACGAGGTGATCGAACGGTCCGAGTTCCCCAAAGAAATGGCGGACTTCATCCGGCTTCGAAGCATCGAAGGCAGCTTTTTCGGCGGCGCCGCCGAGGCTCTTCCAGGCGCTGGTGAGCTTGTCCTGGCTTCGTCCGGTGATGGTCACCTTCATGCCTGGGCCCAGCAGTTTTCGCGCCGTTGCGAGGCCGATGCCGGATGAGCCGCCGATGACGACCGTGTGTTCGATCTTGCCGGTCATGAATGCTGTTCCTTCGATTTTGCGGAGACTTGGCCGACGAAGTCGAGGCTCAGGGTTCGCAATTGCTGTCTGGCCTTGGCGTCATAGGCTTGTGCTTCGGCGCGGGATTCCTTTAGGCCATCGAAATAGAGGCCACTGCGGCCCTCCAGGGCGGGCGATGTCGCGAGGTTGAGAATGGCGTCGGCGCCGGTCTCGACCGAGCTCCATGGCGTTACGCCGGCTTGGCGGACCATGGTGGTGTTCATGTAGCTCGCTGGATGCAGAGCGTTGACGGTGACGCCGCTGCCTTTCAACTCTCCGGCCAGGTCGATGGTGAACAGGATCTGCGCCAGCTTGCTCTGGCAATAGGCGCGCACGCCGTCATAGGAACGTGTCAGCATGACATCGCCGAAATCGATCGCCTGCTGGCCGGCCGAAGCGACGTTGATGATGCGCGCCGGCGAACTCGCCTTGAGCAGCGGCAGCAGTTCCGAGGTCAGCAGGAAACCGGCGAGATAGTTGACCGCAAAGCGCAGTTCGAAGCCGTCGGCGCTGAGCTGTCGCTTGGCGCCGGCCGTGCCGATGCCGGCATTGTTGATGAGGATGTCGAGCCGGTCGGTTTTTGCGCGTACGGCCTCGGCCAGGCGGCGGACCTCGGCTAGCGAGGCGAGGTTGGCGGCGAGGAACTCGGCCTTGCCGCCGGCGGATTCGATTTCTGCGACGGTTGCCTTGCCGCGAGCCGCGTCACGGCCATGCACCAGCACGCGCGCGCCGCCGGCGCCCAGCCTTTGCGCGACGACACGGCCGACGCCGTCGGTCGAACCGGTGATGAGGATTGTCTTGTCTTTCAGATCCATATTCAGAGCCTCCATCTCTCTGGATGGAAGATGGGGCGCCTGACCCAGCCCAAACAGTTCAAACTTTATCCTGGTATCAATACTGCTATAATAGCGCTCATGGATGCCCCCACGCACTCCGCTGAAGACAGCCGCCGGCGCGAGCTTGGCGCCTTCCTGCGCTCGCGCCGCGAAAGATTGACGCCGTCCGCCACCGGCATCGCGACCGGCCTGCGGAGACGCACGCCAGGCTTGCGTCGCGAGGAAGTGGCGATGATCGCCGGCGTCGGCACCACCTGGTACACATGGCTAGAGCAGGGGCGCGAGGTCAGACCCTCGGTGGAGGTGCTAGCGGCGCTCAGCGAAGCGCTGCGCCTCGACGCCGTTGAAAGGCGGCATCTGTTCATCCTGGCAGGCCGCCAGCAACCGGAGAACCGCGTGGCTGCGCCGGAAAAGGTCGATGGCCCGCTAATGCATATGCTGGAGAGCCTGGTGCTGCAGCCGGCCTATGTCGTCGGGCGGCGCTGGGATGTGCTGGCCTGGAATCCGGCGGCGGTAGCGGTGTTCGGTGATTATGGCCTGCTAGAGGGCGACGCCCGCAACATCGTCCACATGGTGTTCACCAATCCGCATCACCGGCGCCTGCTGGTTGACTGGGAGCAATTGGCGCGCACCGTGCTGGCCTCGTTCCGGGCGGAAAGCGCCCGCTATGTGGGCGATGCGGATTTCGAGCGGCTGATCGTGCTTATGACGCGCTCAAGTCCGGAGTTTCGCGACTGGTGGCCGCAACGCGACGTGGCACGCCGATTGTCGGGGGTGAAACATGTCCGACATCCGAGCGCCGGCGCCATGACGTTCGAGCATATGAGCCTGTCGATCGACGACGGCTCGGACATGAAGCTGATCGTCTACACGCCGCTGGCCGAACAGAATTCGATCGAGAAGCTGCAGAATTTGCTTGAGGCGATGCCGGCGGAGCGCCGCAGCGCCTGACGCCCAAGGTCAGCCCTTCGGCTTCAGCCCATCAATGAACAACTGCTCCAGAAACCGCGCCGCATCCTCGAAGCGGCCGTCGCCGCCGCGATCGGCGCCGAGCACGGCACGGACCTGGACATCGAAATCGGCATAGTGCTGCGTCGTCGCCCAGATCGAAAAGATCAGGTGCCAGGGATCGGTGCGGGCGATTTTTCCCGCGCGCATCCAGCCCTTGATGACGTTGGCCTTCTCGTCGACCAGCGTTTTCAGCTCACCCGCCAGCAGCGGCATGATGCGCGGCGCGCCTTGCAGGATCTCGTTGGCGAACAGCCGGCTTTCCCTGGGAAAATCACGCGCCATTTCGAGCTTGCGCCGGATGTAGCTCCTGAGCTCGGTCAGGGGGTCGCCGATGTCGTCGAGTTCACGTAGCGGCGCCAGCCACGTCGCCAGCAGCCGCTCCATCAGCGTTTCGTGGATGTCTTCCTTGCGGCGGAAATAGTAGAGCAGGTTCGGCTTCGACATCCCGGCGGCCTCGGCGATCTGGTCGATGGTCGAACCGCGAAAGCCGTTGGCGGAGAAGACTTCGAGGGCTGCCTCCAGGATCAGTTCGCGCTTTTCCTGCTGGATGCGGGTGCGGCGAGGGGCTGAGCCTTCCATGGCGCCGCTCACCCCTGCAAGCCTTGGCCGAGCGGGTCATCTGGACCAATTCTCTGGACCAGTTTTTCTCTTACCCGTGGAGCGCACTTCGCAGGCCGCATTTCCGCTAGTAATCCCTTGACCGCCGACAGGGCGGTGCTAACGTTTGTCCAATCGGTCAAAAATTTGCGTAGCATGAAAACGCAGCAAAGACCAAGCTTTGGAAAGACCAAGCGTTAGCCGCACCGAAACAGGTTACAAGGGGAAGTCTTGGTCATGTCCAACCGGCTGAAAGTCACGCCGAACGATCTCAGCGCATTCTGGATGCCGTTCACGGCAAACCGGCAGTTCAAACAGGCGCCGCGCATGTTCGTGTCCGCCAAGGACATGCACTACACCACCAGCGACGGCCGCAAGGTGCTCGACGGCACCGCCGGCCTCTGGTGCGTCAATGCCGGCCATTGCCGTCCCAAGATCACCGAGGCGATCCAGCATCAGGCCGCCGAACTCGACTATGCGCCGGCCTTCCAGATGGGTCACCCGATCGTGTTCGAACTGGCCAACCGCCTGGTCGACCTCGCGCCCAAGGGCATGGACCATGTCTTCTTCACCAATTCCGGTTCGGAATCGGTGGAAACCGCGCTGAAGATGGCGATCGCCTATCACCGTGTGAAGGGCGAGGGCGCGCGCACCCGCCTGATCGGCCGCGAACGCGGCTATCACGGCGTCAATTTCGGCGGCATTTCGGTCGGCGGCATCGTCACCAACCGCAAGATGTTCGGCACGCTGCTCGGCGGCGTCGACCACATGCCGCACACGCATCTGCCGGAAAAGAACGCCTTCTCCAAGGGCGTGCCGGAATATGGCGCCGAACTCGCCAACGAGCTGGAGCGCATCGTTGCCCTGCATGACGCCTCGACCATCGCCGCCGTCATCGTCGAACCGGTCGCCGGCTCCACCGGCGTCATCCTGCCGCCGAAGGGCTATCTGCAGAAGCTGCGCGAGATCTGCACCAAGCACGGCATTTTGCTGATCTTCGACGAGGTCATCACCGGTTTCGGCCGTCTGGGCGCGCCGTTTGCTGCGGATTATTTCGGCATCACGCCCGACATCATGACCACCGCCAAGGGCGTCTCGAACGGGGTCATCCCGATGGGCGCGGTGTTCGTGAAGAAGGAAATCCACGACGCCTTCATGACCGGCCCCGAGCACATGATCGAGTTCTTCCACGGCTACACCTATTCGGGCAATCCGATTGCGTGCGCCGCGGCACTCGGCACGCTCGACACCTACAAGGAAGAAGGCCTGCTGACCCGTGGCGAGGAACTGGCGCCTTACTGGGAAGATGCGCTGCATTCGCTGAAGGGCGAGCCGCATGTCATCGACATCAGGAATATCGGCCTGATCGGCGCGATCGAACTGGCGCCGATCGCCGGCAGCCCGACCAAGCGGGCCTTCTCGGCCTTCGTCAAGGCGTTCGAGCGCGGCGCGCTGATCCGCACCACCGGCGACATCATCGCGCTGTCGCCGCCACTGATCATCACCAAGGGCCAGATCAACGAATTGATCGACCATGTCAGAGAAGTGCTGAGGGCGATCGATTGACAAACCGGGCGCGGATAGCCCTCCCCCTCGAGGGGAGGGTGGCCGCGAAGCGGTCGGGTGGGGTCGGTGCGACCGGACGCCGACCTGCTCTTTTGTTCCGAGGCCGCTCCTGATGCCCCGTACCCGCGTGAGCTTCGAAATGCGCCAAAAGGCGCGAGCGCTTCGAATTCACGCGACCAAGGGAGAATCGCTGCTGTGGTATGAACTGCGGGACCTGAAATCAGCCGGCATCAAGTTTCGCCGTCAGTGCCCGATTGGCCCGTACATCGTGGATTTTGCCTGCTTGGCGGTGAAGCTGATCGTTGAGGTCGATGGCGACATGCACGAACACGACAGGGGTAGTCGGCACGATGCCGTTCGCGATGCTTATCTGCGATCGCTCGGATTTGAAGTCTTCCGTGTTGACGAGCCCGATGTCATAAACAGCGCTTGGCACGTCGCGCAGGTGGTCAAAGAGAAGGTCGCGCGCGTCGCGGGCGACCCCACCCGACCGCTTCGCGGCCACCCTCCCCTCGAGGGGGAGGGGGACGCCGCCGCCCCGCAACCGATGAGGTTTTAGAGCATGGCCGCCCCAGGCGAGAATCTGCGAATCAATTCAGACCGTTTGTGGGATTCCATCATGCAGATGGCGAAGATCGGCCCCGGTATTGCCGGCGGCAACAATCGCCAGACCGTGACCGACGAGGACGGCGAGGGACGGCATCTGTTCAAGCGCTGGTGCGAGGCGGCCGGGCTCGAAATGGGGCTTGACGAAATGGGCACCATGTTTGCCCGCCGGGAAGGCGCTGATCCCAGCCTGCCGCCGGTTTATGTCGGCAGCCATCTCGACACGCAGCCGACCGGCGGCAAATATGACGGCGTGCTCGGCGTGCTCGGCGGGCTGGAGATTATTCGCTCGCTTAACGATCTCGGCATCCAGACCAGGCATCCGATCGTCGTTACCAACTGGACCAATGAGGAAGGCTCGCGCTTTGCCCCGGCTATGATGGCGTCCGGCGTGTTCGCCGGTGTGCTCGATCAGGCGGACGTGTATCAGCACACTGATAAACAGGGCAGGAAATTTGGCGAGGAGCTGGAGCGCATCGGCTGGAAAGGCACCGAGAAAGTCGGTGATCGCAAGATCCACGCCTTCTTCGAACTGCATATTGAGCAGGGGCCGATCCTCGAGGACGAAGGCATCGACATTGGCGTCGTCACCCACGGCCAGGGCCTGAAATGGCTGCAGGTAACGCTGACCGGCAAGGAGGCGCATACCGGCTCGACCCCGATGCCCAAGCGCCGTAATGCCGGGCTCGGCATGGCTCGGGTCATCGAACTGGTGCACGAGATCGCCATGGACTACCAGCCCGACGCCGTCGGCGCGGTCGGCCACATGGAGGTGTTTCCGAACTCGCGCAACATCATCGCCGGGCGCACCGTCTTCACCATCGACATCCGCTCGCCCGAGAAGGAAGTGCTGGACGCGATGGATGGGCGCATACGCGAAGGCATCGACACAATCTGTGAGGCGCTCGACATCCAGTACAAGGTCGAGCAGGTCGGCGCTTTCGATCCGGTCACCTTCGATGCCGGCTGCGTCAAGGCGATCCGCGACGCCGCCGATCGGCTCGGCTATTCCCACCGCAACATCGTCTCCGGCGCCGGCCACGACGCCTGCTGGATCAACCGCGTTGCGCCGACCGCCATGGTGATGTGCCCCTGCGTTGACGGGTTGTCACACAACGAGGCTGAGGAAATCACCAAGGAATGGGCCGGCGCCGGCGCCGACGTGCTGTTCCATGCGGTGGTAGAGACAGCGGGGATCGTGGCGTGAACTAAGATCTGTATTCAAAACGACGCTCACAAGAAGCGCGAAGAGAACAAGGGAACACGACAATGACCAAAGTCATCCGAAACGGCACCATCGTCACCGCCGACCGCACCTGGAAGGCCGATGTGCTGATGCAGCACGGCAAGATCGTCGCCATCGGCTCGAACCTGCATGGCGACCATGAGTTCGACGCCAGCGGCTGTTACGTCATGCCGGGCGGCATCGATCCGCACACCCATCTCGAAATGCCGTTCATGGGCACCTATTCGGCCGACGATTTCGAGTCCGGGACGCGTGCGGCCCTTTCCGGTGGCACCACGATGGTGGTCGATTTCTGCCTGCCGGCGCCGCAGCAGTCGCTGCTGGAAGCGTTGCAGATGTGGGACAACAAGACCTCGAAGGCTGCCTGCGACTACTCCTTCCACATGGCGATCACCTGGTGGGGCAAGCAGGTGTTCGACGAGATGGCCACCGTCGTCGACAGAGGCATTACCTCGTTCAAGCATTTCATGGCCTACAAGGGCGCGCTGATGGTGGACGACGACGAGATGTACGCGTCGTTCCAGCGCTGCGCCGATCTCGGCGCGCTGCCGCTTGTTCATGCCGAGAATGGCGACGTGGTTGCGGCGCTGTCGCAAAAGCTGCTCGCCGCCGGCAATAATGGCCCCGAGGGACACGCCTATTCGCGGCCGCCGGAAGTGGAGGGCGAGGCGACCAACCGCGCCATCATGATCGCCGACATGGCCGGCGTGCCGCTCTATGTCGTGCATGTGTCCTGCGAGCAGAGCCACGAAGCCATCCGCCGCGCCCGCCAGAAGGGCATTCGGGTTTTCGGCGAGCCGCTGATCCAGCATCTGACGCTGGATGAAAGCGAGTATTTCGACAAGGATTGGGACCATGCGGCGCGCCGCGTCATGAGTCCGCCCTTCCGCAACAAGCTGCACCAGGATTCGCTGTGGGCCGGCCTGCAGGCGGGATCGCTGCAGGTGGTGGCGACCGACCACTGCGCCTTCACCACCAAGCAGAAGCGCAACGGCGTCGGCGATTTCACCAAGATCCCGAACGGCACTGGCGGGCTTGAAGACCGCTTGCCCGTGCTGTGGACGACGGGCGTCAACACCGGGCGGCTGACGATGAACGAGTTCGTCGCGGTGACTTCGACCAACATCGCCAAGATCCTCAACATGTATCCTAGGAAGGGCGCCATCGTCGAAGGCGCGGACGCCGACATCGTGGTGTGGGACCCCAGCGCCAAGAAGACCATCACCTCGAAGAAGCAGCAATCGGTGATCGACTACAACGTCTTCGAAGGTTTTGAGGTGACCGGCCTGCCGCGCTTCGTCTTTTCGCGCGGCGAATTGTCGGTCGAGGAAGCGGAGGTCAAGGCCAAGCCCGGCCATGGCGAATTCGTCGCCCGCGAGCCGAACGCGGCGGTCAACCGGGCTCTATCGACCTGGAAGGACATCACCGCGCCGCGCAAGGTCGAACGCACCGGCATTCCGGCGACAGGCGTTTGACGTTGCGGAGCCCGGGGGCGCTCATTTCACTGGTCGTGGCGATGGTGGTCGCTGGTCCGGCAACAGGGGCCGAGAGGCTGGTGGGCTTCTGGGGCAACGATGCCGGTTGTGTCTTTGCAAAGGCCGGCTTTCAGGGCCGCGACGATTATATCGTGCTGACCGCCGAGGGCATCGAGACCTATGGCAGCGGCTGCCGGTTCGCGCAGCAATTGACGTGGGCGCCGGGCACGCAATCACTTGATGCGACCTGTTCCGCCGAAGGCGAGGCGGGGACGACGGCTGAAACCGTTGTGGTCACCAACAAGGGCGAGGGTGGGTTCTTCGTGACCATTCCCGGTCTTGAAGAAATGGGGCCGTTGCAACCGTGTTCGTGACGTTGGAGCTGGGGGAATGAGCGCGCGCGGTTTGGGGCCGTCTGTTGCGATGGTAGTCGTTCTGGCTGCGGGTCAGGCCCTTGCGGCAGGCATCGACCTGACGAAACCCTATGGGGACAAATATGGCTGCATCAACCGCAACGGCCAGGAAGTCGCCGCCGATCGGATGCTGCTTTTGACCGACGAGGCATTGGTCACCGCCGCCAGCGCCTGCACCTTCACGGAGAAGCAAGCGCAGGCTGATGGTTCGCTGGTGGTGACGGCGACATGCGAGGCCGAAGGTGAAGACGGACAGGAGCCGACCAAATTCACCATCAAGCGCAGCGCCAAGAACGCCAAGAAGCTGACGGTCGCCGACGAGGACGGCAATGTCATGGGCGAAGTGGCGCGGTGCAAATGACGGCAGTCCCGTCAGCGTCAGGCCACCAGCGCATCCAGCTCCGGCAACAGGACGACGCTTTCCTGTTCATTGGGATCGGTGCGGGCGATGACGGCCGAGGACGGGGCGTTGCTCATATTGGCCGGCAGATGCGGTACGCCGGCCGGGATGTAGAAGAGGTCGCCGGCCTTGACGACGATGTGGTTCTCGAGCCTGTCGCCATACCATGTGTGGACCTCGCCCGAGAGCACATAGATCGCCGTCTCATGGCTTTCATGCAGATGCGCCTTGGCGCGGGCGCCGGGCGGCAGGGTGAGCAGATGCATGCAGATGCCGGACGAGCCGACCGTCTCGGCTGCAATGCCGGCAAAATAGGTCAATCCCTGCTTGCCTTCATAAGTGCTTTCAGGACGGATAAGGTGACAAGTGGGTTTGGGCGACATCGGCAAGGCTCCGGGCGTCGAGTGGGTGGGATTGGACGAGTGGAAAGCAACATCAACGCGAATGCAACGGCATTTCATCCTGGGCGGCTGCGAGAGGCAGGCAGCAAGCGATGACGGGACAATCGCCAGCCGTCGTCTCGGCAAGCAAACTTGGCCTTACCTTTCAGACCAATGACGGTCCGGTAGAGGCGCTCTCCAATGTCGACCTGACCATCGGCAAGGGTGAGTTCGTCTCCTTCATCGGCCCATCGGGCTGCGGCAAGACCACCTTGCTGCGCGTCATCGCCGATCTGGAGAAACCGACATCGGGCACGATCTCGGTCAACGGCATGACGCCGGAACAGGCGCGCGAGAAACGCGCTTATGGCTACGTCTTCCAGGCGGCAGCCCTTTTCCCGTGGCGCACGATCGAGCGTAACGTGGCGCTGCCGCTGGAGGTCATCGGCCTTTCGAGAGCGGAGCAGGCCGAGCGCATCAAGCGCACGATGGAGCTCGTCAACCTCTCCGGCTTCGAGAAGAAATACCCCTGGCAGCTTTCCGGCGGCATGCAGCAGCGCGCTTCGATCGCCCGCGCGCTCGCCTTCGACGCCGACCTGTTGCTGATGGACGAGCCCTTCGGCGCGCTGGACGAGATCGTGCGCGATCATCTCAATGAACAGCTTCTGGAATTGTGGGCGCGCACCAACAAGACGATCTGCTTCGTCACCCATTCCATCCCCGAGGCGGTGTATCTGTCGACGCGCATCGTCGTCATGTCGCCGCGCCCAGGTCGGGTTACCGACATCATCGAATCGACGCTGCCAAAGGAGCGGCCACTGGACATCCGCGAGACGCCGGAATTTTTGGCGATCGCGGCCAGGGTACGCGATGGCTTGAGGGCAGGGCACAGCTATGATGATTGAGGGGGCGAACGACCGGCTGGCTCCTCTCCCCAACGGG
This sequence comes from Mesorhizobium sp. M0771, assembly GCF_040320155.1. Classification (NCBI taxonomy): domain Bacteria; kingdom Pseudomonadati; phylum Pseudomonadota; class Alphaproteobacteria; order Hyphomicrobiales; family Phyllobacteriaceae; genus Mesorhizobium; species Mesorhizobium sp. M0771. Next base: position 94,607 of record NZ_JAMYPC010000012.1, on the reverse strand, counting down.
GAGAGGGTGGCCGGAGCGAAGCGGAGGTCGGGTGAGGGGGCGGCGCCGACGGATCCGACCAAGAGAAATGTCGGGGCAACCGCTCGCGCCCGAAAGCTGCGGTTTGACGAGACCGAAGCTGAATACCGGCTTTGGGGGGAATTGAGAGGACGTCATCTCAACGGCTACAAATTTGTGCGGCAAGTGCCGCTCGGACCTTTCATCGCGGACTTCGTCTGCCGCGAGCAGGGGCTGATTGTCGAACTTGATGGCAGCCAACACGCGGAATCACTGACCGATCCCGCCAGGACAGCCTGGCTGAACGGACAAGGTTATTCGGTTCTGCGCTTCTGGAATCACGAAGTTTTGGCTGAGCGCCGAGCGGTCCTGGATACGATCTTGGCTTGTCTCGACGGAAAGATTTCTACCCCCTCACCCGACCTCCGCTTCGCTCCGGCCACCCTCTCCCCGTTGGGGAGAGGAGGGCGCCCCGCTGGCGAGGCGCGCTAGATGGACACCTTCCGCGAAAAACTCATCCCCGTGACCTCCATCCTCCTGGGCGTGGTGGTGCTCTGGTATGTCTTCGCCGTCATCCTAAACGCGCCCTTCCAGCGCGACCTCGACCGGCGCGCCGGGGAAACCCACGACACCGTCGAAATCATCGGCAAGACGCTGTCGCAGCCCAAGCCGACGCTGCCGGCGCCGCATCAGGTGGCGGTGAACTTCTTCGAGGACACCTTCCTGCGGCCCATCACATCGAGCCGCAGCCTTGTCTACAATGCCTGGGTGACCCTGTCGTCGACGTTGCTCGGCTTCGCCTTCGGCACGGCGCTCGGCATCGTCATCGCGGTCGGCATCGTGCATGTGGCGACGCTCGACCGCAGCCTGATGCCGTGGATCATCGCCTCCCAGACGATTCCCATTCTGGCCGTGGCGCCGATGATCATCGTCGTGCTGGGGGCGATCGGCATCAGCGGTCTGATCCCAAAGGCGATGATCTCGACCTACCTGTCGTTCTTCCCGGTGACGGTGGGCATGGTGAAGGGCCTGCGCTCGCCCGAACTCATGCATCTCGACCTGATGCACACCTACAATGCCAGTGTCTCGCAGACCTTCTGGAAGCTGCGGGTGCCGGCCTCGGTGCCGTTCCTGTTCACCTCGATGAAGGTGGCGGTGGCGGCGAGCCTGGTCGGCGCCATTGTCGGCGAACTGCCGACCGGTGCTGTCGCCGGCATCGGCGCCAAGCTTTTGGCAGGTGCCTATTACAGCCAGTCAATCGACATCTGGTCCGCCCTTGTGGCGGGCTCGGTGGTGGCGGCCCTTCTGGTCATGGTGGTCGGCATAGCCGGGCGCCTCGTTGACCGCGCCATGGGCGGGAGGCCGGCATGAACTGGCTGAAGCCCTCCTGGCAAGCCGTGCTGGCCGTTGCGCTGTGCCTCGTCGCCGTCGCGCTCGGTGCGATGTCGAAGCCGGAAGCGGCCGCCCTTGCAGACCCGACGGCAAGCTTCGACTACCCCTATTTCGGGATAAAGACCCCGATGATCGGCCTGGCCGTGCTGGCAGGGCTGATCTCGATGATCAGATTTTCGCCGCTGGCCGAGGCTGCGGTGCTGTTCATCGGCGCTCATCTCGTCGCCTGGATGCTGATCTCGGGCATTACAGGTTTCGAAGGCACGGCATTGGCGCCGTATTTCCTGCTGCTCGCCGCTGCCTGGCTGCTGGCATGGCGCTGTGTGGCGGTGCTGTCGGGGCTTCGCCCGATGGCAAAAGGGGCGCGGATGGCGCTGCGCCTCATCATCCCGGCGATCTTCGGCGCCTGGATCCTGATCATATGGGAAGCGATGACGCGTGGCGCCGGCATTCCCTTCATCCTTTTGCCGCCGCCGAGCGCCATCGGTGTGCGCATCGCCAGTTCCCTGCCGGTGCTCGGCGCCGATATCAGGCAGACCATCTTCAAGGCGGTGCTCTTCGGTTATGTCATCGGCAGCGGCGCCGGCTTCCTGGTGGCGATTGCGGCCGACCGCGTGCCGTTCCTGCGCCGCGGTCTGCTGCCGATCGGCAATATGGTCTCGGCGCTGCCGATCATCGGTGTGGCGCCAATCATGGTGATGTGGTTCGGCTTCGACTGGCCGTCCAAGGCCGCGGTCGTCATCATCATGACCTTCTTCCCAATGCTGGTGAACACGGTTGCCGGTCTTGCCGCCTCCGGCCATATGGAGCGCGACCTGATGCGCACCTATGCGTCGGGCTACTGGCCAACACTCTTGAAGCTCCGGCTGCCGGCGGCAGCGCCCTTCATCTTCAACGCGCTGAAGATCAACTCGACGCTGGCGCTGATCGGCGCCATCGTCGCCGAGTTCTTCGGCACGCCTGTGGTCGGCATGGGCTTTCGCATCTCGACCGAGGTCGGGCGGATGAACATCGATATGGTCTGGGCCGAAATCGCAGTTGCAGCACTGGCGGGTTCGGTCTTTTATGGCGTGGTCGCTCTCGTCGAGAGAGCCGTCACGTTTTGGCATCCCTCTGTCCGTGGTGGATAGGGCGGTGGGTTCGGGTGTTAACTTCAGAGGGTAAAAACATGAAAAGACTGATCATTCCGATGCTGGCCGGCGCGATGTCGCTGGCCGCGTTCCAGGCAATGGCCGCCGACAAGGTGACCTTGCAGCTGAAATGGGTCACGCAGGCGCAGTTTGCCGGCTACTATGTCGCCAAGGCCAAGGGTTTTTATGAAGCAGAAGGCCTCGACGTCGACATCAAGCCGGGCGGTCCCGATATCGCACCCGAGCAGGTGATCGCCGGCGGTGGCGCCGACGTCATCGTCGACTGGATGGGCGGGGCGCTCGCCGCGCGCGAAAAGGGCGTGCCGCTGGTCAACATCGCCCAGCCGTTCAAGAAGGCCGGTATGGAGCTGGTCTGCCCGAAGGACGGCCCGATCAAGACCGAAGCCGATTTCAAGGGTCACACGCTGGGCGTCTGGTTCTTCGGCAACGAATATCCATTCTACGCCTGGATGAACAAGCTCGGCCTGAAGACCGAAGGCGGCCCGGATGGCGTCACGGTTCTGAAGCAGAGCTTCGACGTGCAGCCGTTGATCCAGAAGCAGGCGGATTGCATTTCGGTCATGACCTACAACGAGTACTGGCAGCTGATCGATGCCGGCTACAAGCCGGACCAGCTCACCGTGTTCAACTACTCGGCGATGGGCAACGACCTGCTTGAGGACGGGCTCTATGCCTCGGAAGACAAGCTCAAGGATCCGGCTTTCGAAGACAAGATGGTGCGTTTCGTGCGCGCCTCGATGAAGGGCTGGAAATATGCCATCGACAACAATGACGAGGCCGCGGGCATTGTCATGGACGGCGGTGGCCAGGACGAAAACCACCAGAAGCGGATGATGAGCGAAGTCGCCAAGCTGATCGACAATGCCGACGGCAAGCTCGACCCGGCGACCTACGAGCGCACCGCCAAGGCGCTGCTCGACCAGAAGATCATCACCAAGGCGCCGACCGGCGCCTACACCACGGCCATCACCGACAAGGCGATCAAATAAGCCTGGCCAGGCAATTTCGACCTCGAGAGCGGCGCCTTTGACCAAATGTCAGAGGCGCCGTTCCTTTATGGTGTTCATGACGAAGCTGGTCTCAATCGAGGCGACGCATTTCAGCCGCGCGATCTTTTCCTTGATGAAGCGCTCGTACTGTTCGAGGCTGCCGGTCACCACCTTCAGCACATAGTCGCGCGACCCGGTGACGAGGTGGCATTCCAGCACCTCCTCCCACCCGCGGATGGCGTCCTCGAACATGACGATCTCGTCCTCGTTCTGGCGGCTGAGCCGAACGGTGGCGATGGCGACCATGTTCCAGCCGAAGGCTGAGGGATCAACCAGCGTGGTATAGCCCCTGATGATGCCGGCCTCCTCCAGCCGGCGTACCCTCCTCAAACATGGCGACGGCGACAGGCCGATGCGCTCCGCAAGCTCATTGTTGGTGATGCGGGCGTCGGCCTGCAGCTCGCGCAGGATCTTGCGGTCGAAATCGTCGGCTATCTTCTGCTGCACTTTTGCTCTCGCTCGGCAATTTGTTGCCGGGATGCAGCCATGCGAGGCCGAAAATAGCAAGGACTGGTGGACCGGGATCGCATAAATTGCTGCACGAGACTCCTCCAGATGCAGGAAAAGCCATGACCGCGCCGCGCCCGTCGAAAACCCACATCGGCAACCACAAGCTCCATCCGGAAACGTTGATGTTGAGCTATGGCTTCGATCCGCAGCTGTCGGAGGGCGCCGTCAAGCCGCCGGTGTTCCTGACCTCGACCTTCGTGTTCAAATCGGCGGAGGAGGGGCGCGACTTCTTCGACTACACATCCGGCCGCAAGGAGCCGCCGAGCGGCACGGCGTCCGGCCTGGTCTATTCGCGCTTCAACCATCCCAACTCGGAGATCGTCGAGGACCGGCTGGCGGTCTATGAGGGAACGGACGCCTGCATCCTGTTCTCGTCGGGCATGTCGGCGATCGCCACGACGCTGCTCGCCTATGCCCGCCCGGGCGATGTCATCTTGCATTCGCAGCCGCTTTACGGCGGCACTGAGACGCTTTTGACGCGCACGCTGTCCGGCTTCGGCATCGGCGCGGTCGGCTTCGCCGACGGCGTCGACGAGAAGGCGGTGCGGGCCGCTGCTGATGCAGCGGTGGCGAAGGGGCGTGTCTCGGTCATTCTCATCGAAACGCCGTCAAATCCGACCAACAGCCTGGTCGACATCGCACTGATCCGGAAGTTTGCCGACGAGATCGGCGCAAGCCAAGGATCAACGCCGATCATCGTCTGCGACAACACGCTGCTCGGCCCGGTGTTCCAGCGACCGATCGAACATGGCGCGGATGTCTCCGTCTATTCGCTGACCAAATATGTCGGCGGCCATTCCGACCTGATCGCCGGTGCGGCGATGGGCAGCAAGGCGGTGACCAAGCCGATCAAGGCGCTGCGCGGCGCCATCGGCACGCAACTCGACCCGCATTCCTGCTGGATGCTCGGCCGCTCGCTGGAGACGCTGTCCATCCGCATGGAGCGCGCCAACGACAATGCGCGGCTCGTGGCCGAATTCCTGCGCGATCACGCCAAGGTCGAGAAGGTGCATTACCTGCCGTTCCTGGGCGAGGACACGGCAGCGGGACGGGCCTACAAAGCGCAATGCAGCGGCGCCGGCTCGACATTTTCTTTCGATATCAAAGGCGGAGAGAAGGCGGCCTTCGCCTTTCTCAACGGGCTGCAAATATTCAAGCTGGCGGTGAGCCTCGGCGGCACGGAGTCACTCGCCAGCCACCCGGCGGCCATGACCCATTCCGGCATCCCCTTCGACGTGCGCCAGCGCATCGGCGTGCTGGAGACGACGGTCAGGCTGTCGATCGGCGTCGAGCATCCGGACGATCTTATCGCCGACCTGACGCAGGCGCTGGCAGCGGTCTGACTGCTGACGAAGGTCGGCGGGACAGCACCCCCCTCTGTCCTGCCGGACAGAGGGGTGTGTGACGGAACTCGGCCTATACCCTTTGTCGGCACTCAGCTCTTGTCGCGGATCTGCGTCATCGTCCGCGTCGGCGTGATCGCCTCGGGATCGAGCCTGATTTCGACGATCGCCGGCTTGCCGCTGGCGCGGGCCCGCTCGAAGGCGGGGGCAAAATCTGCCGTGTTCTCGACCGTCTCGCCGTGGCCGCCATAGGCGCGGGCAAGAGCGGCAAAGTCAGGGTTCTTAAGATCGGTGGCGACGACGCGGCCGGGATAGTCGCGCTCCTGGTGCATGCGGATGGTGCCGTAGATGCCGTTGTTCACGACGATAACGATGATCGGCAGGTCGTATTGCACGGCGGTAGCGAATTCCTGTCCGTTCATCAGGAAGCAGCCGTCGCCGGCAAAGGCGATCACGGTGCGGTCGGGATGGAGCGCCTTGGCGGCGACCGCAGCCGGGGTGCCGTAACCCATCGAACCGGAGGTCGGCGCGCCTTGGGTGGCGAAGCGGCGGAAGCGGTGGAAGCGGTGCACCCAGGTGGCGTAATTGCCGGCGCCGTTGGTGAAAATGGCGTCATCGGGCAAAATCTTTTCCAGATAGTTCATGATCGGCCCCATCTGGACCGGGCCGGGGCCGGTCTCAGGCGGCGTCGACCAGTCGAGGTAGGCAGCGTGTGCTTTCGCTGTCTCATCCGCCCAGGCTGGCGTGGAGGTTGGCTTGCGCTTGGCAAAAGCCTCGACGAAGGCCGAAGGCGAAGCGTTGATCGCCAGGGTCGGCCGGTAGACGCGGCCGAGTTCGCCGGCATCGGCATGGACATGGACCAGCGTCTGGTCGGGGTAAGGGCTCTTCAGCAACGTATAGTCGGAGGACGGCATCTCGCCCATGCGGCCGCCGATCAGCAGCACCAGGTCGGCCTGCTTGATGGCGGTGGCCAGCTTCGGGTTGATGCCGATGCCGACATCGCCGGCATAGTTCGGGTGCAGATGGTCGAACAGCATCTGGCGGCGGAAGGAGCAGCCGACCGGCAGCGACCAGGCCTCGGCAATGGTGCGCATACGTGCCACCGCTTCCTCGTCCCAGCGTGTGCCGCCGAGGATGACGAAGGGACGCTTGGCTTTGGCCAGAAGCTTTTCCAAAGCATCGAGTTCGGCTTCGCCGGGCCGGGTTTCGACCGGCGTGTGCGGCAAGGCCGCGGGCGCGTCGACAAGACTGGTCAGCATGTCCTCCGGCAGCGAGACGACGACGGGGCCGGGGCGGCCCGATGTCGCGACAGCAAAGGCGCGGGTGACGAGTTCGGGGATGCGCGCGGCATCGTCGATCTCCACCACCCATTTGGCGATGTCGCCGAAGAAGCGCTTGTAGTTGACCTCCTGGAAAGCCTCGCGCTCCTTGGCGTGGCTGGCGACCTGGCCGATGAACAGGATGACGGGTATCGAATCCTGCATGGCAATGTGAATGCCGGCCGACGCATTGGTGGCGCCGGGGCCGCGGGTGACGAAGCAGATGCCGGGCTGGCCGGTCAGCCGCCCCTGGCAGTCGGCCATCATGGCGGCGCCGCCTTCCTGTCGGCAGACAATGGTGCGGATGGGCGAGTCATGCAATGCGTCGAGCACCGCGAGATAGGATTCGCCGGGCACGCAGAAGATGCGGTCGGTGCCGTTCGCCTCGAGTGCGTCGACAATCAGTTGTCCACCGGTCTTCATCGTCCAGACTTCTCCAGTTCGGCAAGAATTTCTTCGGTATGTTCGCCAAGGCGTGGCGAAGGGCGTTCATAGACCAGCGGTGTGCCGGACATCACCATCGGCGCGCGCACCGAGGGCAGACGATTGCCATGGCCATCGTCGAGGTCGAGGCGCATGCCGCGTGCGATCGTCTGCGGGTCGGCAAACATCTGGCCGATATTGTTGATCGGGCTCGCCGGCACGCTTGCCGCTTCGAGCTTGGCCAGCAACGGGTCTCGATCCCAATTCTTCAGCGTCTCGATCAAGTGCTCGCGCAACTTCACCCGGTTGGCGACGCGGGCCGGATTGGTGGCGAAATCGGGATTCGCTGAGAGATGGTCGAGCCCGACGGCGGCGCAGAATTTGGCGAACTGGCCGTCATTGCCGACCGCCAGGATTATGTGACCGTCCCTGACCGGGACAACCTCATAGGGCGCGATGTTCATATGCGCATTGCCCATCTGCACCGGCGCCTTGCCGGAGACGAGATAGTTGAGGTTCTGGTTGCCGAGTGCGGAAATCTGCGTGTCGAACAGGGCCATATCGATATGCTGGCCTTCGCCGGTCTTTTCGGCATGGCGAAGCGCTGCCTGGATGGCGATCACCGAATAGAGGCCGGTGAAGATGTCGGAAATAGCGACCCCGGCCTTTTGCGGCTCGCGCCCGACCTCGCCGGTGATCGACATCATGCCGGCCATGGCCTGGATGATGAAATCATAGCCGGCGCGTGGGGCGTAAGGCCCGTCCTGGCCGAAGCCGGTGATCGAGCAGTAGACGAGCTTTGGATTGATCGCCTTTAGGCTCTCGTAATCGAGCCCGTATTTCTTGAGGCCGCCGAACTTGAAGTTCTCGATCAGAACGTCGGCCGTGGCAACCAGCCGGCGCACCGTCTCGGCCCCTTCGGGCGTCGAGAAATCGACCGCGATGGAGCGCTTGCCGCGATTGCAGGAGTGGTAATAGGCGGCCGACAGGTTCTCGCCATCATGGCTCATGACGAAGGGCGGACCCCATTTGCGGGTATCGTCGCCGCCATCGGGGCTCTCGACCTTGATGACATCGGCGCCGAGATCGGCCAGCAATTGTCCTGCCCACGGGCCGGCCAGGATGCGGGCGAGTTCGACGACGCGGACGCCTTTCAGCGGAGGTTCAGCCATAAATCACCTAAAACGGGTCGGAACCGCAGCCTCTATCAACCCGGGATGCCGCTGTCACGGGCCTTGCGGTGGGCCAGCGATGTCAGCGTTTCAACACACCATCGGCCCACGCGGCAAAATCGTTCATGACGGTGTCGCGGTTCACCTCGTTCAGGCTTTCGTGGCGGGTGTCGGCGTAAATTTTTGAAACCAGATTCGAAAAGCCCATCGCGCGCATGCGTTTGGCGAGATGATCGATGCCCTTGCCATACTCGGAGGCCGGATCCTTCTCGCCGCCGACGATGCTGACGGGCAGGTCGCGCCTGATGCCGGCAAAGCCCGCATCCATGCCGCCTTTCTGCGTCATCTCCACGACGTCGCGCCACATCGAGATCGAGGCATCCCAGCCGCACAGCGGGTCGGCAATGTACTTGGCCACTTCAGCCTCGTCGCGCGACAGCCAGTCGAACAGCGTCTTGTGGTTGGGCACCGCCTTGCCCCAGGCCTGGAAGGTCAGTTTGGGCAAGACGCGTGAGGGAACATCGGAGCCGAGCCTGAAGCGCTCATAAGCGAGGATGGCGAGTGCAAGCTGACCAAGCAGGCCTTGTGAGAAATTGCCGTTCCAGATCGCCGCGGCGTGGACGCGCGGCGAGTGCGCCAGCAGGTAGTTGAGCGCCACCGACGCACCCATCGAATGGCCGAACAGGATGACCGGCAGGCCGGGCTGCTCCTTCGCAATCAAATCGTGGACTGCGTCGACATCGGAGATCACCTTGGCCGGGCCGCTTGTGCCGGCGAATCTGCCGAGCGGGGCATCGGGCGCCTTGGTCGCGCCATGGCCGCGATGGTCGTGGACGTAGACATGAAAGCCGCGGGTGCTGAGGTAATCGGCGAAGCGGGCATAGCGCGCGGCGTGTTCGGCCAGGCCGTGATTGACCTGGACTACCGCGCGTGGAGAGCCCCCCGCGTGCTTCACATAGAGATTGAGCGTGGCCCCGGTCGGTGAGGCCAGCGTCGTCTGCTTGTCAAATGCCATGTCTCGCTCCCTTGGCGACTGTTGGGCGACGGCGTGACCGACGTCAAGGGGAGGTCGAAATCAGCCGGCGTCACTATTGACAGTGTGCTGTCAATTTGGCTATATGACAGCATGCTGTCAAATTACATCGGGAACATGAGCATGAAAACCGTTTCGACCGTTTCGCGCCGCGCGTTTCTGCTGGCGAGCCTTTCATCCGCAATGCTCCTGCCCGGCATTGCTTCCAGCCAGACCAGGGAGACGACCATGAAGACCTCAACCATTGCCGGCCCGCAGGGCCAGCTTGCCGGCTACGACATCAAATCCGGCGGCGGCCTGCCGATCCTGTTCGCGCATGGCGATTGCAGCCGCGCCACACAGTGGAACCGGGTGATGCAGCTCACCGCAGGTGGCCGTGAGGCGGTCGCCTTCGATTTTCGCGGCCATGGCGCATCGGCGCCTGCAGCTGATGCCGACTACGGCTATGATGGCCGTGCCGACGATATTGGTGCGGTGGCCGATGCGTTCGGCCTGAAGCGGTTTGTCCTCGTTGCACATAGCGGCGGCAGTGGGGCCGCGCTCGCCTATGCCGCCGGCCATGCCGACCGTGTTGCCGGCATCCTGCTGATCGATCCGGCGACCGATCCGCGCGCCCTGCCCAAAGAGATTCGCGACGGGTTCGTGCGCGATCTGGCGGGGCCAAACGGCGGCGATGTCCTGAGCGCTTATTACACCTCGATCGCCGGCTCCAAACCAGATGTCCGCAAACAGGTCATCGCCGATGCGGCGGTGGTCGATCCGGCGGCTCGGGCAGGCGTCGGCAAGGCGCTGGCGGAATGGAATCCCGAACCGACGCTCGACGCCTATCACGGACCGATCTTCGTGCTGGCCACGGAGGCCAATGACAATGCGGCGGCCCTGTTTCGGCTGCGCAGCGGAATTGGCCACAGAACCGTCGCCGGTTCCGGCCATTGGGTGATGCTTGACAAGCCGGAGGCGGTGGCTGAAGCCGTCAACACTTTCGTTTCCACCATCGAGGCCGGCCAGAAATGACAAGCAGGACCGAAGCCGGAGATGTGCTCACCGAAATGGTGCTTGCCGTGTTCCGGCTGAATGGCGGGTTTCTCGACGCGGCCGACCGGCTGGCGGAGCCTGCCGGGTTGACGGCGGCGCGCTGGCAGGTTCTGGGCGCGGTGCTGAAGGAGCCAAAATCGGTGGCCGACATTGCCCGCGACATGGGGCTTGCCCGTCAGAGCGTGCAGCGCCTTGCCGACATTCTGGCCGCCGAAGGGCTCGCCGCCTATGCGGACAACCCGGCGCACCGCCGCGCCAAGCTCCTGGCGATGACCGATGCGGGCCGGGCCGCGATCAGGGATATCGGCACGCGCCAGCATGTCTGGGCCAACCGCATCAGCGAGGGCATCGAGCCTCGCGTGCTTGAGACCGCGCTTGATCTGCTGCGTATGTTGACGAAGCGGGTCGAGGAGGGCGGGGTCTGATCGACCGAGCGATTGTTTTTTGCGGCGGACGAAAGAAATCGTAATTCTGACATGTCACACGTTTCTAGCTTGCGCTATGAAACGCTAGGAGTGCTGGAATGCGGATATCGGCGATATGGGGTGCGGTGTTGGTGGCGCTGGGCGGTGTCGGCCTAGCGCGCGCCGATGTGAAGATGAGCGGCTCCTTCGTGGCCGATGCTGCCTGTCCAGCAACGCAGGCAATCAAGAGCGGCAAGAACCCCGGCAATATCGCGACAACGACTGGACAGAGCTACGACCTCCTGGCCGGCAACAAGGATGCGCCGACGCATTACCTCATCCGCGTGCCGGGCGCCGATCCTGAGCGTCGCTGGGTCAAGATCAGCTGCGGTCATGTCACCGGCGGCAGCGCAGCCGCCCAGCCGGCCGCGCCCGCCGATCAGGGCAAGCCTGCGGCGCCGGCTTCAGGAAAACCCGAATATGTTTTCGCGCTGAGCTGGCAGCCGGCCTTCTGCGAAACCAAGTCGAGCAAGCCCGAATGCCAGGCGCAGACGGCGGGCGGCTTCGACGCGTCGCATTTCACATTGCATGGGCTCTGGCCGCAGCCGAACGGCAATTTCTATTGCCAGGTGCCGGCGAGCGACAAGGCCAATGACAATCCGGCCCATTGGGCAGACCTGCCGCCGGTCGATCTCGATGCCGCTACGCGCGCCGAGCTCGACCAGGTTATGCCGGGCACCGCCTCCAAGCTCGAACGGCATGAATGGATCAAGCACGGCACCTGCTACGGCAAGAGCCAGCAGGAGTATTTTGCCGAGGCGCTGAACCTGATGCGGGCGGTGAATGCCTCGCCGGTGCGCGAGCTCTTCACCAGGAATGTCGGCAAGCAGCTGACTTCGGACCAGATCCGCAGCGCCTTCGACAGCGCCTTCGGCGCCGGGTCGGGCGCGCGGGTGCGTGTCTCCTGCCTGGTCGATCCGTCGAGCGGCAGGCGGCTGATCGGCGAGCTGACGCTCGGCCTGACCGGCCCGATCGGCCCCGACAGTTCGCTGGGCACTCTCATGCTCGCCTCGGCGCCGACGACCAAGGCGGGCTGTCCGAAGGGCTCGGTCGATGCGGCCGGGTTCCAGTAGGATATCCGTCTGTCGCTTGGCAGTGACGCGGTGATATGGTCTGGATGTGTTTCATTCGGCGGGGGTGGCGATGAGTGGCATGACATCAGGCGCGCTGGCGCGGCTGGCTTTCTGGGCCAGGGGGATGACCGCCATTAAAGACGGCCGCATGGAATGGCCGGGCTTTTCCTATACCGATGCCGAGTGGGCGCGCATGCGCGTGCTTGCCGCGCCGATCGGGGCAAGCCGCTACCAGCTGTTCACTTGGGTCAATGCCGCGATCTTCATCGCCATTGCCGCGCTCGGCATCGTCTGTGTCTTCCTGCCGCTGGCGACACTTTTGTTTCCGGTGCCGGCCGACACCAGCGCGCTCAAATTCTCGGCTCTGCTGGCGGCGTGTGCCTTCCTCATAATCGGGCTCGGCTTGCCGATCTCCATGCGCCTGTCGAGCGCGTTGGCCATCTCTCGGGAGATGCGCGCCGGTCTTGTCGGCGAAGCCGGTGACGAAGCGCTGGCAGCAAAAGTGTCTTGGCAGATCAACCGCATCATGCTGGTCATGTGCGGCCTGCTGGTGCCCGGCATTCTGTTGTTCATCGCTTATGACATCGATGCCAGTCCGATCATCACCGTGCTGAAATGGCTGGCCATCGCGCTGATAGCCGTTTCAGTTGCGGTCGGCGCGTTGCAGCAGCGCAAGCGGAGCTGACAGCCTTATCCGCTGACGCCACGCGTGGGCAATGTCCACGCAGTTAGGTCTTCGGCATCGTCATGCGCTTCGCCGACGACGCGGTCACGCCCGGTGGACTTGGCCCTGTAGAGACGCTCGTCGGCAAGGGCGAAGAGATCGGCAAGCGAGCCTACGGTCTCATCGACAGTGGCGATGCCGGCGCTGACGCTGATGTCGAACCGGTTTACGCACGCCTTGACGGCCTGGCGGAGGTTTTCTCCGAGCAACCTGGCGACCGCATGCGGCTGCGAGCAAAGGATGGCGAACTCCTCGCCGCCGATCCTGAAAACCTGATCGTGTGCGCCGGCCGCCTGGGTCAGCACCTGGGCGATCGATCTCAGCACCCTGTCGCCCTCGGCATGGCCGAAGCGATCGTTGATCGACTTGAAATGGTCGACGTCGACGATCAGCAGGCTGAGCGGTTGGGCCGTGCGCAGGCTGACGGCAACCAGACGTTCGCCGTCGCTGTCAAAGCGTCCCCTGTGCAACAGGCCGGTGAGGCCGTCGCGGCCGACATGTTCGACCAGGGCTTCGTAGCGCTCGCGATAGGTCAACGTGTCGAAGACGTCGGACAGCCCGCGGGGTGCCACGACCTGACGCGTTTCGAACCATCTGAGGTAGGCGACAAGCATGGCGCTGTAGGCAAAAGCGGCACCCATCTTGGCCAACCAGCCGCCGAAGAAGACCGCAATCGGTGCGCCTGCTACGAAATGCAGGGCGGTGAAAAATCCGGCCTGGTCGAAGGTGAGCACGCAGGCGACGCAAATCAGGATGCGGGAGAACGGCGCCTTGCGCAGATAACGCCCGAGCTTTTCGTAAAGCAGGATGATCAGGATGGCGTCGATGAAGAGCAGCGTCGTGCCCCACACCATCAGCCAGCCCAACTGGTCGATGAAACCGATATCGGGAAGCTTGCCGTCGGAAAGGGCTGAAATATCGTGCAGGCGCAGGATCAGGACCAGCCCGATCATCAAGGCGTTGCCGAGCAAAAGGCCATAGATCGGCTGGCGCACCGTGGCCGCATCTTCCTTCATGTAGAGCAGAAGCAGCATCACCAGCTTGCCGGAAAACAGCACCGCCGAGCCTGGCGAGACCATGCCGAAGGGCAGGGCGACATAGAAGACGCTGGCGAGATAGGTTTCGAGGAAATGCATGGCGCCCAGCGCGCAGACGAAGACGCCGAGGCCGATGCGATCCCTGAAGCGGAACAGCGTGACCATGACGCTGAAGTAGACGACCGCTTCGGCAAGGAGCAGGAAACTGTTCAGCACTACCTTCGGTCCGATCTCTACTTTCGATCGCGACAGGCCAGCGATCGATCCTGTTTTGACGCTGAAGGGTTAACCGGGGATTTCAACGCTCCCTACAACCGGCGGAAAACTTAACGTGCGGTGTACACCCGGCTTGAAATGGCAAAAGCGATTGCCGTTCGGCCCGGCATCGCCTACATAGCGGCCAACCTCCATTCAATCCGACATTTTCGGTCAATCATCAAGGAAAGCGCGCGTGGCACGCCAGTTCATCTATCACATGGCCGGCCTCAACAAGGCCTATGGCACCAAGAAGGTGCTTGAGAATGTCCATCTCTCCTTCTATCCCGACGCCAAGATCGGCATCCTCGGCCCCAACGGCTCGGGCAAGTCGACGATCCTCAAGATCATGGCCGGGCTCGACAAGGAGTGGAACGGCGAAGCGTGGCTCGCCGAAGGCGCCACCGTCGGCTATCTCGCGCAGGAGCCGGCGCTCGATGCCAACAAGACGGTGTTCGAGAACATCATGGAAGGCGTCGCCGCCAAGACCGCCATCATCGAGCGCTACAACGAATTGATGATGAACTACTCCGACGAGACGGCTGACGAGTCGGCCAAGCTCCAGGACGAGATGGACCGGCTCAATTTGTGGGATCTCGAACAGCAGGTCGAGATGGCGATGGAAGCGCTGGGCTGCCCGCCCAAGGATTCCGAGGTCACCAAGCTTTCGGGCGGTGAGCGCCGCCGCGTCGCGCTCTGCCAGCTGCTGCTGCGTCAGCCCGACCTCTTGCTGCTCGACGAACCGACCAACCATCTCGACGCCGAAACCACGGCGTGGCTCGAAAAGCATCTGCGCGCCTATCCGGGCGCCGTGATGATCATCACCCACGATCGCTACTTCCTCGACAATGTCACGGGATGGATCCTCGAGCTCGATCGCGGCCGCGGCATTCCCTATGAGGGCAACTACACCAAATACCTCGAAGCCAAGGCCAAGCGCCTCAAGCAGGAAGGTCGCGAGGACGACGCCCGCCAGCGCGCCATCGGCCGCGAGCGCGAGTGGATCCAGTCCAGCCCGAAAGCCCGCCAGACCAAGTCCAAGGCGCGTATCCAGGCGTTCCAGGAGCTGCTGGATGCAGCCGACAAGCGGCGTCCGAGCGATACGCAGATCGTCATTCCGCATGGCGAGCGGCTCGGCAATGTGGTGATCGAGGCGGAAGGCTTGTCGAAGGGCTTTGGCGACACGCTGTTGATCGAAGGCCTGGAATTCAAGCTGCCGCCAGGCGGCATCGTCGGCGTCATCGGCCCGAACGGCGCCGGCAAGACGACGCTGTTCCGCATGATCACCGGCCAGGAAACGCCGGATGCCGGCTCTGTCCGCATCGGCGAAACGGTGAAGCTCGGCTATGTCGATCAGAGCCGCGATGCGCTCGATCCGTCAAAGACCGTCTGGGAAGAAATCTCGGGCGGCGCCGAAGTGGTCAAGCTCGGCAAGTTCGAAGCCAACACCCGCGCCTATTGCGCATCGTTCAACTTCCGTGGCGGCGACCAGCAGCAGAAGGTCGGCAACCTCTCCGGCGGCCAGCGCAACCGCGTGCATCTGGCAAAAATGCTGAAGACCGGCGGCAATGTGCTGCTGCTCGACGAACCGACCAACGATCTCGACACCGAAACGCTGGCGGCGCTCGAAGACGCGCTGGAAAACTTTGGCGGCTGCGCCGTCATCATCTCGCACGATCGTATGTTCCTCGACCGGCTGGCCACCCACATCCTGGCCTTTGAAGGTGACAGTCATGTCGAATGGTTCGAGGGCAATTTCGAGGACTACGAGCAGGACAAGATCCGTCGTCTCGGCCCCGAAGCCGTCAACCCGCACAGGATGACCTACAAGAGGCTGACGCGGTAAGGGAGCAACCGGGGCGGCGAATTTCTCAACTGATACGAGGAAAGCTTGAATGACCGACTGGTCAGCCGCCCAATATCTGAAATTCGAGGATGAGCGCACACGGCCGGCGCGCGATCTTGTTGCGCAGGTGCCGGTGGATTTCCCGCGCCGGGTGGTCGACATCGGCTGCGGCCCGGGTAATTCGACCGAGCTGCTGGTCGAGCGCTGGCCGGATGCTGATATCAGCGGCTTCGACACCTCTCCCGACATGATCGAGAAGGCGAAGGCGCGCCTGCCCAGCGTCAATTTCGACCTCGCCGATGCCTCGACATGGCGACCGGCCGAGCCGGTCAACGTCATCTTCGCCAACGCGGTATTCCAGTGGCTGCCCACCCACCCGGTAGTGTTTCAGCGGCTGATGGGCTTTCTCGCCCCCGGTGGCGCGCTCGCCGTCCAGATGCCCGACAATCTGCTTGAGCCGTCGCATCAGGTGATGCGCGAGACGGCCGCCGAAATGCCGTTCGCCGCCAAGATGGCAGGTGCTGCGCGCGGACCGCTGCCGGCGGTGTCGTTCTATTATGATCTCTTGTCGCCGCTCTCCGACCGGGTGGATATCTGGCATACGGCCTACAATCATCCGCTGACCGACGCCGAGGCGATCGTCGAATGGGTGAAGTCGACGGGGCTGAAGCCTTTCCTCGATCCGCTGGACGCCGACGAGCGCAAGATCTTCCTCGACAGCTACACGGCCAAAATTGCCAAGGCCTATCCGAAGACCGCAAACCGCAAGGTGCTGCTGCGCTTCCCGCGCATTTTCATCGTCGCCAAGCGGGCCGGCTAGCACTCCCGATGACATCCGGCCACAGCCTATGGTTTAAGCCGGCGTAAACCGGTGGGGTGAGAAAAGTGTTGTGTCGCGCCCCCTGGTCGTTCACATGAGAACGACAACGCCTGCGCATGGACGGACTGGATATGCATCGCGTCATCATCAGCGGCATCGGCGTTGAAATCCCTGAAGCCAAGATCACCAATGAAGAACTGGTCGCCAGTTTCAACGCTTGGGTCGACACGGAGAATGCGCGCCGGCAAGGCCCGGATGAGACGCTGCTGCAGAAATCCGACAGCGCCTTCATCGTCCATGCCTCAGGCGTCCAGACCCGGCATGTCATCGAGCGCGAAGGCATTCTCGATCCGACCCGCATGGCGCCGCGCATTCCGGCGCGGCCCGATGATGCGCTGTCGCTGCAGGCCGAGTTTGGAGTGGCCGCGGCCCGGAAGGCGCTCGACCATGCCGGCCTGAAGCCGTCCGACATCGACCTGGTGATCTGCTCGGCCTCGCACCAGCAACGGCCCTATCCGGCGATCGCCATCGAAATGCAGGAGGCGCTGGGCACCAAGGGCGCCGGCTTCGACATGGGGCTTGGTTGTTCATCGGCCGCGGCCGCCTTGCACATTGCGGCCAATCTGGTGCGGGCGGGCGCGCACAAACGCGTGCTGGTGGTCACGCCGGAGATCATCACCGGCCATCTCAATTTCCGCGACCGGCAGACGCATTTCATCTTCGGCGATGCGTCGGTGGCGATGCTGGTCGAGGGGCTGGCCAGGGGCGAGAAGCGGCCGGGGCGCTTCGAGGTGCTGGACACGCGCACCTGGACGCAGATGTCGAACAATATCCGCACCAATCTGGGCTATCACACCCGCACCGCCCAGGACGATCCTTACATGATCAACCTCGAAGGCAATCTGATCAAGCAGGTCGGCAACAAGGTGTTCAAGGAAGTCACCGTCGCCGGCCACAAATTCATTGTCGAATTCCTCGCCGAGCACGGGCTGACGCCGCAAGCCATCAGGCGCTTCTGGCTGCATCAGGCCAATGCGCGCATGAACGCCATGATCCTGAAACTGGCCTTCGGCCACGAGGTCGACCACGACCGCGCGCCGATGGTGCTGGAGCGGCTCGGCAACACCGCCGGCGCCGGCGCCATCATCGCGCTGTCGGAAAACCACGCCGACATGAAGCCCGGCGATTTCGGCGTGCTGTGCGCCTTCGGCGCCGGCTATTCGATCGGCGGCGCGCTTTTGCGGATGCTGTAATCAGGCCGGCATGAACGGCACCAGCATCGGTACGCTGCGGGCATAATCGTCATAGGCGTTGCCGAGTTCTCCGCGCAGAAAGCGTTCCTCCAGCCTTGCCTTCATGACGATGCCGATGGTGAGAGGAATCGCGCCGGCGATGCCCCAGACCGTGCCTTTGGCCGCCATTGTGGCAAGGATCGCCAGAAGCAGTCCGGTATAGATCGGGTGGCGGACCATTCTGTAGGGACCGGTGTCGACGACACGGTGCTCGGCCTTGGCCGTCACCGAAGCCGACCAGAGACGGCCGAGATGCAACCGCGCCCACCAGGCGAACAACAGGCCAACGGCAACAAGCCCTGCGCAGATCCACGCTTCGGCAAGGGTCGGAAACCAGAATCGCAGCCGGCCGGCATAGCCATGCGCGGGAATGAACAGCAGCACCGCGCCGATCAACCACAAAGCGCGATAGCGAAGCTCCTCCTGGATGCCGGCACGCTTTTTCGCCGGGTCGGCCCAGAAGGCGGCTAGAAACCAGGACACGACCCAGATCAGCCAAAGCAGCGCGATTGCAGTCCCGGGACGCATGGAAACCTCCGCAGACTTGTCTCACCATGAGACCGGTGCAGCACGGCGGCAATGCGGCGCAGTACGATAGGATATGCGATCCGCGGTAAGAAGATCGTGATCGGCTGCCATCAGCCCGCTTGATCGGATCATCATTGCTTTGGACTGGACCGGGCTCATGGCTATCGCTAATGCGACCTTGCACAAGGAGTAAGCCATGCTGGATCTTTTCCCTGAGGCTCCGATCGAGATCATTTCAGCGCGAAAACTCGTAGCCAGGGTGACGGCGCTCTACGCCGCACCGTCGAATCACTTCCAGACGCGCCCAGTGGAAGGATTGCAACTCGGTTTCGAAGGCATCGACGGCGACTTCCACGCCGGCGCCACCCGTCGTTCCGGCGGTCGCGAACCCTGGTATCCGCGCGGCACCGAAATCCGCAACGAGCGGCAGATATCAATCGTAGCAGCGAATGAACTCGGCGTCGTTGCCGAGCGGATGGGGCTGGCCGAGATCAAGCCGGAATGGATCGGCGCCAATCTGCTGATCGAAGGCGTGCCGCATCTCTCGATGCTGCCGTCAGGCACGCTGCTGTTCTTCAGAGATGGCGTGACGATCAAGGTTGATGCGCAGAACGGACCTTGCCGGCTTGCCGGACGTTCGATTGCCGAAAACGCCGGGATGGCCGATCCGGAGGCCGGCGCGCTGGCCTTCCCGAAGGCGGCGAAACGGCTGCGCGGCCTCGTTGCCTGGGTCGAGAAACCGGGTCGTATGACAACAGGGGAAGAGATCTCGGTGCGCGTGCCCGAGCAGTGGATTTATCGATCCTAGCACCGGGCTAGGGCAAGGGCTGCGCCGCCGGGGCGACGCAGCCGGATTTCAAGACGCGCTCAGGCCGCCTTGCGGTTCTTCTTGGCGCCCTGCGCCTCGACGGAAACGTAGTCCACTTTTCCCACAGCGCGATGCGGTTGGCGTATTCCTGCTTGATCATCGGCAGGCCGCCATCGCCGAAGAAGACGCGCAGCGGCGGCTCGGCCGCGTCGACGATTTCAAGCATCGCCGGTCCGGTGGCCTCGGGGTCGCCGGCGACCGAGTTGGCGCGGCGTTCCGCCATCTTGGCGCGGGCCGGCGCGTAAGCCTCGATCGCTTTGGAGACCTTGGCCGAGGCGCCGGACCAATCGGTGGAGAAGCCGCCCGGTTCGACAAGCGTCACATGGATGCCGAATTCGGCGACCTCGATGCTGAGCGACTGGCTGAAGGCTTCGAGCGCCCATTTCGAGGCATGGTAAAGGCCGAGCGAGGCAAAGGCGTTGACGCCGCCGATCGACGAGATCTGGATGATATGGCCGGAGCCCTGCGCCCGCATGATCGGCAAAGCCGCCTGGGTGACCCAGAGCGCGCCGAACACATTGGTTTCGATCTGGTCGCGGGCTTCCTGTTCGCTGACTTCCTCGATGGCGCCGAAATGGCCATAGCCGGCATTGTTGATGACGACGTCGAGCCGGCCAAAGCGCTTGTGCGCCTCGGCGATGGCCGCATCGACAGCCTTCTTGTCGGTGACGTCGAGCTTGATCGCGGCGACATTATCGCCGTATTTCGCGACGAGGTCGGCGAGCGTGCCGGCATCGCGCGCGGTTGCGGCGACACGGTCGCCGCGAGCGAGTGCGGCCTCGGCCCAGACTCGGCCAAAGCCTTTCGACGATCCGGTGATGAACCAAACCTTGCTTGTCATGACGTGGAATCCTTGCCCATGCGGGCCGTGAACTGGAAGCGGAGGCTTCTCCGCTTCCGCGATATACGGTGCGTCGAGCGAATTTCCAGAGGCGAGGGGGAATCTTTTTGGTCACGACATCGTGTGGAGCAGGACCTTCGCCGGTCAGGGATAGCGCACCGGGCTCGACCAGGCCGGGTCGTCATGCTTTTGCCAGTAGAGCGCCATCAAGCGCTTTGTGATCCCGCCTATCTTGCCGTCGGCGACAGCAGCGCCGTCGATCACTGTCACCGGCATGATGCCGCCGGCGGTGGAAGTGATGAAGACTTCGTCGGCAGCCTTCAGCGCGGCAACGCTGACGTCGACGGCCGTGGTGGGAAGCGCTGCCTCGGCGCAGAGGTCGAAGACGGTGCGCCTGGTGATGCCGGGCAGCACGCCGACAGCGGGCGTCGACAGCCTGCCGTCCTTGACGCAGAACACGTTGAAGCCGGGGCCTTCGGCGACATTGCCGTTGAAGTCGAGAATCAATGCGGTTTCGGCCCCACGATCATAAGCGTCGTAGAGGCCGCGCACGAGGTCGAGCCAGTGGTAGTTCTTGATCGCCGGATCGATCGAGACCGGCGGAATGCGCACCTTGTCGCTAATGGCGACATGCAGGCCGCGCCGCAACTGCTCGGCATTGGCGACCGAGCCGAAGGGAACTGCGAAGGCCATGAAGCGGTTGACCGCCTGGCGCGGATCGCGGCTGAAGGTCGGCGAGGCGCCGCGCGTGCACAGCATTTCGACATAGGCGGCGCGATGGCCCGACAGCGCCACGCAATTGTGCAGAATCTCGGCCACGCCATCGCGGTCGGACGGGATCGTCATGCGCAGTTTTTGCAAGCCGGCGAAGAAGCGGTCGAGATGCAGGTCGAGTCGGAAGAAGCTCCCGTCCCAGACATGCACGGTGTCGTAGGTGGCGTCGGAATGCAGAAAGCCCCAATCCAGCACCGAGATCTTGGCTTGCGACATCGGCAGATACTGACCATCGAGAAAGGCGATGCCGTCGGGATAAGAATGCGGATCGATATGGCGATCCGACAAAGCCGGCAATGGCACAATGCTACCGGCTGCTGCGCTTCGGTTCATGGCGATTGGTCCCTTCGGCTTGATGCGGCAGATTCAAGCTAGTGGTCCCCTGCAGGCGGCATAGGGCCACCCAACCATCGCTGTTTGTCCTAGGTAGCACATTCGATATGCCCTATGGTCCGGCTTGAAAATATCCGGCCGGGAGGGGCAAAATGGGCAGATCTTTTCGGACCATCAGCTTTGCAATTTTCCTCGTCTTCGTCACTGGCCATGCCTTCGCGCAATGCGCTCGCGAGGGCGAGGCGCTGTGCCAGAACGGCCAGACCTATCGTTGCGAGAAGACGGGCAGCGAGCTGACGCCGATCTTTCAGAACGTGCCTTGCGTGGTCAACGCGGCGGGGCTCAACGGCGTCTGGACCGGCAGCGGTCATCAAAGTCCGGCCGGTGCTGCCGGCGCCGATTGGGCGATCGCAATGACAATCGGCGATGGCGCCGCGTCGATCGACTATCCGTCGCTCGGCTGCGGCGGATCGTTGACCCAGATTTCTCGCGACGACAGTTCGGCGGAATACCGGGAAAACATCAGCTACGGCCAGGACAAGTGCATCGACGGTGGCGGCATCACCGTCCGATTTTTCAAAGGGAACCTGTCCTGGACCTGGGTTGGCCAGGCCGACGGCCAGCCCTACAATGCGGTTGCCGTATTGAAGCGACGGTAGCTGAAGTTATTCCTCTTCGTCCTCTGCATCGAGCAGGCGCGTGGCGCGCCAACGGGTCAGCACCATGTTTGTTTGCTCGATGACGAAGAACCGCGCCGAGTCGCGGTCATAGCCCTCGGCCAGCAGCTTTTCATAGTCGGTATGGCCGTGCCTGATATGGGCGATCGTCGCCAGCCAGACCGCGATGCCCGGCGGCAGCGTCTTCATGTGCACGGCGCCGGCCTCGGTGCGGATTTTCTCCATATCGGCATAGGGCGCCAGGGGCAGCAGTGCGGTCAGCGCCTTGGCGATGGCGCGGCGGCGGCCGGTGGGCGCGCTCATTTTTCGTCACGCCCGGCAATGGTCGCCTCGGGAAAGGCGTCGGTCGAGGCGAAATAGGGCTTGATGTCGATCACCGGGGTGCCGTCGAGCACATCGATGGCGTCGATGGCGATGCGGCCGTGGTCGATGTCGACGGCGATCAGCCTGGCGATATGCAGCCCGACTGGGTTCGGCCGGGCAGGGGAGCGCAGCGAGAAAACGCCTTTCGGCTCAGCCGCATGGCGGGGTCTCTGGACAATCAGTGCCCGCGGCGCGTGATGCAGCCAGGACAGGAGGACGATGTGGCTGGCCCGCTCCAGCGCAAGCAGGCCGTCGCGATAGGGTGGGTCGATGAGAACGGTGGCCGCCTGTCCTGTCTCGCGGGCGGCGCGCATGTTCTTCGGGCAGCTTTCGCGCGTGGTCCATGGCGAGGCGATGCGGCCGATAAACACGATATGGCCATCCGCCGGCATGTCAGCCGGGTCGGCCTGCAGGAGCTTTTCGCCGTCGCGCTTCTCGAACATGGCTTTCGCCCTAGCACAAGTTTCCAGCTGATCGTCAGGGAAAAGCGGTTCTCTCAGGCGGGGATCATGTGTGCGGCATTTTCTTGTCAGGATGCGACATAGGCCTTGCCATGTCGTCAAAGCTGACATAAACATATGTTTATATCTTTTTCAACGAGAACGCGCCGATGCATGTTTCGCTCGATACGATGGTTGATACGTTGAAGGCTGCGGCCGAATCGAGCCGGCTCCGCATCCTGGCGCTGCTGTCGCGCGGCGATCTCACCGTGTCCGACCTCACCGAGATCCTCAGCCAGTCGCAACCGCGGGTGTCGCGGCATTTGAAGCTGCTGCTGGAGGCCGGGTTGATCGGCCGCTACCAGGAGGGCTCGTGGGCCTTCTTCCGGCTGTCGGATACGGATTCCGCGCGCGACTTCGTCATGGGGCTGGTCTCCGGCATTCGCGGCGCCGATCCGCAGGTCGAGCGCGATCTCGAGCGGTTGGCATCGGTCAAGCGCAAGCGGCAGGACCGTGCCGCCGAGTATTTCTCCGAGAACGCCGCCAGCTGGGATCACATCCGCTCGCTGCATGTGCCGGACCGCGCCGTGGAAGCCGCACTCCTCAAGCTGGTCGGCAAGCGGCCATTCCAGTCGATGCTCGACCTCGGCACCGGTACCGGGCGGCTGCTGGAGATATTTTCGCCGCTCTACCGGCGCGGTGTCGGCATCGACATGTCGCGGGAAATGCTGACGGTGGCGCGGGCCAATCTCGACAAGGCAGGCATCGCCAATGCGCAGGTCCGCCAAGGCGACATTTTCGCGCCGCCGGTCGAGCGCGACGCCTTCGACCTCGTCACCATCCATCAGGTGCTGCACTATCTCGACGATCCGGCACGCGCCATTCGCGAGGCGGCGCGGCTGCTGCGTCCGGCGGGCCGGCTGGTGATCGTCGACTTCGCGCCGCATGCGCTGGAATTCCTGCGCGACCAGCATGCGCATGTCAGGCTGGGCTTTTCCGACCGCCAGATCTCCGAATGGTTTGCCGAGGCCGGGCTCGATCTCGAGGATGCCCAGGAATTCGAGCCGCGCGGCGGCAACGAAGCCAGGCTGACCGTCAAGCTGTGGCTCGGCCGCGACCGCCGCATGCTGATGGCCGAGCCTTCAAATGACACCCAACCCACCAAAGCGTACCCTATGGGGGAAATCGCCTGATGAACCAGTTCCGCTTTTCCCGCCGTCCCGACATCGGCGACAAGGTGCGCGTTTCCTTCGAGTTCTTCCCGCCGAAGACCGACGAGATGGAAGCCAGGCTCTGGGACACCGTCACCAGGCTGGAGCCGCTGAAGCCGAGATTCGTCTCGGTGACCTATGGCGCCGGCGGCTCGACGCGTGAACGCACAGCGCGCACGATCAAGCGCATCCTGAACGAGACGACGCTGACGCCGGCGGCTCACATGACCTGCGTCGACGCCGCCCGCCATGAGGTCGATGCCGTGGTCCGCGAATTCGCCGATATGGGCGTGAAGCGCTTCGTCGCCTTGCGTGGCGATCCGGCGGCCGGCGTCGGCACCGCATACCGGCCGCATCCCGATGGCTATGCCAATGGCGCCGAACTTGTCGGAGCGCTGAAGGACGCCGGCGATTTCGACATCTCGGTCTCGGCCTATCCCGAAAAGCATCCGGAAAGTCCGGACTTTGCCACCGACTTCGACATGCTGAAGCGCAAGGCCGACAATGGCGCGACGCGGGCGATCACCCAGTTCTTCTTCGACAACGATCTCTACGAGCGTTACGTCGAGAAGGCGCGCCGCGCCGGCATCTACATCCCGATCGTGCCCGGCATCCTGCCGGTGCACAATTTCACCCAGGTCGCCAATTTCTCGGCACGCTGCGGCGCGCTGGTGCCGGCATGGCTGGCCGAGCGGTTCGAAGGGCTGCACAACGATCCGCAGACGCATGCGCTCGTGGCGTCTGCCGTGGCGGCCGAGCAGGTGCTCGATCTCGTCGAGCGCGGCGTCAGCGACTTCCATTTCTACACCATGAACCGGGCCGACCTGGTGTTTGCCATCTGCCATATGATCGGCATCCGCTCCCACGAAACAGAGGCAGCTGGATCCGCCGCCGCCTGAGCTTCATCGTGGTATGAAATCTGAAATGCAAAAGGCCGGGCGAAACACCCGGCCTTTCGAATTTGTGGGCTATTGCTGCTGTTCTTCCGCTCCGGCGGTTACGGAAGAACACCTATGATAAGGGCGCCAATGAAGGCAAATGCAGCACAGATCATCAATGCGTTGATTGGCCTCGTAAGTCCCATGTCATAGTCTCCTCTTCAAGAGCTATGGGTGGAGTCTAGGGGCATTTGTGCCACAGGCAAGCGGAAAATATGCTGCAATGCGACGCGATTGTGGAATTTGCGACCTGCCACCTGTCGTTAAGCGTTGAAACTCTTCGGCAAAAGCCGCTGGCAGCCTGTGAATAAATTGTGACGCGCCGTGGCGAAAGCGAGGCATGGCAGCGCTACCAGACCTAAAGCGCGTCGTTGTCCCAAAACCGCTGCGCACTTTTGGTCGACAGGCATTAGCGCCGACCAAACAACCGCCCGTCGATCGTCACCAGGCCAAGCGCGATCAGTGCCATGCCGCAGAACTCGAACAGAGCGAGCCGCTCGCCGAGGAACAGGAGGCCGAGTAGGATGGCGCTGGCCGGGACGATGAGCGTGACCAGCGAGGCGTTGGTGGCGCCGGCCGAGGCGACGAGGTTGAAATAGAGGATGTAGGCGAAGGCGGTGGAGAGCAGCGCCAGCGCCAGCACCGCCGTCCAGACCGGCGGCGAGGCCGAGAACAGGCCGGCCGGGCCATAGGTGAGCAGCACCACCGGGATCATGATGATGGTCGACGCCGTCAATTGTCCGGTGGCGATGACCGGCGAGGGCACGCCCTTGAAGCGGCGGGCAATCATCAGCGCGACGGCGTAAGACAGCGAAGCGCCGATCAGCGCGAATTTCGCCCAGACCGGGCCGCCGAGCCCGGCCAGCAGGCCGGGGCCGATCATGACAGCGGTGCCGGCAATGCCGAGCCCGATGCCGGCAAGCTTGTTCCAGGAGAGCTTTTCGTCCGCTGTCAGCGCGTTGGCGAGGATCAGCGTCCAGAACGGCGTCGTCGCATTGAGCACCGAGGCGACGCCGGCGCCAAGCGCGGTCTGGCCGGCAAAGATCAGCGAGAACGGGACGACATTGTTGGCGAGCGCCAAAAGGAAAAACAGGCCGGCATGCGGGAAGGCGAGACGGAAGGACGGACCGCGAATGCCGAGATAGAGCTGCAGTGCAATGGCCGCGATGGCAACGCGAAACAGCACCAGCACCAGCGGGTGCATTTCGGCAACGGCGATGCGGGCAAAGAAGAACGAGCCGCCCCAGATGGCGCCGAGCAGCAGAAGCTGTCCCCAGTCCCTCAGCGTCATCGGTCCGCGCTGCACGGCTGTCGTGGCTATTGCCATCGTGAACGTCCTTCCCCGCGGCATCAATGCCAGCCACTCAGGCAGAAGGCATATCGGGTCCGGCGACAAGAGCCACCCGAAACCTGATTGCTGGCAACAGTGCTGCCAGGAGGGTGCGCCGCTGGGTCAGTGCCCGCCAGACACAGAATTGTTTTCTTTGGCCGCTAGCTTGGATTAATTGTGCGCAGCCGAGAAGTCAGGGGATTCGTCCATGCAGCGATTCGAGAATGCCCGCGAGGCGGCGCTGGCGCTTCGGCCGGACGATCCGGTCTACTGCTTTCGCCCGCAGGTGCTGAAGGCGGATGCCAAACAGTTCATGGGCATGTTTCCCGGCAAGACCGCCTACGCAGTCAAGACCAATGGCGAGCAGATCGTGCTGAAGGCGCTGGTCGAAGCCGGCGTCACCGCTTTCGATGTGGCCTCGCCCGGCGAGTTCGCCGCAGTGCGCGCCGTCTCACCCGACGCCGAGATGCTCTACATGCATCCGGTCAAGGCGCAGTCGGACATCAAGCTTGCGCTGGAAAAATACGCCATCCGGGTCATTTCGCTCGACCATGAGGACGAGATCACCAAGCTGACGCGGGTGGTGCGGGCGCTTGACATCGATCCGGGCTCCATCAGCGTGTTCGTGCGAATCCAGACCAAGGGTTCGGCGGCCTATGAACTGTCGAAGAAATTCGGCGCCGGGCCGGCCTATGCGGTGGAACTCGCCGAGCGGCTCAACCGCACCGGCTACAAGGTCGGCCTGTGCTTCCATGTCGGCAGCCAGATCGAGGATCCCGACACCTATGAACGGGCACTGGCCTCCGCCGATTGGGTGCGCAACCGGCTGACCTTCGACATTGCGGGCCTCGATGTCGGCGGCGGCTTTCCCGCCGAGTACGGCCATGACCCCAATCGCAAGCAGATCGAGATGCCGTCGCTCGGCCAGATCATGTCGCGGCTGTCGGGCGACCTGAGGGAATACCAGTTCGACCAGATCCCGTTGGTGGCCGAGCCCGGCCGGGTGATCGTGGCGCGCTGCCTGTCGCTGATCGTGCGGGTGCTGCTGCGCAAGGGCAAGCGGCTCTACATCAATGACGGCATCTGGGCGTCGCTGTCGGATTCTTGGACCGGCAAGATCACACTGCCGGCCCGCTTCATCCCCGATCCGGCGATCCGCTCGCGCAATGGCGAGGAGAAGAACATCGTGCCGTTCAAGGTCTGCGGCGCGACCTGCGATTCCGTCGACATCCTGTCGCGGCCGTTCTGGCTGCCGGAAACCGTCGACACCGGCGACTGGATCGAGATCGGCCATATCGGTGCCTATTCGCTGTCGCTGAGAACCCGCTTCAACGGCTTTTATCCCGATACCTTCGTCGAGGTGACGACACCCTTCGATGAAGGCGATGCGCCGCAGGGATTCGCCAGCCTGGAGACAATGGCGGATTAGGCGACGCCTCCACCGGCCTGGATATTCTCGCCGGTCAGCCAGCGGGCCTCGTCGCTGGCCAGGAAGACCGCGACATCGGCAACGTCGCGGGGCGCGCCGATCCTGCCAAATGGAGACATGCCGGCCGCCACGGCGCGATCGCGCTCGGGAAGCAGGTCCGTGTCGGTGAAGCCAGGCGACAGCGCATTCACGGTGATGCCGCGCGGTCCGAGTTCACGCGAGAGCACACGGACGAATTGTTCGACGGCGCCCTTGCTGCCGAGATAGAGCGCCGTTTGCGTGAAGAACATCTTGGTGCCGCCGGTGGAGACCGCGATGATGCGGCCACCGTTTCGCACACGGCGCGCTGCTTCCTGAAGCACGAAGAAGGTGCCCTTGGCATTGGTGCCGAAGACATGGTCGAAATCGGCTTCGGTTGCCTCCGTCAGAGGCTTGATGACGGCGACGCCGACATTGGCAACCACGATGTCGATCGCGCCGAACTCACTCTCAGCCTCGTCAAACAGGCGATGAATATCCGAGACGCTTGATATGTCGGCCTGGACGGCGATCGCCTTTCCTCTCCTGCCGGCGATGGCGGCCACGACCTCGTCAGCGGCTTCGTGGTTGCCGACATAGTTGACGACGACGGCAGCGCCCTTGGAGGCGAGTCCTTCGGCGATGGCTCGCCCAATGCCGCGCGAACTGCCGGTGACGAGTGCGGTTTTGCCTTGCAAGGACTTGGGCATGATACGTTTCCTTCAATCATTCAGGCCCGTGCCGGTTTCATCTGACGGGTCCGCTAGTCGAGAAATAGGGCCATGCAACTGATCAGATAATGGCCTATTATCTGACTAGCTTGTTAATCTAGGGATACACAATGCGCGGTTCTGAATTCGCCGAGCTCAAGGCATTCGCCGCAATCGTGGAAGAGCGTAGTTTCGTCCGCGCCGCCGCCCGGCTGCGTGTTTCCCCGCCGGCGCTCAGCCAGTCGATTCGGCAACTGGAGGCTCGCATCGGCATCAGGTTGCTGAATCGCACGACGCGTAGTGTTTCACCCACTGGTGCCGGCGAGACGCTGTTTGCGCGCCTTGCCGTTGCGTTCGAAGAGCTGGAGGGCGCCGTAGCGGACATTCAAGCCGCGCGTGATCGGCCGGCGGGTTCGCTACGAATAAACGTGCCGCGTGTTGCCGCGGTGCGGTTCATCGGCCCGATCCTTGGCGACTTCCAACGCGCCTATCCTGATATCGCGCTGACCGTCATCGTCGACGATACGCTGACCGACATTGTTCGAGGACGGTTCGATGCCGGAATCAGGCTTGGCGAGCGGCTGGAGAAGGACATGGTGGCAGTGAAACTGAGCGGGGATTTGCAGATGGCGGCGGTGGCCGCTCCCGTCTATCTCGAAAATCGGGCCATACCGCGCCATCCGCAGGAGTTGCATCAGCACCAATGCATAACATTCCAGTGGCCTGGTGGCGGCAACCTCTATCGATGGGAGTTCGCGCGCGGCAAACGGTCTCTGGAAATCGCCGTCGAGGGCAGCCTGACTGTTAACGACACCGAGCTGATGCTGAACGCGGCGCTGGGTGGAGCAGGCGTTGCCTACATGATCGACTATCAGGTCCAGTCCTGGATCAATGCGGGCAGGCTGATGAGATTTCTAGAGCCCTGGTCGCCCAGCTTTCCAGGCTTCTTCCTGTATCACCCGAGTTCGAGGCACGTCCCCCCGGCTTTGCGGGCATTTATCGACTTCGTCCGGGCAAGGAGTAGGGAATAAGGAACCCAGCTTGGGCAGATTCTACTCACAGTTTCCCCAAAAGCTCCGGCGTCGGCCAGCCGTCGACCGGCATGCCGAGCCGCATCTGTTCCTTGCGGATGGCTTCGCGGGTGTTGGTGCCCAGAATGCCGTCGACGGTGCCGACGTCATAGCCCCTGGCTTCGAGCTTGGTCTGCAATTCCTTCATCTGGTCGCCATTGAGCCCGGTTTCGGGATTGCGCGGGTCGAACTGCTTTGCCCCGGCCAGCCGGCTGGCGAAGTTGGCGGCGGTCAGCGCGTAGGTGAAGGACTGGTTCCATTCGAGATAGACGTCGAAATTGTCGTAGGCGAGGAAGGCCGGACCTTTGCGGCCCATCGGCAGCGCCAGGCCGGCCTTCAGGCCATTGTCGATCAGCGGCGTGCCATCGGGATTGGTGACGCCCCAGGCGGCCCATTGCGACAGCGGCAACTTGTTGGTGCGGCCGGTCTGCTCCCAGGGCATGTCCTCGGGCACGCGCACTTCCTCGATCCAGGGCTGGTCGCGTTTCCAGCCGCGCGACAGCACCTTGTTGGCCGTGGTCATGATCACGTCGGGTACGCTGCGCCTGAGGTCGACGATGCCGTCGCCGTCGCCGTCGACTCCGCGCGCGAGATAATCGGAAGGCAGGATCTGCGTCTGGCCGATCTCGCCGGCCCAGGCGCCGGTGACGTCGGCCGGAACGACGCCGCGATCGATCAGCGTCAACAGCGGCACCAGTTGCGGCCGAAACAGCTGCGGGCGGCGGCAGTCATGCGACAGCGTCACCAAGGCGCTCAGCGTGTGGAAATCGCCCTGTACGGCGCCGAAATCGGTCTCCAGCCCCCAGAAGGCGGTGATGATCGGCGCCTGGACACCGAACTGCTGGTCGGCGCGCGCAAAGATTTCGGCGTATTTCTTCAGATTGGCCGCGCCCTGCTTCAGCCGGTAGGCCGAGATCATGCGGTTGGAGAACTGAATGAAGGTCTGGGCGAAGACGCCCTGGGCGCGGTCACGCGCGAGCACCTTGTCGTCGATGGTGGCGGCTTCCAGCGCGTCAAGGCCGACAGCGCCGACACCGGCTGCCTTGGCTTCCGCCGCCACGCCTTGCTTCCAGGTTTCGAAGTCGCCGCCGCATTCCTGCGCCGCCGCCGGCATCGCCGCAGCGCCGAGCAGCAGGGCCGCGAGCAGCCCGGAGCGCAGTCGGCTCCTCGACTGTTTCCGGCGTGGATATCCCAGTGGTTGCAGGTAGGTGCGCATGGGACGTCGAAAAGCAGGCGGCAGAGCCGGTGTCAACGGGTGTTCTGCCGCAGCCACTTTTTCCAGGCTGCCTCAGTGCCGTTGAAGACGTTGATATCGGACTTGCCGTTCATGCCGGGCACGATACCGGTTCCGGTGTATTGCCAGAAGGTGAAAGGGTGGCTGCCGTACTTCTGGCGGGGGTGGCCGGCCACCGAGCGCAGCCAGTAGGGATAGCCGCGGAAGGTCGCAAGGTCGTTATCGTCGAAGAAGTCGACCGAGGTGTAGATGATCGGCTTCTTGCCATAGTGCCGCTCGATCATCTCGAGAAAGGTGGTCATTTCGGCCCGCACCGTCGCTGAATCCGGGCGCAGCCGGCAGGTCGGCGATTGCGGGTTCCACTCCATGTCGAGCACCGGCGGCATGGCCGAGCGGTCGACGGGCACGTTCTGGATGAACCAGCGCGCCTGGGTGGCGGCAGGCGTGCAGAAATAGAAGAAATGGTAGGCCGCGCGCGGAATGCCATTGGCCTTGGTGCGCGACCAATGCTCGTTGAAATACTCGTCGAAACGGTCGCCGCCCTCGGTCGCCTTGATGAAGGCGAAGGAGATGCCGCTGGCCTTGGCCGTCGGCCAGTCGACCGAGGTCTGGTATTTGGAGACGTCGGTTCCGTGAACGGCATAGTTCCAAGGCGCGCCGCTATCCCATTCATGCGGCTTGGAGTCTTCGAAACGCGGTGCGCGCACGGCAACCGTCGGGCTGCTGGATGGCGATATCGAGGGCACGAGATCGCCGGCGGTCGAGCAGGCGGCCAGCAGCGTCAACGTGATGAGGGCCGCGAAACGGCGCATCGCATTTCCCGAGCCGGAATCAGCCGGTCGCTGTTGGGTTGTCGTTGCAGGTGCCCCTCAGGCGATCGCCCCACAGCATCGCCTGATACGCTATTTTCGTGCATGTCGTCGTCCCAAAACCGCTGCGCACTTTTGGGCGACATGCATCAGTGATCGCCGATCATGGTTGTTAACAGGTTGACGGCGCTCGACAAGAACACCGATTTTGCGGAAGCAATGGCGGCAAATCGATGACATAAATCGGGCCGCAAGCCACGGGCAGCGGAAAAGCAGGGACGGAAAGATGCGGATCGCCGTGAAGATCATCAAATGGCTGCTCGGCCTGGTCGTGTTGGCCATAGCCGCCCTGTTTGCCTGGCTCTACGTCGCGCCGCCCGAACTGATCCGCGTCGGTTCCGGCTATTCCGCCAAGATTGTCTGCTCGAATGTTTTTATCGCCGGCCGTGATCCCAATGAGGTGCTTGCCATCGACGTGCAGGCGCCCGGCCATCCGCTTCTCAGGCTGATGAAGGTGTCGGTCGACAAGAACAGGGGGACCGTCTCGGCCGGGCTGCTTGGCTTCCTCGGCAAGAGCGTTGCCGTTGCGCGCGCCGGCCTGGGTTGCGCCTCGGTTCCCGATGGCGACGTCGGCGAGGCACGGCGCACGTCAATCCCTGCCGAGGCGTCGGCGGCCACCAAGGGCGATCTGTGGCCCAGGGGAGATCGAGTCGACGCCTCGCAAAATCCCGAAATCAACAAGATCCTCGACGGTGCGGCGATGACCGGCATCGGCATGCGCGCCGTGGTGGTGGTCAAAAATGGCCGCATTGTTGCCGAGCGTTATGGCGAGGGCTTTTCGGCGAAAACGCCGCTGCTCGGCTGGTCGATGACCAAGACGGTCAACGCCGCGCTCGTCGGCACGCTGGTCAAGGACGGCAAGATGGCGGTGACCAATCAGGGTCTGTTCGGCTCATGGAAGGCGGACGGCCGCGCCGCCATCAGCCTTGCCGACATGATGGCGATGTCGAGCGGGCTCGAGTTCAACGAGGATTATGGCGACGTCGCCGATGTGACGCGCATGCTCTACCTCGAACCGGATATGGCGGGCTTCGCCGAGGCCAAGCCGCTGACCGGCGACGTCGGCAAGGTCTTTTCCTATTCGAGCGGCACGGCGGTGATGCTGTCGCGGCTGTGGCAGGATGCTATCGGCGACAAGGACAAGGCGCTGATGTGGCCAAGGACAGCGCTGTTCGGGCCGCTCGGCATGCAAAGCGCGGTGCTCGAAACCGACGAGGAGGGTACCTTTGTCGGCTCATCCTACCTCTATGCCACGGGGCATGACTGGGCGCGGTTCGGCCAATTCCTGCTGCAGGGCGGCGTCTGGAACGGCAACCAGATCCTGCCGGCCGGTTTCGTCGACTGGATGCGCGAACCGGCACCGGCCTCGAAAGTCTACGGCAAGGGGCAACTTTGGATCGAAGCCCCGGGGGACGAAGGAAATCCCGGCGCCGGCGTCGCCGCCGGCCTGCCCAACGATACCTACTGGATGGAGGGCCATGACGGCCAGACGGTCGCCATCATCCCGTCGGAGCAACTGGTGGTGGTGCGGCTGGGGTTGACGCCGGCCAAGCTCGGCTACCGGCCGCAGGTGATGGTCGGCGCGCTGATGAAGGCACTGCGCTAGCTCCCTTTACCCTCCCCTTGATGGGGAGGGCGGGGGCGTAGCGCCGGGCGGGGTGCCTGGCACTTCACCCCTACCCGCGCCTTCAGCGCGACCTCCCCCATCGAGGGGGAGGTAAGAGTGCGCGATCTTGACGACCGCCAGCCAGGCATAGCCGCGATAAAGCGCGCGGAAACAGAAGCTTGCGCCGGTTCGCCGAGATTCCGATTCCAAGACTTCGCGCAATGATTCACGTGGGGTGACATGGAATTTCTTGAGCCAGCCGCGCAGCAATGTCCGGAACCAGTTGGGCAAGCCTTCCTGCTGGCCGAAATCGACGACATGCAGCGAGCCGCCGGGCGCGAGTGCCGCAAGGGCTGCCGAAACCGTCTTTTCCCAACCGGGGATCATCGACAGCGAATAGGACACGAAGATGCGGTCGAAGCGCTCGACGCCGAACAGCGTCTTGGCGTCGAAATCGGTGGCGTCGCCGCGCGCCAGCACGGCGCGGCCGGACAGGCCGTCGCGGCCGATCGCCTTGCTCGCCGTCTCCAGCATCTCGGCCGAGATGTCGAGGCCGTAGAGGCGGGCGTCGGGATAGCGGCGGGCGGCAAGCGCGATGTTGCGGCCGGTGCCGCAGCCAAGTTCGAGCACTCTGCCATTCGCCGGCACATCCAGCCCGGCTATCATCTGGTCGCGGCCAAGCAGATAGTATTTGCGGGTCAGGTCGTAGATATGGCGTTGCCAGCGATAGACGCCGTCCATCAGTTCGGCATGGTCGGCCGGCAGCTCGCTCGCGCTCATGCCGCGCGCTTCACATAGAGGTGGAAGCCGCCATAGATGGCCGAGCGGTCGCGGGCCGAACAGTCGCGCGAGGCCTCGTCCTCGTAGGTCCACTGGTCGAGCAGCGAGATCGAGACGCGGCCCGGCAGCAGGCTGGGCTCGGCGGCGGTACGGAAGATGACTCGGGCGCCGACCGAGGCGGTGCGGGTGATCTCCGACCAAAGGGCATTGAGCTGGTCGTTCGTCATCCAGTCCTGCGCGTCGAGCAGGACGAAACGATCGACGGTGCTTGCGTCCTTGCCGGCCAGAAATTCGATCAGATTGGCGTGGTGGATGCCGACGCGATCGACATTGTTGCGGATCGCCTTGTAGTTGGCCTCTTCTAGATAGGCGGGCAGGGCGGCCTCACCCGGATTGGGATAGCGACGGGCGAAGGCTTGCCAAGCGAAGTAGTTGTTCTTCAGTGGAAAATCGCAAGCGAGCTTTTCCAGCCGGGCCTTCAGCACGCTGGCCATCGAACCATCGCCCGAGGTGATCAGCGAATCGTACTGCGCCGGCGGAATGCCGAGGCCGAACAGCGAAGCCTTGCGCGAGGTAGCCCAGCGCAACAGCTTCTTGTCGAAGACCGGCGCCAGCTCTTCGTTGAAGAAGCGGCGCTGGTCGGCGAGGCTCTTCGACGCCATGATACCGGCGGGATCGACGCCGAAGAATTTGGCGATGCGGTGGCCCATGGCGATGAACAGGCCGAGCAGGCCGGTCTGGTAGAAATTGCGGTCGAAGACGGTGATGCGCCGGCGGCCGGGCCAGCTGCGACGCTCCCAATAGTGGCGGCTGACCGGGTCGAGATGCGGCGCGATGAAGCGGTCATAGGCTTGCGAATTGTGGCTGGTGCCGGCGGCGCCGAAGAAACGGAACAGATCGCCCTGCGAGGGCAGATGCCGCACCGCCTCCAGCTTCATCCGGTTCAAGGCGATGTGGGCGGCGTTGAGGTCGACCGCATCGACGCGTTCAGGCGAGCGGGTGAGGTAGGCGAGGATGTTGCAGCCGCCCGACGCTATGGTGACGACGCGGTGACCCTGGCCAAGCTGCATGGCCTCCATGTCGACTTCAGGGTCTTCCCAGATCTGCGGATAGACGAGACCGGAAAACAAGAGGGCGAACAGCCGCTCCGAGATGCCGGCCTTCGACAGCGGGCGGTTCTGGTAGACGGCTTTTCCAACTTCCTTGCCGCGGCGAAAAACGAGATCCGAGGAGACGTCCGTCATGGCAAAGTGATTCCCCATTTGCTTTGCCGCAAGCGGGTAACTCAGGGGCATGACAGGCGGGTGACAGCCTGTTGACGCGAGTTCAGGCCTTGCCAAATCCCCCGGGTGTCGGCGTCGTCAGGATGACGGCGTCGCCGGCGTCGAGCACGGTCTGGTCGCAGGCCTTCAGCGTCTCGACGCTGCCGTCCTGGCGGCGGACCTTGGTCGAGCCGACCTCGCCGTCACCGCCGCCGTCGAGGCCTTGCGGCGGGCGGTTGCGGTGCGAGGACAGGATGGCGCATTCCATCTTTTCGAGGAAACGGATGGTGCGCCTGGTGCCGTCACCGGCATCCCATTTGCCTTTGCCGCCGGAGCCTTCGCGAATGTGAAAATCCTCGAGCAGCACGGGAAAGCGCAATTCCAGCACCTCCGGGTCGGTCAGGCGCGAATTGGTCATGTGGGTGTGGACGCCGGATGTGCCGGCAAAGCCGCGGCCGGAGTTCATCTGTCCGGCCGGCGAACCGGAGCAGATCGTCTCGTAATACTGGTACTGCTTGTTGCCGAAGGTCAGGTTGTTCATCGTGCCTTGCGCATTGGCCATGGCGCCCATGGCTCCGAACAGCGCGTTGGTGACATGCTGCGAGGTCTCGACATTGCCGGCGACGACTGCTGCGGGGTAGGCCGGCTTCAGCATCGAGCCGTCGGGGATGATGATGTTGATGGGCCTGAGGCACCCGGCATTCATCGGGATCATGTCCTCGACCATGACGCGGAAGGCATAGAGCACGGCGGCGCGGGCGACGGGCTCGGGCGCGTTGAAATTGTTCTTCATGACAGGCGAGGTGCCGGTGAAGTCGACGGTCGCTTCGCTCTTTTGCCGGTCGACCGTGATCTTCACCTTGATCACCTGGCCGGTGTCGGTCGGGTATTCATACTGCGAGCTGTTAGGCAGCCTTTCCAGCACGCGGCGCACGCTTCCGGCGGCATTGTCCTGGACATGGCCCATATAGGCCTCGACGACATCGAGGCCGAAATGGGAGACCATTTTGCGCAGTTCCGCCACGCCCTTTTCATTGGCGGCGATCTGCGCCTTTAGGTCGGCGATGTTCTGGTGCGGGTTGCGGGCGGGGTAGGGGTGGTCGGTGAGCAGCGTTTGCAGCTCCGCCTCGCGGAATTTTCCGCGATCGACGACGCGGAAATTGTCGAACAGCACGCCTTCCTCGTCGACCGTGGTGGCAAGCGGCGTCATCGAGCCGGGGGCAGTGCCGCCGATATCGGCATGATGGCCGCGTGAGGCTACGTAGAAGATTACTTCCTCCCCCCTTGAGGGGGAGGTGGCGGCGGAGCCGCCGGAGGGGGTCGTTGCGGCAGTGCTCGACGCTCTTGTGGTGCCTTCTGAGAGGACCCCACCCGGCCGCTGCGCGGCCACCCTCCCCTCAAGGGGGAGGGAAAACACCGGCGTCACCACGGTGATGTCGGGCAGATGCGTGCCGCCATTGTAAGGTGCGTTCAGCGCAAAGACGTCGCCGGGGTGGATGTCGCCGGAGTTCAGCCGGATGATGGTTTCGACCGAGCGATCCATTGAGCCGAGATGCACCGGCATGTGCGGCGCGTTGGCGACCAGCGCGCCGTGGCGGTCGAAGACGGCGCAGGAGAAATCCAGCCTTTCCTTGATGTTGACGGAATAGGCGGTGTTCTGCAGCGTAACGCCCATCTGTTCGGCGATCGACATGAAGAGGTTGTTGAAGACCTCCAGCATCACCGGATCGGCTTCGGTACCGAGGGCAGCCGTGCGAACTTTCCGTTCGGTGCGGCGGATGACGACGTGATTGAGGTTGGTGATTTCGGCCCGCCAGCCCGGCTCGACGACGATGGTCTGGTTCGGCTCGATGATCAAAGCGGGGCCTGCGATCAGGTTGGATGGGCGCAGATTTTCGCGACGATGGATGCCGGCCTCATGCCAGCGGCCCTCGGTGTAGATGCGCCGCGTTCCGGACGCACCCGCTTCAACCCTTGCCGGTCCGGCGGGCGCAACGGCTTCGGCCGTGGTCTCGACGATCTCGGCGCCTTCCACGCCAACGGTCTCGACGATCATCGGCTTGTCATCATAGACGAACCCGAACTGCGCCTTGTGGGCGATTTCGAAATCGCGCCTGGCCTGGAAGATCGAGTCGCCTTCGAAATTCACCGGCAGCGTGGTGTCGGTGCCGTCATAGCGGATGTGCAGCACCGGCTTTGCCGCAATCTTGTCCTCGGCGATGCCTTGCGCTACCAATTCGGCGATGACGGCTTTTTTCAACGTGCCGATGAGGCTGCCCATCTGGGTCCTGGATTCTTCGGCAAGCGGCTTCAGGAGCGCCTGCTGGCGCGACGCGAAAACCGACGACAGGCCGATACCATAGGCTGAGAGCAGACCGGAGAAGGGGTGGATCAGTACCGCCTCCATGCCGAGCGCGTCGGCAACCAGGCAGGCATGCTGGCCGCCGGCGCCGCCAAAACAGTTCAAGAGATATTCAGTGACGTCATAGCCGCGCTGCACGGAGATCTTCTTGATGGCATTGGCCATGTTTTCCACCGCGATGGTGACGAAGCCTTCGGCGACGGCTTCCGGCGTGCGGCCATCGCCGATTTCGACGGCCAGCGCAGCGAATTTTTTGCGCACGGCGGCCACATCGAGCGGCTGGTCCTGGCCTGGGCCGAAAATTGCCGGGAAGAAATCGGGCTGCAGCTTGCCCAGCATGACATTGGCGTCGGTGACGGCCAGCGGGCCGCCGCGCCGGTAGGCGGCGGGGCCAGGATTGGCGCCGGCGGAATCCGGGCCGGCGCGGAAACGGCCGGCTTCGTAGTGCAGGATCGAGCCGCCGCCGGCAGCGACGGTATGGATGCGCATCATCGGCGCACGGATGCGCACGCCGGCGACCTCGGTGTCGAAGGCGCGCTCATACTCGCCGTCATAATGGGCGACGTCGGTCGAGGTACCGCCCATGTCGAAACCGATGACTTTCTCGAATCCGGCGAGTTTCGCCGTCTCGACCATGCCGACGACACCGCCGGCCGGGCCGGACAGCAGCGCGTCCTTGCCCTGAAACATGTCGGCGGCGGTAAGCCCGCCCGACGACATCATGAACATCAGGCGAGGGTTCTCCCTCCCCCTCGAGGGGAGGGTGGCGGCGAAGCCGCCGGGTGGGGTCGCCGCGGCAGTGCTCGACGCTTTGGTGGTGCCTCCTGAGAGAACCCCCTCTGTCGGCTTTGCCGACTGCCCTTCGCTATGGCTCCGGGCGTTCGTCGCTGAAAAAGCCAAATCGTTGGCTTTTTCTCGGCCTTTGGCCGACCGCTCCTCACCCCCCACAAGTGGGGAGATTGGCGTCGCGCCCAGTTCTCCCGCCACCCTTTGCACATAGCGCGACAGGATCGGCGACAGATAGGCATCGACCACGGTGGTGTCGCCGCGGCCGACCAGTTTGATCAGCGGCGAGACTTCATGGCTGACCGAGACTTGGCTGAACCCGATCTTGCGGCAGACTTTCGCCACCGCCTTCTCGTGGTCGGGATATTTCCAGGCATGCATGAAGACGATGGCCACCGCATCGATGCCGTCGGCCTTCGCCTGTTCGATGGCGGGCCGGCAGGCGGCGATGTCGAGCAAGCGCTCGACCTCGCCATTGGCGCGCACACGCTCGTCGATCTCGATGACTCGCTCGTAGAGCTGTTCGGGAAGGATGATCTCCTTGGCGAAGATGTCCGGCCGCGCCTGATAGGCGATCTTCAGCGCGTCGCGAAAGCCCTTGGTGATGAGCAAAAGCACACGGTCGCCCTTGCGCTCCAGCAGCGCATTCGTGGCAACGGTGGTACCCATCTTGACGTCACCGACCAGGCCCGGAGGAATAGCGGTGCCGGATTTCAGCCCCAGAAGCTCGCGGATGCCGGCTATGGCCGCGTCGGGATAGGCTTCGGGATTTTCCGACAGGAATTTCCTGGGATGCAAACCGCCTTGCGGATCACGTCCGATCACGTCGGTAAAGGTGCCGCCGCGGTCGATCCAAAAATCCCATTTCTTGTCCACGCAGAACTCCGGCATTGCATTTGGGTCCAGACTGTTAGTTCGGCATCGCCCGGCCCGCAATCGGTAGTGCGCGGATGTTACATCAGGAAACGCAACGTTACGAAACTCATGGCCGTTTGATGCATTTTGCCTTCGACCGTTCACCGCAACGTGAGCGTGTGTTGAAGGAGAGATGTCATGAAAAAGCTCATTCTTGCTTCCGTTTCCGCCCTGGCCCTGTTCGGCGTTGCCGCCTGCAGCGACAGCGGTACGGATAACACCACCACCCAGAGCACCAATCCGCCAGCCGCCGAGCCCATGAAGCCGGCGACGCCGGATGCACCGAAGCCTGCAGAACCGGCTCCGGCAACACCTGCTCCTGCCCCCGCGCAGTAGCAGCAGTCCCGGTCACTTTGACGTGACGAGAGAGGAGGCCGGCTTCGCGCCGGCCTTCCTGCGTTTAGGTCGATTCGGGGCTCAAGGGCCTTGAACCGGCTCTTTCCTACGGTTTGGGATCTGGCGCGTCGGTTGCTTGCGTAAATTCGGTCCACTCTGCGGCGCTGTCTTGGCTTGATAGCAATGGCCGGCGGCCCTAATAAGCGCTCATGTCGATTTGGGATCGCCTCGGCGACTTCATCACCCGCGTTTCATCTTCAGCCACGTCCGGCGTAGCCGATGTGGTTGAGGCCGTGCGCACGGTTTTCTCCGGTGACGCTGATCTGCGCCGGCGTGTTGCCTTCTCTGTGGCGATGATTGCGCTGTCAGCCAAGATGGCCAAGGCCGATGGCATCGTCACCCAGGACGAGGTTCGCGCGTTCCAGGAAATATTCGAGGTGCCGCGAGAACAGACCCGCAATGTGGCGCGGCTTTACGATCTGGCCAAGCGCGACGTCGCCGGGTTCGAGACCTATGCCGAGAGTATGGCGCAGATGTGCGGCTCGGGCCATTCGAACTGCGTCATGCTGGAAGACATACTCGACGGTCTGTTCCATATCGCCAAGGCGGATGGGCTGGTGCATGAGCGCGAAGGGATTTTCCTGCACCGTATTGCCGAGATTTTCCGCATCGACGAGGTGCACTACGAGGCCATCATGGCCAGGCACGTCAATCTCGGCGCCGGCGATCCCTATATCGTGCTCGGCATTGAGCGCGGCAAGCCGTTCGAGGAGGTCAGGAAGCGATACCGCAAGCTGGTCTCCGACAATCATCCGGACCGGCTGATCGCGCGCGGCCTGCCGCAGGAATTCATCAAGATTGCAACGACCAGGGTCGCGGCGATCAACGCGGCCTATGAAATGATCGAGCGGGGCCTCAGGCACGCATGACCGGCTTCTCGCCCGACGAGCCAAGCGCGGAGGTCAGGGTATCGCCGAATTTCGGCCCGCGGCGCGAAACGCTCAGGCCCGACATGATCGTGCTGCACTATACCGGCATGGCGACTGGTGCTGCCGCGGAAGCCTGGTTGTGCAACCCCGCAAGCGAAGTCTCGTCGCACTACCTCGTCCATGAGGATGGCCGCATCATCCAGATGGTGCGCGAAAGCGACCGCGCCTGGCATGCCGGTGCAAGTTCCTGGTTCGGTCGTCGCGACATCAACTCCTGTTCGGTCGGCATCGAAATCGTCAATCCCGGCCATTCGCTCGGCTATTCGGCCTTTCCCAAGCGGCAGGTGGAAGCGGTGATCGGGCTTTGCCTTGGTATCATCGAACGCCATTCCATTACGGCGCAAAGGGTGCTTGCCCATTCCGACATCGCGCCGGGGCGCAAGATCGACCCGGGCGAGAAATTCCCCTGGAATGCGCTGTTTGCGGCCGGGGTCGGCCATCTCGTGCCTGCGGCGCCGGTCCGGCGCGGCGCGGTGCTGAAAGCCGGCGATACCGGCGCCCAGATCGAGGCACTGCAGTCTATGCTGGCGCTCTATGGCTATGGCGTCGAGATATCAGGTGTCTTCGACCGCCAGACCGAAATCGTCGTCGAAGCTTTTCAGCGGCATTTCCGACCACGCCTGGTGGATGGCGTCGCCGACGGCTCTACGTCTAGCACGCTGCAAAGCCTGCTGACTTCCCTTAGGTCAGTTGCGTCTAAATAATCTTTTCCTGATATTCAAGTTACAGCCTGTCACTGAAAGTGAATTGCCTCGCCTTGTTCGACACAAATTCCGCCCTCAAAGGCAGTTCGTGCAAGTTATCGGACCTCCAGCCCCCCGGATGCTCCGATATTGATTAGGCGTTGCTGCGTGAAGATCTTCGCGCGGCCAAACAGAACAGGACCACATGCAGAAATTGACCGTTGTAACGGCAGC
This sequence comes from Mesorhizobium sp. M0771, assembly GCF_040320155.1. Classification (NCBI taxonomy): domain Bacteria; kingdom Pseudomonadati; phylum Pseudomonadota; class Alphaproteobacteria; order Hyphomicrobiales; family Phyllobacteriaceae; genus Mesorhizobium; species Mesorhizobium sp. M0771. Next base: position 53,086 of record NZ_JAMYPC010000012.1, on the reverse strand, counting down.
TATTGCTGCCGGAGTAATGACTTTTGCCTTCAGCACGGCCGATGCCGCACCACTGAGCCAGAGGGCAGACCAGGGCTTCATCGCCGCACCCGCCAAGGCCACCATGACGAAGGCAAACCCGAAAGCAAAAAGGGCAACCACCGCGAAAGTGCGCAAAGCAGCCGTGGTGAAGGCCAGAAAAGCCACGGCCAAGAGGCATTTTAAGCGCAACAGGAAGAGCGTCGACCTGACGACGACCGCATCGATCCGCCCAAGCACCGCTGCGGAGTCGACTGCGGCAGCCGCGCTTGGCGGCCAGTATTCGGCAATCATTGCCCGCTATGCCGCGGCCGAAGGCGTGCCGGTGTCGCTAGCCCAGGCGGTCATCAAGATCGAGAGCAACTACCGGCCGAACATCGTCGGCGGCGCGGGTGAAATCGGCCTGATGCAGATCAAGCCGGCAACGGCGCGGATGATGGGTTATAGCGGCTCCGCCAAGGGTCTGTTCGATCCCGACACCAACATCAAATACGGCATGAAGTACCTTGCCATGGCGCGCAATCTCGGCGGCGGCACCACCTGCGGCACGATCCTGAAATACAATGCCGGCCATGCCGCGACGAGGATGAACCCGGTGTCGGCGGCCTATTGTGGCAAGGTCAAGGTGCAGTTGGCGGCATTGGGATCGCCGGCATAAGTCTGCTTTTTCATTTGCGTTTTGGAACGTGAACCCCTTTATACGCTCTGCCAGCTGGCCGGGCGGCCGCACCCGCAAAGCCGAAAGGCTGCGGGTGAGGAAAGTCCGGGCTCCATGGAAACACGGTGCCGGTTAATGGCCGGCGGGGGCGACCCCAGGGAAAGTGCCACAGAAAGCAAACCGCCACGATTTATCGGGGCAAGGGTGAAAGGGTGGGGTAAGAGCCCACCGCGCGACTGGCAACAGGAGCGGCACGGTAAACCCCACCGGGAGCAAAACCGAATAGGGACGGTGCGAGGGGAAACCTTCGAGGGCTGTTTCCGGCTCACCGTCCGGGTAGGTTGCGTGAGGCGCATGGCAACATGCGCCCAAGATGAATGGCCGCCACGTTCTCGCCCCGAAAGGGGCGAGGGCCATACAAAACCCGGCTTACAGGCCAGCTGGCAATTTCTCCCCCATATCGCGATTAATCCTTTGGATCAGCAGTCTGCGCCTTCGGGCGCAGCTGGCGATTCAGGTGCTTGAGCGATTGAATCAACTGCACCGGGCGGGTCGAGACAAACGCAGCATCACGCTTTCGCCGGAACTGGCGGCGGCGGTCGACGATGTCGTGGCCGCCGGCGAATACGCCTCGGCCAGCAAGTCATCCGTGATGCGCTGCGGCAATGGAAAGACCGCCGCGACCTGCTCGGCTACACGGTCGAGGAACTGCGCAGGCTGGTTCAGGAGGGGATTTACAGCGGAACGGGACGATTTGCGTCGATGGACGAGATCAAAGCCGAAGCACGTAAGGACAGGTTGTCTGACGACCTTGAGAGCGGGAGGATAGACGGACCTCTGTTCATGAAGCGCTTGCGAGCCAAATATGCCGCAGTGACTGAGGCAAGGGACTCGAAGAAGTGAGATCGCTTCAGAGGTTGACGCTGCCCCTCATCCCCCTGCCGGGACCTTCTCCCCGTACAGTGACGGGGAGAAGGGGCAAGCCGCCTCAGACGCCGATCTTGTCCAGCGATGCCTCGATCGCCTGCCAGAGTTCTTCCACCGGCTCGCAGCCCACCGACAGGCGCACGAAGCCGGGCGGAACCGAATCTCCTCGCTTGGCCCGCCGCTCGGCGGAGGTGTGGACACCCCCGAACGACGTTGCCGCCTGCATCAGCGTGCAGTTGTTGATGAAATCCTCGGCCTTCTCCTGGGAAGCGAGTTCGAAGGACACGAGGAAGCCGAAGCGCTCCATCTGCGCCCGGGCGAGGTTGTGCGACGGGTCGCCCTCCAGCCCGGGGTAGCGCAAGCCGCTAACGGCGCGATGGTTTTTCAGGCGCTTCGCGATCACCTCGGCAGAAGAACACATGCGGTCGAAGCGTACCTCCAGCGTCTCCAGGCCGCGATGCACCAGCCAAGCCTCGAACGGGCCGGGAATGCCGCCCGCGGTCTCGCGCCAGCCGGTGACGTCCGCGATGATGTCTGGATTGCGGCTGGCGACATGGCCGAACAGCACGTCGGAATGCCCATTGGCCGCCTTGGTGTCGGCAGCAACGACAATGTCGGCGCCGAGATCGAGCGGGCGCTGGCCGAACGGCGTCATCGTGGTGTTGTCGACGACGACGATCGCGCCCGCTTGGTGCGCGGCCTCGGTGACGGCTGTGATGTCGCAAATGTCCAATCGCGGATTTGACGGGGTTTCAACGTAGACAAGGCGGTAGCCGCCGAAGCCGCCATCGAGGAATGTAGCTGTCGGCCGCAGATCATAGGCGACGCCGAAGGGCTTGAGGAAGCGTTCGGCCAGCGCGCGTGTGGCATGGTAGCCGTCCGAAGGCAAAAGCACGCGGTCGCCGGATTTCAACAGGCCGAAAAACACCGCCGAGATTGCCGCCATTCCGGATGGGAAGCCGACGCATGGCGCGTCTTCGAGATGCGCCAGCATGTGCTCGACTGCATCCCAGGTGGCGTTGCTGTAGCGGCCGTACTGGCTGTAGCCGGCGCCGTCGCCCGGGTTGTGGAAAATAGCGGCCATGGTCAGCGGCAATGGGATGGGGTCGCCTTTGGCAAGTCCGTCGCGCCGCAGATGGGCAAGGGAGGCCGCGCGGGACCTTGCTGTTTCGGACATGGATTTCTGACCTTGTTGCTCAGCGAAAAGACTGACGACGCTATTCGCGGCAGTGATGCGCGGCAAGCCGCTTCCGCTTGGGCCAGCCCGCTCTAAACGGTTCGTTAGGCTTAATGGGAGATAAAGACGGGAGTGTTGTCAGAGCTGCTCTCACCGGTTGTGGCGCGCGCGTTTGTGAAGCCTGTTCCCGTTGACGCCCATAGTGCCCCATGATATCCCATTTCGATACCAAAGCCTTCGTTCCGCGTCAGGGTAAAGCGTACGCCAATCGGGCAGCCGCGGCGGCTGTGCGTTTGCGGGGTTTTGCCGCTGGGATCGAAGCGGATTTTCGGCAGGGGACGCGCTTCGGCGCGGACGAAAACATGGAGAGGGGTGCGGCGGCGGAAGCGGCTGCAGCGTGTCATGGACCGGTTTCTGTCAAGCGCGGTGAACAGGATCGATGCGAAGGGGCGGGTCTCCGTTCCGGCGCATTTCCGCGCGGTCGTGCAGAAGCGCGGCTATTCGGAACTCTATGCGCTGCGCGGCCTGGACGTGCCTGCGATGGATGTCGGCGGGCTCGATCTGCTCGACCGCTACGAGCAGCGCATCGCGGTGGAAGACCCTTTTTTGCAGACGGCGGACGATATGTCGTTCTTCTGCCATGGCGACGGGACGTTCCTGAAGCTCGATCAGGATGGCCGCATCACGATGAGCGATTTCATCCGCGAGCATACGGGCATCACGAGCGAAGTGGCCTTTGTCGGCCGTGGCAATTTCTTTCAAGTTTGGGAGCCTGGACGGCTGGCCGCCTATGGGGCGCAGGCGCGCGCTCGGCTTTTGCAGCTTCGGCAGGGGACGAAGGCTCACGAGGCCAAGGCTGGGGAACGGCCGGAATGATGGCGGATCACGGCGATGATCTCAGCGCCGTTGGCGGACCGGTCCGCCACATTCCGGTCCTCCTCGCCGAAGTGCTGGAGGCGCTCTCACCCAAAGCCGGCGATGTGATCGTCGACGGCACGTTTGGCGCCGGCGGCTACACCAAGGCGATCTTGGCGAGCGGCGCCTCGGTGGTGGCGATCGATCGCGATCCCGATGCGATTGCCGCCGGGCGCGGCCTGGAACAGCAATCCGGCGGCAGGCTAAGGCTGGTGCAGGCGCCATTTTCGACGCTGGACGAGCAGGTCGAAAGCGCCGACGGCGTTGTCCTCGACATCGGCATTTCCTCCATGCAGGTCGACCAGCCCGAGCGCGGCTTTTCGTTCCGCACCGACGGGCCGCTCGACATGCGCATGGCGCAGGCGGGCTTGAGTGCTGCCGACGTCGTCAATTCGTTCAAGATAGGCGACCTTGCCCGCATCTTCGGCTTCCTCGGCGAAGAGCGGAATGCCGGCCGCATTGCCCGCATGATCGAGTCACGCCGCGAAAAACGTCCGTTCGAGCGCACGCTCGATCTCGCCGACGCCATCGAGACGCATATCGGCCGCGCGCCGAAGGACAAGATTCATCCGGCCACCCGCGTCTTCCAGGCGCTGCGCATTTTCGTCAATGACGAGCTGGGCGAATTGGCCAAAGCCCTAATGGCATCCGAGCGGGTATTGAAGCCCGGCGGGCGGCTTGCCGTGGTGACGTTCCATTCGCTGGAAGACCGCATCGTCAAGCGGTTCATCGCCGACCGCGCCGACGTCGCCACCGGCTCACGTCATTTGCCCGAGGCGCACGCGCGCACTGCGACCTTCCGCAAGGCTGGTGGCGGCGTGACGGCAGGCGATGCCGAGGTCGCTGCCAATCCGCGGGCGCGCTCGGCCAGGCTGCGTACCGCCATCCGCACCGAGGCGCCGGCGCGCGCCGGTGATCTCACCATTTTCGGCCTTCCAAAGCTTCCCGGCATCCAGGCGCCGCGAGAGAGGTGAATACGTGTTTCGAACCAGCGACATAGTCCTGATCGCCGTCATGGTCTCGGCCGCGGCCCTGACCTACAAGGCCAAGCGCGAGGCCGAGGAACAGCTGGCTTCGGTGCAGAAGATCGAGGCGCAGATCCGCTATGAGGAGGACACGATCGACCTGCTCAAGGCCGACTGGAGCCTGCTGACCCAGCCGTCGCGCCTGCAGAAGCTGGCTGAAATCTACAAATCGCAGCTCGCACTCGAGCCGGTCAATGCGCGGCAGATCGTCGGGCTCGACGACCTGCCGGCAAAACCGCTCAACATCGAGGACCTGTCGTCGCAACGGCTTGGCGGCATGGCCGACAATTCCGGCAAAGGACCAGCCGACAAGGATCCCGTGGTCACCGGAGCCATCGTCCAATGATCGCTGGATTTCCAATGCGCGCCAAACTTCCGTCGGTCGGCAAATTGCTGAAGCGCCGCGCACGGACCGGCGAGGACGGCTCCATCGTGGTCGAAGGCGCGCGCAAGGCGACCGGCGGCAAGGCCAAGACCCGCATCGTGATGACGATGGCGGTGTTCTTCGGCATCTATTCGACCATCGCCGGGCGGCTGGTCTATCTCGGTTTCCAGTCCCCCGACATGTCGAATGGGCCGCAAAGCCGGGTGACGGCGTCGCGTCCCGACATCGTCGACCGCAACGGCGAGGTGCTGGCGACCGACATCAAGACGGCATCGCTGTTTGCCGAGCCGCGCCGCATCGTCGATGCCGACGAGGCGATCGAAAAGCTGTCGACCATTCTGCCAGATATCGACCCCGAGCAGACCTATCACAAGCTGAAGAGCGGCGCCGGCTTCGTCTGGCTGCAGCGGCAGCTGACGCCCAAGCAGCAGGCCGACATCATGCAGCTCGGCATTCCCGGCATCGGCTTTCGCACCGAAAAGCGCCGCTTCTATCCTGCCGGCGTGACCTCGTCCTACATTGTCGGCCTCACCAACATCGACAATCAGGGCATCTCCGGCATGGAGAAATACATTGACGAGCAGGGCCTGAGCGACCTGCAGGCCTCAGGCCTTGCGATCGCCAAGGATCTGAAGCCGGTTCAGCTGTCGATCGACCTGCGCGTCCAGCATGTGGTGCGCGACGAGATTGCCGCCGGCCTCGAGCGCTATCGGGCCATGGGCGCCGGCGCCGTCGTGCTCAACATCAAGACCGGCGAAGTGGTGGCGATGGCCTCGGTGCCGGATTTCGATCCGAACAATCCCTTCAATGCGCAGGACAAGGATCGGCTGAACCGCATGTCGGCCGGCCTCTACGAGATGGGCTCGACCTTCAAGAGCTTCACCTCGGCCATGGCGCTCGATTCCGGCAAGGCGAACATGAACAGCCGTTTCGACGCCTCGCACCCAATCCGGGTCGGCCATCAGGCCATCCACGATTTCCACGGCAAGAACCGCGTGCTGTCATTGCCGGAGGTGTTCCTTTACTCCTCCAATATCGGATCGGCCCGTGAGGCCGAAATGGTCGGCATCGAGGGGCACCGCGAATTCCTGCATCGCCTTGGCCTTCTGGACAGGATGCAGACCGAACTGCCTGAAGTCGCCCGCCCGACCGAACCGAAGGTCTGGAAGCAGGTCAACTCCTTCACCATCGCCTTCGGCCATGGCGTGTCGACGACGCCGCTGCAGGCGGCCGTCGGCTGCGCGGCGCTGATGCAGGGCTATTTGATCCCGCCGACTTTCCTGGTCCGCAGCGAGCAGGATGCCATGGCGGTGGCCAAGAGAGTGGTCAGCGAAAAGACTGTGGAGGGCATGCGCTACCTCTACACGCTCAATGCCGAGAAAGGCTCGGCCAGAAACGCCAGGGCCCCCGGCTACCGCGTTGGCGGCAAGACCGGAACCGCCGAGAAGGTGATCAATGGCCGCTACTCGAAGGAACTGAATTTCAACACCTTCGTCGCCGCCTTCCCGATGGACGATCCGCAGTATCTGGTGTTTACGATCGCTGACGCTCCGCACCCGGAAAAGCCCGGAATGACCGACGTCGCCGCCAACAATGCGGGTGTCATGGCCGGAAACATCATCAGGCGGGCAGCCGCCATGCTTGGCGTGAAGCCAGATTTCAGCCATGAAAATGGCGCAACGCTGGTTTCCTATCAGTGATTCTTAGGGCGCGCCGGCAACTGCGCGCCATTTTGTTGAGATAAACGGGGTTCGATGCACCTGAGAGATTTAGCCGGTATCCTGCCTGTCGAGGGAACATCTTCCCGCGATGTGGAGGTAACCGGGATTTCGTCGGATTCCCGCTCGGTCAAGACCGGCGTGGTCTTTTTCGCGCTCGCCGGCAGCAAGGCGGATGGTTCGGCCTATGCCGCCGATGCGGCAAAGCGCGGCGCAGCGGCGGTTGTCGTTGGCAAGGCCAGCGCCGTTTCCGGTCTGTCCGTCCCGGTGCTCAGTGTCGACGACGCACGCCTGGCGCTGGCGCTGAGCGCGGCACGTTTCTTCGGCAGCCAGCCGGAGACCATGGTCGCGGTTACCGGCACCGCAGGCAAGACCTCGGTCGCCGCCTTCATCCGGCAGATCTGGGAGCAGGCCGGCTTTGCCGCCGCGTCCATCGGCACCACCGGCGTGGTGGCGCCGGGCCGCAACGACTACGGTTCGTTGACCACACCCGATCCAGTGGCTTTGCACCAGTTGCTCAAGGAATTGGCGGAGGCCGGCGTCACACACGCCTCGATGGAAGCCTCCAGCCACGGTCTCGACCAGCGCCGCCTCGATGGCGTCAAGCTCGCCGCGGGCGGCTTCACCAATCTCGGCCGCGACCATATGGACTATCATCCGACGGTCGAGGATTACCATCGCGCGAAATTGCGCCTGTTCGACACGCTGCTGCCGAAAGGCGCGCCGGCGGTCATCTTTGCCGACGATCCGTGGTCGGCGCCGACCATCCAGGCTGCGCAGGCCGCCGGGCTCAAGGTGCTGACGGTCGGCCGCCATGGCGATTTCCTGCGCCTGAAGCGGGTCGAGCACGAGCGCCACCGCCAGCGCGCCGAGGTCGAAGCCGACGGCGTGCTCTACGAGATCGACCTGCCGCTCGCCGGCGACTTCCAGATCGCCAATGCCCTGGTTTCGGCCGGGCTGGCCATTTCCACTGGAACGCCGGTCGCCAAAGCTTTGATGGCATTAGAGAAACTTCAGGGGGCACCGGGACGGCTCGACCTTGTCGGCGCCACCGCCAATGGCGCGCCCGTCTATGTCGACTATGCCCACAAGCCGGATGCGCTGGAAAATGTGCTGGCCGCCGTGCGCCCGTTCACCACCGGCCGCGTCATCGTCGTGTTCGGCTGCGGTGGCGACCGCGACCGGGGCAAGCGGCCGATCATGGGCGGAATCGCCACGCGGCTCGCCGATGTCGTCATCGTCACCGACGACAATCCGCGCTCGGAAGTGCCGGAAACGATTCGTGCCGCGATCCTGGCAGCCGCACCCGGCGCCATTGAAATCGGCGACCGCCGCAAGGCGATCCACGAAGCGGTCGCCATGCTCAAAGCGGGCGATACGCTGATCGTTGCCGGCAAGGGCCATGAAGAGGGCCAGACCATCGGCGCCGAGACGTTTCCGTTCTCCGACCACGAAGAAGTCCGCTCGGCGCTGCGGGAGCGGGCCGCATGAGCGTGCTCTGGACTTCCGAGGCGCTGGTCGACGCCATGGGCGGTCGGCCGCTTGGGCCGATGCCGGAGGGAATTTCGGGGATCTCGATCGACAGCCGCAGCCTGCAGCCGGGCGACGCCTTCTTCGCCATCAAGGGCGAGGCGATGGACGGCCATGACTTCGCGACCGCGGCGATCAAGGCCGGCGCCGGCGTTCTGGTCGTCGCCGAAGGCAAATTGCCGTCGCTTGGGCGGCTGACGGCGCCGATGATCGTCGTGCAGGATGTGCTGGCAGCACTGGAGAAACTCGGTGTTGCCGCCCGCGCCCGTTCCAACGCAAAAATCATCGCGGTGACCGGATCGGCCGGCAAGACCACCACCAAGGAGGCGCTGCGTCATGTGCTGTCGGCCGTTGGCAAGGTGCACGCGTCGGCGCAGTCGTTCAACAACCATTGGGGCGTGCCGCTGACACTGGCGCGCATGCCCGACGATTGCGATTACGCCGTGTTCGAGATCGGCATGAACCATCCCGGCGAAATCCGGCCACTGGTCAAGATGGTCCGCCCGCAGGTCGCCATCGTCACGCTGATCGCCGCCGCCCATCTCGGCTTCTTCAAAAACCTCGAAGAGATCGCCAAGGCCAAGGCCGAGATTTTTGAAGGCATCGAGCCCGGCGGTGCGGCCTTGCTCAACCGCGACGATGCGCGATGGAAGCTGCTCGACAAGATGGCGCGAGCCGCCGGCGTCGAACATGTCTTTGGCTTCGGCGAGAATGCACGGTCGACCTACAAGCTGACCAAATGCGAGCTGCATGCCGATCATTCCGACATCACCGCCAGGATCGGCGGGCAGGATGTGACGGCGCGCATCGGCGCGCCCGGCCGCCACATGGTACAGAACGTCCTGGCGGTGCTCGGCGCCGCGCATTTGGTTGAAGCCGATATCGGCAAGGTGGCCTTGGCACTGGCCGATCTGTCGGCCGAGCGTGGCCGTGGGAAGCGCCATATGCTTCGCCACCCCAAGGGACCGATCACACTGATCGACGAGAGCTACAACGCCAATCCGGCCTCGATGGCTGCTGCCATGGCGCTGCTCAACGCGACGCCTGTCACGGGCGAGGGCCGGCGCATCGCCGTGCTCGGCGACATGCTCGAGCTCGGCGACCATTCGGCCAAGCTCCATGCAGCCCTTGCCGAGTTGATCGTCGGCACCGGCACAAACACGGTCTTTCTCGGCGGTCCGGAAATGCAGGCGCTGGCAGACATCCTGCCCGACGAGATCAAAACGGAATACCGCGCCGGCGCCGAGGAATTGAAGCCGCTGCTGTTGTCGACGCTGAAGGCCGGCGACGTGGTGATGATCAAATCGTCGAAAGGCATCGGCTTTTCAAAGCTGGTCGAGGCCTTGCTCGGCAAATATCCGGCGGAAGCCGCAGGCACGAAACAGAACTAGTCCGGGGAACGGAATCGTATGTTTACATTGCTCGTCGATTTTGCGGACAAGGTCTCGGTCTTCAATGTCTTCCGCTACATAACTTTCCGCACCGGCGGTGCGCTGATCACCTCGGCGCTGATCGTCTTCATCTTCGGGCCGACCATCATCAATTCGCTTAGGCTGCGGCAAGGCAAGGGCCAGCCGATCCGCGCCGATGGCCCGCAGACGCATTTCAAGAAGGCCGGCACGCCGACGATGGGCGGGCTGATGATCCTGTGCGGCATCGTCGGCTCGTCGCTTCTATGGGCGAACCTCTCCTCGATCTATGTCTGGGTGGTGCTCTTGGTGACGCTGGGCTTCGGTTCGATCGGCTTTTACGACGACTATCTCAAGGTAACCAAGCAGTCGCATCTCGGCTTTTCCGGCAAGGCGCGGCTGGCGCTGGAATTCGTCATCGCCGGCATCGCCGCCTGGGCGATCATGCATAATGGCCAGGCGCCGTTCTCGTCGTCGCTGACCTTCCCCTTCGCCAAGGAATTCATCATCAATCTCGGCTGGTTCTTCGTGCCGTTCTCCTGCTTCGTCATTGTCGGCGCCGGCAATGCGGTGAATTTGACCGATGGCCTCGACGGGCTGGCGATCGTGCCGATCATGATTGCGGCGGCATCCTTTGGCGTCATCGCCTACCTCTCCGGCAATGCGGTGTTCGCCGAATATCTGCAGATCCATTTCGTGCCCGGCACCGGCGAGCTGGCTGTCGTGCTTGGCGCCGTCATCGGCGCCGGCCTCGGCTTCCTCTGGTTCAACGCGCCACCGGCGGCGATCTTCATGGGCGACACCGGTTCGCTGGCCATGGGTGGCCTGATCGGTACGGTCGCGGTCGCCACCAAGCACGAGATCGTGCTGGTCATTGTCGGCGGATTGTTTGTCGTGGAAATCCTGTCGGTCATCATTCAGGTCGGCTACTTCAAGATGACCGGCAAGCGCGTGTTCCTGATGGCGCCGATCCATCATCATTTCGAAAAGCTCGGCTGGACCGAAAGCCAGGTGGTGATCCGCTTCTGGATCATCGCCGTCATCCTGGCGCTGGTCGGCCTGTCGACCCTCAAGCTGAGATAGGAACCCGCTTGATCCCCGCCGCATCCTTTTCGGGCAAACGCGTTTCGCTCTTCGGGCTCGGTGGCTCGGGGATCGCCACGGCGCGCGCGCTGATCGAGGGCGGCGCCGACGTGCTTGCCTGGGACGACAATCCCGATAGCGTCGCCAAGGCTGCTGACCAAGGCATTGCGACCGCCGATCTGCGCGGCGCCGACTGGTCGAAATTCTCGGCCTTCGTGCTCTCGCCCGGCGTGCCGCTGACGCATCCCAAGCCGCACTGGACGGTGGAGTTGGCGCGTGGCTCCGGCGTCGAGGTGATCGGCGATATCGAATTGTTCTGCCGCGAGCGGATTGCGCGCGAGCCTGATGCGCCGTTCATCGCTATCACCGGCACCAACGGCAAGTCGACGACCACGGCGCTGACCGCGCATATCCTCAAATCGGCAGGGCGCGACACGCAGATGGGCGGCAATATCGGCCGGGCCATCATGACGCTCGATCCACCGCAGGCTGACCGGGACTATGTCGTCGAGTGTTCGTCCTACCAGATCGATCTCGCGCCCTCGATCAACCCGACGGCCGGCATCCTGCTCAACCTGACGCCCGACCATCTCGACCGCCACGGCACCATGCAGCATTACGCTTCGATCAAGGAGCGGCTGGTTGCCGGCAGCGAGACGGCGATCGTCGGCGTTGACGATTCCTGGTGCGCGCAGATCGCTGACCGGCTGGAGAGGGCGGGCCGGGAGGTGATCCGCATCTCCAAGCGGCTGCCGCTGACCGACGGTTATTTCGCAGACGGTTCCGATCTGATGGAAGCCGTCCATGGCCGCTACAGCCGCGTCGCCTTCCTCGAAGGCATCGGTTCGTTGCGCGGCCAGCACAATGCGCAGAACGCGCTTGCCGCTGTTGCCGCCTGCCTCAGGGTCGGCTTGAGCCTGGGCGAGATCCAGGCGGGACTGGAGAGCTTTCCAGGCCTCGCGCATCGCATGGAGCAGGTCGGACGCAAGGACCACGTGCTGTTCGTCAACGATTCCAAGGCGACCAATGCCGATGCGGCGGCACCCGCGCTGTCGAGTTTTTCGCGCATTTACTGGATCGCCGGCGGACTGCCCAAGGAAGGCGGCATCGAGCCGCTGCGCGGTTTTTTCCCACGCATCGCCAAGGCCTATCTGATCGGCGAGGCGGCGCCCGCGTTCTCGGCGACGCTCGGCGAAGCCGTGCCCTATGAAATCTCGGGCACCCTGGCCGCCGCGGTCGACCATGCCGCGAAAGACGCGGCCAAGGATGACAGCGGCGAGGCGGTGGTGCTGCTGTCGCCGGCCTGCGCCAGTTTCGACCAGTTCAAGAATTTCGAAGTTCGCGGCGAAGCCTTCAGGCAAGCTGCGAATGCTATCGAGGGTGTCAAACCCATCGGAGGGGCACGATAATGCAAAGCCGTCTCGACAAAAGCCCGGTTGCAACCTGGTGGTGGACGATCGATCGCTGGTTCCTGGCGGCGTTCCTGTCGCTGATGGGGCTTGGCATTGTCTTGTCCTTTGCGGCAAGCCCGGCGGTGGCCGAACGCATCGGCCTCGACAGTTTCCACTTTGCCACCAGGCAGATCATCTTCACCGTGCCGGCGCTCGGCGTGATGCTGGCAGTGTCCTTCCTGGAATCGCGGCAGATCCGGCGCATGGCGCTGATCATCCTGGGCATCATGCTGGTGCTGATGGTGGCCGTGCTCTATATCGGCGTCGAAGTGAAAGGCGCACGGCGCTGGGTGTCGTTTGTCGGCATGTCGATCCAGCCGTCGGAATTCCTGAAACCCGCCTTCGTCATCGTCTGCGCCTGGCTGTTCGCCGAACACAAGCGCCAGCCCGACATCCCGGGCAATTTGTTTGCCATGCTGCTGCTGATCCTGGTCATCTCGCTTCTGGTGGCGCAGCCCGATCTCGGCCAGACCATGCTGGTGACCGGCACCTGGGGCGTCATGTTCTTCATGGCCGGCCTGCCCTGGCTATGGATCATCGCGCTTGGCGCCACCGGCGCCGGCGGCCTGTTTGCCGCCTACACTGTGTTCCCGCACGTTGCCGCCCGCATTGACAAATTCCTGACCGGCGAAGGCGACACGTTCCAGGTCGACATGGGCCGCGAGGCGCTGATCAACGGCCACTGGTTCGGCGTCGGGCCGGGCGAGGGCACGGTCAAGCGGGTCATTCCCGACGCGCATGCCGATTTCGTGTTTTCGGTCGCCGGCGAAGAGTTCGGGTTGATCATGTGCTTCTTCATCATGTCGATCTTCGCCTTCATCGTGCTGCGCGGCTTGAGCACGGCATTGAAGGAACATGATGATTTCACCCGCTATGCCGTCGGCGGTCTGGTCACCGTGTTCGGCCTGCAGTCGGTCATCAACATGTGCGTCAACCTGCAGCTGATGCCGGCCAAGGGCATGACGCTGCCTTTCATCTCCTATGGCGGCTCCTCGCAGATCGCCATTGCCATCTCGATGGGCATGGTGCTGGCGCTGACGCGCAAGCGACCGGAAAAGCGCAAGCAGATGGGCTTTGCCCTGTCGCAGCGCGCCCTGCCGGCGGAGTGATATGGCGCGGGGTGTCATCCTTCTCGCTGCTGGCGGAACAGGCGGACATCTGTTTCCGGCCGAGGCGCTGGCGCATGAGCTGATCGAGCGCGGCTGGGGCGTGCATCTGGCGACGGACGACCGCGCCGAGCGCTTTGCCGGCCATTTCCCGGCCGCCGCCATCCATCCGATCCAGTCGGCGACGATGGGCTCGAAAAACCCTGTCGCGCTGCTTGGCGCGTTCTGGAAGATCTGGCGCGGCGTGCGCCAGGCCTCCGCCGTCATCGCCAGGATCAAGCCTGATGCGGTCGTCGGCTTTGGCGGTTATCCGACCTTGCCACCGCTCTATGCCGCGACGCGTCGCAAGCTGCCGACGCTGATCCATGAGCAGAACGCAGTGATGGGCCGCGCCAACCGGGCGCTGTCCGGGCGCGTCGATGCCATTGCCGGCGGCTTCCTGCCGCAAGATGAAAGTGCCACAGGCGCCAAGACGGTGACGACAGGCAATCCGGTCAGGCCGCCAATCCTGGAGGCGGCCAAGACGCCCTACACCGCATCCCAAGGGGCGGATCCGTTCAGGCTCCTAGTGTTCGGCGGCAGCCAGGGCGCGCAGTTCTTTTCCGACGCCATGCCGACGGCGATCGCACTTCTGCCGGAGGCGCAGCGCAAGCGGCTGGTGATCACCCAGCAGGCCCGCGCCGACGACGTGGCGCGGGTGAAGGCTGGCTATGCGGCACTCGGCGTCCATGTCGAGGTCTCGCCCTTCTTCACCGATATGGCACAGCGCATGGGCGCGGCGCATCTGGTGATCTCGCGCTCCGGCGCCTCGACGGTTTCGGAGATCGCCGTCATCGGCCGGCCGGCGCTGCTGGTGCCTTATCCCTATGCGCTGGATCACGATCAGGCGGCGAACGCAGCCGCCCTTGCCGCGGCGGGCGGCGGCGAGGTGCATCCGCAATCGTCACTGTCGCCGGAGCGCATCGCGGCTCTCATTGGCGGGCTGATGGACACTCCCGAGCGGCTGACGGCCATGGCTGCCGGAGCGAAGTCGGCTGGCCGGCCCAACGCGGCACGGTTGCTCGCTGATCTCACAGAGGCTATTGCGTCCAGAAAAACCGTTTCGGATTTCAGGAAAGGGACGCATTGATGAAGATGCCGCAGACCATCGGCCTTGTGCATTTCATCGGCATTGGCGGCATCGGCATGAGCGGCATCGCCGAGGTTCTGCACAATCTCGGCTACAAGGTGCAGGGTTCGGACCAGGCCGACAGCGCCAATGTCCAGCGGCTGCGCGACAAGGGCATCGAATGCTTTGTCGGCCACAAGGCCGAGAATATCGGCGCGGCCGAAGTGGTTGTCGTCTCCACCGCGATCAAGAAATCCAATCCCGAGCTGAAGGCCGCGCGCGAAAAACTGCTGCCGATCGTGCGCCGGGCCGAGATGCTGGCCGAACTGATGCGCTTCCGCCAGGCGGTCGCGATCGGTGGCACGCATGGCAAGACCACAACCACGTCGATGGTGGCGACGCTGCTCGATGCCGGCGGGCTCGACCCGACGGTGATCAATGGCGGCATCATCAATGCCTATGGCACCAATGCCCGCATGGGCGATGGCGAGTGGATGGTGGTCGAAGCCGACGAAAGCGACGGCACCTTCCTCAAGCTGCCGGCCGAGATCGCCGTCGTCACAAACATCGATCCCGAGCATCTGGACCATTATGGCAGTTTCGACAAGGTGCGCGAGGCGTTCCGGCAATTCGTCGAGAACGTGCCGTTCTACGGTTTTGGCGTGATGTGCACCGACCATCCGGAAGTACAGGCGCTGGTCAGCCGTATCGAGGACCGCCGCGTCATCACCTATGGCGAGAACGCGCAGGCCGATGTGCGTTTCACCAACCACCGCATGGCCGGTGCCGTCTCGGCATTCGACGTGGTGATCCGCGACCGCAAGACCGGCGGCCAGACGACGATATCGGATCTGCGGCTGCCGATGCCCGGCCGCCACAACGTCTCCAACGCCACCGCCGCAATTGCGGTCGCGCATGAACTCGGCCTGTCGGCCGAAGCGATCAAGAAAGGGCTGTCGTCCTTTGCCGGCGTCAAGCGGCGCTTCACCCACACCGGCTCGTGGAACGGCGTCGACATCTTCGACGATTACGGCCACCACCCGGTCGAGATCACGGCGGTGCTGAAAGCGGCGCGCAGCGCCACCAAGGGCCGCGTCATCGCCATTGCGCAGCCGCACCGCTTCACCCGGCTGCATGATCTGTTCGACGAATTTTCGGTCTGTTTCAACGATGCCGACACGGTGATGGTGGCGCCGGTCTATGCGGCGGGCGAGGAGCCGATCGACGGCGTGACCTCGGAGGCGCTGGTGTCGCGCATCCGCTCCGGCGGCCATCGCGATGCGCGCTACGTCGAAACCCCTGCCGCGATTTCGCCCGTCATCCGCGCGTTGGCGAAACCGGGCGACTTCGTCATCTTCCTGGGCGCCGGCAACATCACCCAATGGGCCTATGCGCTGCCTGGGGAACTCGGCGGTACCGTCTCATGATGCGCGGCCAGGACCTGCTCGACAAACTTGGCGACCGGCTTGCCGGCCTGCGCGGCCGCATCACGCCCAATGCCGAGATGGACAAGATCACCTGGTTCCGCGCCGGCGGTCTGGCGGACGCCCTGTTCCAGCCGGCCGACGAGGAGGATCTGGCTGCCTTCCTGCGCGCCGTGCCGGAGGACA
The DNA here is from genome assembly GCF_040320155.1 of Mesorhizobium sp. M0771. Taxonomy (NCBI): domain Bacteria; kingdom Pseudomonadati; phylum Pseudomonadota; class Alphaproteobacteria; order Hyphomicrobiales; family Phyllobacteriaceae; genus Mesorhizobium; species Mesorhizobium sp. M0771. The sequence goes on along the minus strand of NZ_JAMYPC010000012.1, from coordinate 36,966 downwards.
TCCCGCTCACCATCGTCGGTATCGGCTCCAACCTCCTGGTGCGCGACGGCGGCATTCCAGGTTTCGTCATCCGGCTTTCGGCCAAGGGCTTTGGCGAGGCCGAGGTGGTTTCGCCGACCGTCATCAAGGCCGGTGCTGCGACGCCCGACAAGCGCGTCGCGGCCGTCGCTTATGAGGCCGGCATTGGCGGCTTTCATTTCTATCACGGCATTCCCGGCGCCATCGGCGGGGCGCTGAGGATGAATGCCGGCGCCAATGGCGTCGAGACGCGGGAACGTGTCGTCGAGGTGCGGGCGCTCGACCGCAAGGGCAATCTCCACACCCTCAGCAATGACGACATGGGCTATGCCTATCGTCACTCGGCCGCACCTGCCGGGCTGATCTTCACCTCCGCCGTTTTCGAAGGTGTTCTGGAAGACCCGGAGGCGATCAAGGCGGCCATGGACGCCGTCCAGACGCATCGCGAGACGGTGCAGCCGATCCGCGAGAAGACCGGCGGCTCGACCTTCAAGAATCCGGAAGGCACCTCGGCCTGGAAGGAAATCGACAAGGCCGGCTGCCGCGGGCTGATGATCGGCGGCGCGCAGATGTCGCCGATGCACTGCAACTTCATGATCAACACCGGAACAGCGACCGGATACGACCTCGAATATCTCGGCGAGACGGTGCGCGCCCGCGTGCTTGAAAATTCAGGCATCCGCCTGCAGTGGGAAATCAAGCGGCTCGGCAATTTCCGCCCCGGCCATGCCGTGCAGGAATTCCTCGGACAGCTTCTTTAGCGCAAGCTGAAGTTCATGTGATGCTTGAACTTCAAACGGTCTGAAACAACAGCGCCACCGTTGCTCCAAAGACTCACAACACGCTTTTTCCGGCCGTTTTCGCGGAAAGTGAAACTGTCGGAATCATAAGCACTTGCCAGCGAATCAACTCTCTGATTCTCTGCCTTAAAGCGTTTCCTGATTTGAGTCGTTCGACGCGTCGACCGCGTTTTCCGTCTGGGGGGCAACCTGCCGGGAGACTCGGACTCAATCTGGTCGCTGAATGCGTGGTTGCGGGCCCGCCGTGAGAGGGATGACGGGATATGAAGAACAAGCATGTGGCTGTCCTCCTGGGCGGATTCTCGTCCGAGCGGCCCGTGTCTCTGTCTTCGGGAAAGGCGTGTGCGGATGCGCTTGAGAATGAAGGCTACCAGGTTACCCGCGTCGATGTTGCGCGCGATGTCGGCGCCGTGCTCACCGAACTCAAGCCCGATGTCGTCTTCAACGCACTGCACGGCCCGTTCGGTGAAGACGGCACCATCCAGGGCATCCTCGAATATCTGGCCATTCCCTACACCCATTCGGGCGTGCTCGCCTCGGCGCTCGCCATGAACAAGGAGCAAGCCAAGAAGGTCGCCAAGGCTGCCGGCATCGCGGTGGCGGAATCGAAGGTTGCCAGCCGCTTTGCCATCCAGAACAAGCATCCGATGAAGCCGCCCTACGTGGTCAAGCCGGTCAATGAAGGCTCAAGCTTCGGCGTCGTCATCGTGCATGAAGGCCAGTCGCATCCGCCGCAGGTCATCGGCTCGTCCGAATGGAAATATGGCGAGACCGTCATGGTCGAGCGCTACATCCATGGGCGCGAGCTGACCTGCGCCGTCATGGGCGACGTGGCGCTCGGCGTCTGCGAGATCATTCCGACCGGCCATTCCTTCTACGACTATGATTCAAAATACGTCGCCGGCGGATCAAAACACGAAATCCCTGCTAAAATTTCATCAAATATTTACCAAAAAATACAGACACTGGCACTCAAGGCACATCTGGCTATCGGCTGCCGGGGCGTTTCCCGATCGGACTTCCGCTATGACGACCGTCACTCCGAAAACGGCGAGATTGTCTGGCTCGAGATCAACACTCAGCCGGGCATGACGCCGACGTCTTTGGTGCCTGAAATCGCCGCCCAGGCCGGGCACTCGTTTGGCGAATTGTTGAGTTGGATGGTGGAGGACGCTTCGTGTCTGCGTTGAAATGGGGACAGGACAAGGGCAGGGGCGGCGCCGGGCCGGCGCTGTTCGGCATGTCGTTGTCGTTTGACCATTTCGTGCTGCCGCGCGTGCTGCGCCGGCCGGTGCGCGTGCTGGCGCGCCTGGGCGGCGGCGACTTCGTCGCGCCGCGCTTTTCCGCGGCCATCCTTTCGGCTTCGCTCATTGCATCGAGCAGCCTCTACGGCGCCATTCTCGGCGGTCATGCCGACGACATCGTCCAGAGCATCACCGCCCGGACCGGCTTTGCCGTCGACCAGATCAAGGTGGTCGGCAACCGCCAGACTTCGGAGATCGACATACTGGACCGGCTCGAGCTCGACGGCTGGACGTCACTGATCGGCTTCGATGCCGAGGCCGCGCGTGAACGTATTGATACCTTGCCCTGGGTCGAGGTGGCGGCGGTGCGCAAGGTCTATCCACATACGCTGGAAGTGCGTGTCGAGGAGCGCGAGCCCTTCGCGCTCTGGCAGCAGGGCGCGGAGCTTTCGGTCATCGAACGCTCTGGCGCGGTGATCGCGCCGTTCTCCGGCGGCAAGCAGGCGCTGCTGCCGCTGATCATCGGCACCGGCGCGCCGGCCAAGGCCCCCGACTTCGTGGCCAAGATCAACAAATTTCCCGAGCTCGCGGCTCGGGTCAAAGGCTATATCCGCATCGGCGAACGGCGCTGGGACCTTAAGCTGGAAAACGGCATCACGATCAAGCTGCCCGAGGATGGCGAGGATCAGGCGATCGCCGATCTGGTTCGGATGGACCACGACAACGGGCTTCTGACGCGGGACATCGCCGCCGTCGACATGCGCATCTCCGATCGCCTGGTGGTGCAGCTGACGCCGGAAGCGGCGACGCAGCGCCAGGCCGCGCTCAATGAAAAGCCGCAAAATCTGAAGCGCAAGTCGGGGACGAAGATATGAGCTGGCTTGGCGGCAACAGCGATGCCTCTTCGCGGCGTTCCGGCACGCTCACCGTGCTGGATGTCGGCTCAAGCAAGGTTTGCTGCGTGGTGGCGAAACTGAAGCCGCGCGAGGACGGCAAGCTGTTGCGCGGCCGCTCGCACCGCATCCAGGTGATCGGCATCGGCCACCAGAAATCGCAAGGCGTGAAGTCGGGCGTGGTCGTCGATCTCGACCGCGCGGAGCACGCCATTCGCCTGTCCGTCGACGCCGCCGAACGCATGGCGGGACTGACCGTGGATTCGCTGATCGTCAACATGACGGCGGGCCGGCTGAAGAGCGAAACCTATTCGGCCACGATCAATCTCGGTGGCCATCAGGCCGACGAAGCCGACATCAAGCGCGTGCTTGCCGCCGGCGCCAAGCAGGCACTCAAGGCCGAACGCGACGTGATCCATTCGCTGCCCGTCGGCTTTTCGCTGGACGCTGAGCGCGGCGTGCGCGATCCGCGCGGCATGGTCGGCGACCAGCTCGGCGTCGACATGCATGTGCTGACGGGCGATGCCGCGCCGCTGCGCAATCTGGAGCTCTGCATCAACCGCTCGCATCTTTCGGTCGAGCGCATGGTGGCGACGCCCTATGCCAGCGGGCTTGCGGCCCTGGTCGACGACGAACTGGAAATGGGTGCGGCCTGCATCGACATGGGCGGCGGCACGACGACCATCTCGGTGTTTTCGGAAGGCAAATTCGTCCACGCCGATGCCATTGCCATCGGCGGCAATCATGTGACGCTCGATATGGCCAAGGGCCTGTCGACCTCGCTCGACGCCGCGGAGCGGCTGAAGGTGATGCATGGTTCGGCGCTGCCTGGCAGTGCCGACGATCGCGACCTGGTCTCGATCCAGCCGATCGGCGAAGACGGCGAGATGCCGCTGCAGATCCCGCGCTCGGTGATGACGCGCGTCATCCGCGCCCGCATCGACGAGACGCTGGAACTGTTGCGCGACCGGCTGAACAAGTCGGGCTACGGCAATGCCGTGGGAAAACGCGTCGTGCTGACCGGCGGCGCCAGCCAGCTTGCGGGTCTCCCCGAGGCGGCGCGCCGCATTCTGGGACGCAATGTGCGCATCGGACGCCCGCTCGGCGTGGCGGGCCTGCCGGAAGCTGCCAAGGGGCCGGCTTTCTCGACGGCGGTCGGGCTGCTGATCTATCCGCAGATGGCGAGCTTCGAGAGCCATCCGGCGAAAGGAATTTCCGGTCTCAGGATGACCGGGACGGGCGGAAAACTGCATCGCATGAGTCAGTGGTTGAGAGACAGTTTCTAATTGACGGGGACAGCCCCATAGGCGGCCGCGGCGGCGAAGCGGCGGGAAAGGCAAAGGACGGAGACAATGACGATCAATCTGCAAAAGCCGGACATCACCGAGCTCAAGCCGCGGATCACCGTATTCGGTGTCGGCGGCGGCGGCGGCAATGCCGTCAACAACATGATCACCGCGGGCTTGCGCGGTGTCGAGTTCGTCGTGGCCAACACCGATGCACAGGCGCTGACCATGTCGAAGGCCGAGCGGCTGATCCAGCTCGGCGCGCATGTCACCGAGGGGCTCGGCGCCGGCTCGCAGCCTGAAGTGGGCCGTGCGGCGGCGGAAGAGTGCATCGATGAGATCATCGATCATCTCTCCAACACCCATATGTGCTTCGTCACCGCCGGTATGGGTGGCGGCACCGGAACCGGTGCGGCTCCCGTGGTTGCCCGCGCGGCGCGCGAACGGGGTATCCTCACCGTCGGCGTCGTCACCAAGCCGTTCCATTTCGAAGGCCAGCGCCGCATGAAGACGGCGGATCTCGGCATCGAGGAGCTGCAGAAATGTGTCGATACCCTGATCGTCATCCCCAACCAGAACCTGTTCCGGCTGGCCAATGACAAGACCACCTTTGCCGACGCCTTCGCCATGGCCGACCAGGTGCTCTACTCCGGTGTTGCCTGCATCACCGACCTGATGGTCAAGGAAGGTCTGATCAATCTCGACTTCGCCGACGTGCGTTCGGTGATGCGCGAAATGGGCAAGGCGATGATGGGCACCGGCGAAGCTTCGGGCGAGGGCCGCGCGATGGCCGCCGCCGAGGCGGCGATCGCCAATCCGTTGCTCGACGAGACCTCGATGAGGGGCGCCAAGGGCCTGCTGATCTCGATCACCGGCGGCCGCGACCTAACCCTGTTCGAAGTCGACGAGGCCGCGACCCGCATCCGCGAGGAAGTCGATCAGGACGCCAACATCATCCTCGGCGCCACCTTCGACGAGGAACTCGAAGGCGTCATCCGCGTCTCGGTGGTCGCCACCGGCATCGACAAATCGGCAGCTGAAATTGCCGCGGCGCCGATCTCGATCCGGGCCGTGCCCCCGCAGCAGAAGCCGGTCAGCCGCCCAGCGGCTCCGGGGGCGGAAGGCCGTCCGGCACCGGTCCAGCAGCAGACCTATGAGCAGCGCGCGGCCGATCCGGTGGCCGAGGCGATCCAGCTTGCCGAGGCCAATGCGGCGGCAATGGCTCGTCCGGCGCCGATGGCCCAGGCGGAAGATTTCCGCCCGCAGAGCAAGATCTTCCAGGCCCCGCCTGCCCAGCCGCAGCCTGTCGTGCAGCAGGTGATGCAACCGGCGCCGATGCGGGAAATGCCGCAGCCGGTGGCTGCCGCACCGCAGCGCATGCCGCGGGTGGAGGATTTTCCGCCTGTGGTGCGGGCCGAGGTGGAAGCCAAGGGCCGTCCGGCCGACCATGAAAACAGCGGGCCGATGGGGCTGCTCAAGCGGCTGACCAACGGGCTGACGCGCCGCGAAGAAGAGCCGGCCCGGTTGCAGCCGGCACAGCCGCGCGAACCGAAACTGCGCCAGGCGGCGCCGGAAATGCGCCGCCTTGCCAGCCAGGATCCGCAGCTTTACGCGCCGCGCCGCGGCCAGCTCGACGATCAGGGCCGGTTGACGCCGCAGACCAGGTCGACCCAGGAAGACGACCAGCTGGAGATACCGGCTTTCCTGCGCCGCCAGGCCAACTGAGCCGTTAACGGTATGTAACACTTGTTAACAGGCAGACGAGAGATTGTCTGCCTGTTAACGTTTAAAGGGGTTTAATAACAAGGCGTTACGATGTGACGCTCAAGGTCTGTCGCGGTTACACAGAGTAAGAAACCGTGATTTGGAGTCTCCCTGACAGACCATTATCTTTGCCGCAGCACTTTCGGTGTGCTGGGATTCGGGGAAGTGGCCCTGCCTGCCGATAAAAAAAGAGCCGCGCCTTTTGGGTTAAAGCGGACTTAGGCGTTTGGGCTATGGGGTTTGTCTTGCAAGACTATCAGACGACACTGAAATCGCGTGCAACGCTGACCGGTACCGGCGTTCACAGCGGCAAACCGGTCACCGTCAATTTCCTCCCTGCGGACGCCGACACCGGCGTGCTCTTCCACCTTTCGAACGGAAGCGAGAGCCGCGAGTTCCGCGCGCTGGTTGCTGAAGTCGGCGCGACCGATCTCTGCACCATGCTCGGCGATCCGGCAGGCGAGCATATCGCCACCGTCGAACATCTGATGGCGACGCTTTTCGGGCTCGGCATCGACAACATCGTCATCGAGATCGACGGTCATGAGGTTCCGATCCTCGATGGCAGTGCGGTGGCGTTCGTGGAAGCCATCGACCAGGCCGGCATCGAGACGCTGGCGGTCAAGCGCCGCTACATCAGGGTGGTCAAGCCCGTCCGCATCGAGAATGGCGCGTCCTGGGCCGAGTTCAGGCCCTATAGCGGCACGCGCTTCGAGGTCGAGATCGATTTCGAAAGCCCGGCGATCGGCCGCCAGCTATTCGCCTCCGACATCAACCCCGACATCTTTCGCCAGGATATCGCGCGCGCCCGCACCTTCGGCTTCATGAAGGATGTCGAGCGGCTGTGGGCGGCCGGCTATGCGCTGGGCTCCTCGCTGGAGAACTCGCTGGTGATCGGCGACGACAACCGGGTGATCAACATGGGCGGCCTGCGCTACCCCAATGAGTTCGCTCGCCACAAGACGATGGACGCGATGGGCGATCTGGCGCTGGCCGGCGCCCGTTTCATCGGTTGTTTCCGCTCCTATCGCGGCGGTCACCGGATGAATGCGGCTGCTTTGCGGCGGCTTCTGTCCGACCGTTCGGCCTTCGAGGTCGTCGAGACCACGCGCCGCGAGCGCGGCCGCACCGCCGAGATGAGCGCCGTCACCGGCCCTGTCTTTGCACCTTGGGTGATCTGATTCTTAACGTATTTCTGGCTTTCTGAACGCTGGCCGGTGTTGCACGGATGCATCACCGGCCGTGAAAGTGCATAGCTTTCCGGGCAACACCAAGCCGCCACAAAAATGTGCGATTGGCTAGACATAGCGTTGCTGGGCAAGGCAGTTATGGTTTATGGCTGCTGCCGTCTGTTAGGCGCATGTCGCTCAAAGGTGGGATCAGTTTTGAGGGAACGCCATGCGAAAGGCATTGAACTAACGCCGAAAGGGCGCAATCCAATCATGTTCTTCAAGCGAGTTGGTCAATCGAAAGCGCCGTATCGGGCTGTTTTCCTGGCGCTTTCGGTGGTTGTGCCATCGCTGTTCCTCTCGGCCTGCATGTCGTCCGAGAAAGACGTCGACCTGTCGACCTATGTCGACCAGACCGAACCGGCCGACGTCCTTTACAATCAAGGCCTTGCCAATCTCAATGCCGGCCGCCTGGATGAGGCGAGCAAGAAGTTCGACGCCGTCGACCGCCAGCACCCCTATTCGGAATTCGCCCGCAAATCGATGGTGATGGGCGCCTTCGCCGACTATCGCGCAGGCCGTTATGACGAAGCAATCGGCTCGGCCAAGCGCTATCTGACGCTTTATCCGTCGACCGACGACGCGGCTTACGCCCAGTATATTATCGGGCTGAGCTACTACAAGCAGATCAAGGACGTCACCCAGGATCAGAAGGAAGCACGCCAGACCGTGCAGACGATGCAGGATCTGGTGACGCGCTGGCCGACGTCGGAATATGTCGACGACGCCAAGGAAAAGATCCGTTTCGCCAACGACCAGCTGGCCGGCAAAGAGATGCAGATCGGCCGCTATTATCTCGAGCGGCGCGAATACATTGCTGCCGTCAAGCGCTTCCGCAACGTGGTCGAGAACTATTCCAACACCCGCCATGTCGAAGAGGCGCTGGCGCGTCTGGCCGAAAGCTACTACGCGATGGGCTTGACCTCGGAAGCGCAAACCGCCGCTGCGGTGCTCGGCACCAATTATCCCGACAGCCAATGGTACAAGGATACCTACAAGCTGTTGCAGAGCAACGGGCTTGAGCCGCGCGAGAATGCCGGATCGTGGATATCCAAGGCCGGCAAGCTGATCACCGGCGCCTGACGCCCGAGCATCGACTGAGGCGGAACGCGCTTTTCGGATTGATCCGACGCTCAAACAAAAAGATAGTGCGGCGCTGCGACTCCATCGGTCGCATGCCGCTTCACAGCGGTTCAGTGGTTTGATTGAGGCGCTGAACCGTCCTAACTTTTTGTTCTACGCAATTCCGGACGGAAAACCGCTACGCACTTTTCCTGGAATTGCTTGAGGTCCGGGTTCTGATGCTTTCCAGACTGTCGATCCGCGATATCGTCCTGATCGAGAAGCTGGATATCGACTTCCAGCCCGGCCTTTCCGTGCTGACCGGTGAAACCGGCGCCGGCAAATCCATCCTTCTCGACGCGCTGTCGCTGGCGCTTGGCGCCCGCGGCGACGCCTCGCTGGTGCGGCACGGTGCTGCCCAGGGCCAGGTCATTGCCGTCTTCGATGTGCCGCGCAACCACCCGGTGCGCGCGCTGCTGGCCGAAAACGCCATCGAGGATGACGGCGACATCATCCTGCGCCGGCTGCAGACCGCGGATGGCCGCACCCGTGTCTTCGTCAACGACCAGCCGTCCAGCGTCACCCTGATGCGCGACATCGGCCACGCGCTGGTCGAGATCCACGGCCAACATGACGAGCGCGCTCTGGTCGATCCCGGCGCCCATCGCGAATTGCTGGACAGTTTTGGCGGCCATCTGGGCGCTGCCCGCGCGACCGGCGAGGCTTGGCGCTATTGGCGCGGCGCCGAGCAGGAGTTTGCCAGGCACCGCGCCAAGGTCGAGGCAGCGGCGCGCGAGGCCGATTATCTCAGGGCCTCGGTGGCGGAACTGGCAAAGCTCGATCCGCAGCCCGGCGAAGAGACACAGCTGGCGGAATTGCGTGCAACGATGATGCGGGCGGAAAAGATCGCCTCGGAAATACACGACGCACAGGATGTGCTGTCAGGCCCGTCCTCGCCGCTGCCGCAACTGGCCAGCCTGTTGAGGCGCCTGCAGCGCAAGGCCAGCGAAGCGCCGGGACTGCTCGAGGATGTGGTGAAGTCGCTGGACGAGGCGATGCTGTCGCTGGATGCGGCGCAATCGGGCGTCGAGGCGGCACTGCGCGCTACCGAATACGACCCGCAGCGGCTGGAGAAGGCGGAGGAGCGGCTGTTTTCGCTGCGTGCGGCCTCACGTAAGCACAGTGTCGCTGTCGACGATCTGGCGCAACTGCGCGACACCATGTTGGCCGACCTTGCCGATCTCGATGCCGGCGAGGGGCGCCTGCATGTCCTGGAAAAGCAGGCCGCGGCGGCGCGCGAGGCCTACGATATCTCCGCAGCCCAGCTGTCCTCGCTTCGCCATGCCGCGGCGGTCGGGCTGACCAAGGCTGTCATGGCCGAGCTGCCAGCGCTGAAGCTCGAACGGGCCGAGTTCATCGTCGAACTGGCCAGCGATGGCGAAAACCGCACGGAAGAGGGCATCGACCAGGTCGAGTTCTGGGTGCGCACCAATCCCGGTACCAGGCCCGGCCCGATGATGAAGGTCGCTTCCGGCGGCGAGCTGTCGCGCTTCCTGCTGGCGCTCAAGGTGGCGCTGGCCGACCGTGGCTCGGCGCCGACATTGGTCTTCGACGAGATCGACACCGGCGTCGGCGGCGCAGTGGCCGATGCGATCGGCCAAAGGCTGGCCAGGCTGTCGAAGCGCGTGCAGGTGCTGTCGGTCACGCATGCTCCGCAAGTGGCGGCACGTGCTGCGACGCATTTCCTGATCTCCAAATCCGGCGGCTCGGACAAGGTTGCCACTGGCATTGCCGAGATGGACCGGGCGGCGCGCCAGGAAGAGATCGCACGCATGCTGGCCGGCGCCACCATCACCGAAGAGGCGCGCGCAGCCGCGGAACGGCTGCTGCGCGAGAATATTGCTGCAGCGTAGTCGTCGCAAGGCTTTCGGACTGAGTCAGGATATGGCTCCATCCCGCTGTTCAGGAATGCTTTTTCCGAAATCCTGATTTATGGTGTCGCGCCACTGTCCAGGGACCGCTGCATGTCTGAAAAACCAGTCGAATCGTTGAGCGAAAGCGAAGCCGCGGATGAGCTCCAGCGGCTGGCCGAGGAGATCGCCGGTCATGACAGGCGCTATCATGCCGAGGACGCGCCGACGATTGCGGACGCGGAATATGACGCGCTGCGGCGGCGCAACCTTGCCATCGAGGAGCGGTTTCCCGGTCTGGTGCGCGAGGATTCGCCCTCGCTGCGGGTCGGCGCCGCGCCGGCGGAAGGCTTTGCCAAGGTGCGCCATGCGGTGCCGATGCTCAGCCTCGCCAAGGCCTACACAGACGAGGACGTCACCGATTTCATCGAGCGTGGCCGGCGCTTCTTCGACCGCGACAAGGATCTCGACATCGCGTTTACTGCCGAGCCGAAGATCGACGGACTGTCGGCGTCGCTGCGCTATGAACGCGGCGTGTTCGTGCAGGGTGCTACGCGCGGCGACGGCGCTGTCGGCGAAGACATCACCGCCAATCTCAGGACCATCGCCGACATCCCCGCCAAGCTCAAAGGATCGGGCTGGCCCGAGACCATCGAGATCCGCGGCGAAGTCTACATGACCTATGCGGAATTCGAGGCACTGAAGGCCCGCTCGGCGGCGGTGGGCGGCCAGGACTATGTCAATCCGCGCAATACGGCAGCGGGCTCCTTGCGACAGAAGGATGCGTCCGTCACCGCCAGCCGCAATCTTAAATTTTTTGCTTATGCCTGGGGCTACACGACAGCGGATCCTGCACCGACCCAATATGATTCGGTGCAGAAATTCGCCGAATGGGGGTTCAAGGTCAGCCCGCTGATGGTGCGGGCGAAGTCGGTCGAGGAGCTGATCGCGCACTACCACAAGATCGAGGAGCTGCGTTCGTCGCTCGGCTACGACATCGACGGTGTCGTCTACAAGGTCGACCAGCTGGAATTGCAGCGTCGCTGGGGCTTTGTCACCGGCGAGCCGCGCTGGGCGGTTGCGCATAAATTCCCGGCCGAACAGGCGATGACGACGGTGCAGAAGATCGACATCCAGGTCGGCCGTACCGGCACGCTGGCGCCGGTGGCGCGGCTGGCGCCGGTCACGGTTGGCGGCGTGGTGGTCGAAAACGTCACGCTGCACAATGAGGACTACATCAAGGGCTTCGACAGCAACGGCCTGCCGATTCGCGACGGCATCGATGTCCGCATCGGTGACACGGTTGTCATACAACGGGCGGGCGATGTCATTCCGCAGATCGTCAGCGTCGTCGTCGACAAGCGGCCGGCTGATGCGGTGCCTTATGAATTCCCGCACATTTGTCCGGTCTGCGGCTCGCCGGCGACGCGCGAAATCAACGAGAAGACCGGCAAGGAGGATTCGCGCCGGCGCTGCACCGGCGAGCTGATCTGCGCCGCGCAGGCCGTGGAGCGGCTGCGTCATTTCGTGTCGCGCGGCGCGCTCGACATCGAGGGGCTGGGCGCCGAGAATATCGACCTGTTCTTCAATTCGGGACTGGTCAAGACCGCCGCCGATATCTTCACCCTCAGGGATCGCCGCCCGGCCGTCACCAGGGCGCTGGCCGAGCGGCGCGAGGAGCAGGCGCGGCTGCGCGAGGCGGCATCGGGCAAGGCGCGCAAGAATGTGCGTGGTGTCGAGGACCGCAATTATGAAGGTCTCGACAAGCTGTTCGCGGCCATCGATTCGCGCCGCGAGCCGGAGCTCGACCGCTTCATCTTCGCACTCGGCATCCGCCATATCGGCGAAACGACGGCGGCCGTGCTTGCCCGGACGTTTTCGACCATCGAGGAGTTGATCCGCGTCGGCAAGGAAACGGCGGCGGCTGAGGATCCGCACAGCGTCTTCCCCTCCATCAACGGCATTGGCGATACAGTGATCGATGCGTTGCGCGATTTCTTCGGCAATGAACGCAATGACGACGTGCTCGACAGACTGCTCGAACAGGTCAAGCCGAAGCCGTATGTCGTCACCGTGTCGACCGACAGCGAGGTTGCCGGCAAGACCATCGTCTTCACCGGCACGCTGGAAAAGATGACACGCTCCGAAGCCAAGGCGATGGCCGAACGGCTCGGCGCCAAGGTGGCGGGTTCGGTGTCGGCGAAGACCGATCTGCTGGTGGCCGGGCCGGGCGCCGGCTCCAAACTGAAGCAGGCCAGCGAACTCGGCGTCGAAGTCATCGACGAGGACACCTGGCTGCAACGGGTCGGCAAGGCGTGATGGCCGGTTCGTTCAAAGGGTTCGGGCAAAAAGCTATACCGTTCCTCAAGGCGCTCGACTTCCACCAGAGCCGCGAATGGTTCCAGGAAAACCGCGCGCTTTACGACAGCGAGTTGCATGAGCCGTTCTGCGATCTGGTCGAGACGCTGACGGAGCGCTTCGCGGCGGCGGGTCTGGGCTTACGCGGAGACCGCAAGAAGTCACTGTTTCGCATCAACCGCGACGTGCGCTTCGCCAAGGACAAGCGGCCCTACAACCAGCATTTGTCGGCCATGCTGTCGCCGGATGGCACCAAGATGGAGCAGGGCGTGTTCTTCGTCTATGTCGGGATCGACCGCTGCTTTGCCGATGTCGCCTGGTGGAATCCGGAGCCGTCCCTGCTGCTGGCGATGCGCAAGGCGATCGTCGCCCGGCCGGCCGAGTTCCGAAAACTGCTTTCAACCCTTAGGAAAAACGGCTTCGAACTCGAAACCGAGGGCCGCATGAAGCGCACGCCGCGCGGCTTCGAGCAGGTCAACGAACCCGATCTTGTCGACGCCATCCGCAACCGGCACTTCTATGTCCAGCACATGATCGATCCGGCTGGAATTCACGCGCCGACGCTGGTCGACGAGCTTGTCGATTTCGCCTTGCGCGCCAAGCCGCTGCTCGACTGGGGCAGGGCGATCCAGGGCACGGCACCGCGGAGCTAAATCAGCCCCGCGCGCTGCACGGCTACATCCGCATTAAAAGCCCACCGTCGACTGCCAGTTCGATGCCGGTGATGTAGCTTGCCGCATCGGAAAGCAGGAAGAGCGTGGCATTGGCCATGTCCTGCGGCGTGCCGATGCGGCCGAGCGGCGCATAATTGGCAACGGCAGCGCGTTTCTCCTCGGTGTCCCAGCGCGCCTGCAGCGGCGTCAACGCCATGCCCGGGCAGATCGAATTGGAGCGGATGCCATCGCCCGCCAACTGCATGGCGAGCGACTTCGACAGCGCACAGACGCCGGCCTTGGAGGCCTGGTAGGCATCCTGCGGGGTCGGGTCGCCGCGATACCACTGGATGGTGGAAAAATGCACCATGGCGCCGCCGCGTCCGCCGGCCCGCATATGCGGAACGACCGCCCGCGCGGTGTGGACGAAGGATTTCAGATTGATGTTGAAGACCTGGTCCCAGACATCAAGGTCCATCTCGAGGGCCGACTTGTCGCGGCCGAACCAGAGCACGCCTGCGACATTGGCGAGATAGTCGATGCCGCCGCGCTCGCGGCCCGCGGCATTGATGGTCTGCTCGACAAAGGCGGCGTCGGTGAGGTCGCCCTGGGCAAAGGTGAGCCGGTCGTCATAGGCGGCAAGCGACGCCGGACGCGGCTTGACGTCGATGGCGGTGACCGAGGCGCCGGCCTCGAGCAGCGCCAGCGAGATCGCCTCGCCCATACCGCCACCGGCGCCGGTGACGACCGCGTGCCTGCCGGTGAAATCATAAGCGATCATCCGAACCCCTCATTTTTTACAACATCAGTTTCGCTGATTTGTTGGCTCAAGCGAATTCGTCTGACTTTTCAAACGCCGGCTCCTACATAGCAGCGCGAGATGGGAATGTGACATGTCGGCAGAGACCTTAAGCGAAAATTCTGTGGCCAGCGACTTCTGGGACGGCGTGCGGCTGTCGATGCCGGTGGTTGTCGCCGCGGCGCCATTTGGGCTGCTGTTCGGCGCCATCGCCGTCGACAACGGCTTTTCCGTTCTCGAAGCTTTTTTAATGAGCGCGCTGATCTTCGGCGGCGCCAGCCAGATGGTAGGCATCGAATTGTTCGGCCAGCATGTCGCGCCATGGCTGGTCGTGCTGTCGATCTTCGCGGTAAACTTCCGCCACGTGCTTTACTCCGCCAGCATCGGCCGGCGAATCGCGCACTGGCCGGTTATCAGCCAAGCGCTGGGCTATTTCGTGCTCACCGATCCGCAGTTCGCGGTGGCCGAGCGCAGGGCCGAAGCCGGCGAGACCGTCGGTTTTGCCTGGTACATGGGCCTTGGCCTGCCGGTCTATGTGTTCTGGGGGATTGAAAGCGCGTTGGGCGCGGTGTTCGGCAAGCTGATCCCCGACACGCATGCGCTGGGCATCGATTTCCTGCTGCCGATCTATTTCCTCGGGCTGGTCATGGGCTTTCGCAACCGGCCGCTGTGGCTGCCGGTGGTGATCGCCAGCGCCGCCGCATCGATCATTGCCTACAAAACTGTGGGCTCGCCCTGGCACGTCTCCATCGGCGCCGTTGCCGGCGTGCTTCTGGCCGTCATCCTGCCGCCGCACCATAGCGGTGTGGAGGCAAAACGATGAGCGCGACCTTGTGGATCATCATTGCCGGCGCGATCGCCACCTATCTCACCCGCGTCGGCGGCCATCTGGTGATCTCGCGCTTCGACCACATCCATCCACGCGTCGAGGCGGGTTTGAATGCCGTGCCGGCCGCAGTGTTGACGACGCTGGTGGCGCCCGCCGCACTTAGCGCCGGACCGGCGGAATGGGCGGCGCTGGTCGTCGCCGCTGTGGTCTCGCTGCGCGGCGGCCTGATGGCGATGTTTCTGGCCGGGGCGGTGGTGCTGGTCCTCGCGCGGCAGTTTGTGGCATAGGGCGCCTGCGCGCGGAACAGTTTCGAACTGTCGGCGCCGCCGCTCATTGCCCTGGCGGGCGTTCGTCACTCGAAAAGCCAAGCAATTGGCTTTTCGTCCGCTTCGCGGACCGCTCCTCACCTCCCCGTATAGTGACGGGGAGAAAGAAGCTCATTTCAGATCTTGGCGTCGTGCGGCAGCGGCGCTGTCGCTTTCTCCAGCCAAGCCAGCGTCTCGCCGTCGAGCATCGGGCCGATCTCGGCCAGCACCCAGGCATGGTAAGTATCCAGCCAGTGCAACTCCTCGCGCGTCAACAGGTCGGTGCGGATCAGCCTGATATCGATCGGCGCCAGCGTCAGCGTCTCGAAACCGTGCATGGCGATGTCGCCGCCCTCCACCTGTTCAGCCGGTGTCACCAGGATCAGGTTCTCGATGCGGATGCCGTAGGAGCCTTCCTTGTAATAGCCGGGCTCGTTGGACAGCATCATGCCGGCCAGCAGCTTTTCGGTGCCGGTGCGGGCGATGCGCTGCGGCCCTTCGTGCACCGCCAGATAGGAGCCGACGCCATGGCCGGTGCCGTGGGCAAAGTCGCAGCCATGCTTCCACAGCGCCATGCGCGCCACCGCGTCGATTTCCGAGCCGCGCGTGCCGGCGGGAAAGCGCAGCGTGGAAATGCCGATCATACCTTTCAGCACCAGTGTGAAGCGCTCGCGCATCTCCTCGGTCGGCTGGCCGATCGGCACCGTGCGGGTGATATCGGTGGTGCCGTCCTGATACTGGGCGCCGGAATCGAGCAGGAACAGCTCGCCCTTTGCCAGCTCGCGGTTGGTGGCGCGCGACACGCGGTAGTGCATGATGGCGCCGTTCGGACCGCTGCCTGAAATGGTGTCGAAGGAGACGTCGCGCAGCGGCATCTGCGTTTCCTCGCCGGTCTGCCGGCGCACCTCCTCCAACTTGGTGACAACGGTTATTTCGTCGAGCGTGCCCGGCTTTTGCCGTTCCAGCCAGCACAGCAGTTTCGCCACGGCCGCCCCGTCTCGGCGGTGCGCGGCGCGGCTGCCGGCGATTTCCGCCTGGTTCTTGGTGGCGCGCGGAATGCGGGCGGGATCGGCCGCTGAAACAAATGCGCCGCCATTGTCCTCGACCAGCATTCTCAGCTTCTCCGCCGCCAGCACCGGGTCGAGCGCGATCTTGGCGCCGCCCTTGGCAAGGGTAACGACCGCCGCCTCGAATTCGCCGGGCTCGTGCAGATCGGCGAGTTGGGTGAGATAGGCGGCGACCGTGCGCGAAAACTTGCGCTGGTCCATGAACAGCTGGTGCTTGCCGTCGGCGGCAGGGATCGCGAAGCCGAGCGCCAGCGGCGTGTGCGGCACGTCACCGCCACGGATGTTGAAGGCCCAGGCGATCGAGGAGGGGTCGGTGAGCACGGCGTGCGTCGCGCCCTCCTTGCCGATTGCCGCCACCAGCCGCGCCAGCTTGTCCTTGGCGAGTTCCCCGGCAAAGCCGATCGGGTGGATTTCGACCGGCGCCACGGGCGGCGCCGGCTGATCCTTCCAGATGATGTCGATCGGGTTCCTGTCGAGCGGCACCAGCGTCGCGCCGGATTGCTCGGCCGAGGTTTTCAGCGCCTTGACCTCAGCGATCGTGTGCAGCCACGGGTCGAAGCCAAGCCTGGCGCCCTTGCCGAGATTGTCCTTGATCCAGGAGGCCGGCGGGTTGTCGACGAGACTCTCGATCGCAAAAATGTCGAGATCGACCTCGTGGCGCACTTGCAAGGTATAGCGGCCATCGACGAACATGAAGGCGCGGTCACGCTGCACAAGTGCTACGCCCGCCGAGCCGCTGAAGCCGGTCAACCATTTCAGCCGCGCCGAGCGATCGGCGACATACTCGCCCTGGTGCTCGTCGGCGCGCGGCACCAGGAAACCGTCGAGGCCATTATCCGCCAGCCATCGCCGCAGCAACGTCACGCGCGGCTTGCCGACGCTGGGGTCGCCTGCGGAATCGAAGGTCTGGAACATGGTATGCCTCCTGTATCGGGCGCGACCGTAGCGCATGACTCGGAAAACCGGAATCGATTTTCGCCAATCGCAACAGGCTCGGATTGGTCCAAAGCGCGTTGCGTCTCAGTGCTTCAGGTGGATCGTCACCCAGCCTTCGCGATGCAGGGTCCTGACATGCCGGAAATTCTGGCCGACATAGGCCGAGATCACCGCATTGCATTGGCGCTCGAGGATGCCGGACAACACGATCGAGCCGCCGAGGCTGATGTGCCTGGCCATCTCAGGCGCCAGCCGCATCAGCGGCCGCGCCAATATGTTGGCGACGATGAGGTCGAAAGGCGCGCGCTTGCCGAAGATCGGGTGGTGGAAGCCGGGCGCCGTCACCGTTTCAACCAGCGCCTTGACGTGGTTGAGGCGGGCATTGGCGGCGGCGACCCTGACGGCGATCGGATCGATGTCGGTCGCCAGCACCGGAATATGCGCCAGTTTGGCGACGGCGATTGCCAGCACCGCGCTGCCGGTGCCGAGGTCGAGGGCATTCCTGGGACGTTCGCGGCGCACGACCCGTTCCAGCATTTCGAGGCAGCCGGCCGTGGTGCCGTGATGGCCGGTGCCGAAGGCAAGGCCGGCCTCGATCTCGATGGCGAGTTCGCCGCTGTGGCGCTTCCGGCGGTCATGCGCGCCATGGACGAAGAAACGTCCGGCGCGCACCGGCTTCAGTCCCTCCAGCGAGCGCGCCACCCAGTCGATGTCGGGCAAAACCTCGCGCTCGATCGGCTTCGACAGGGACAGTCCCACAAGGCTGTCTTTTAGCCGCGCCTCAACCGCGTCGACATTGCCGTCGGTGTAGAGCGAAACCTCATAGATGTCGCGGTCTTCATCGACTTCGAGCACGGCGATCGGCAGGCCTTCATCCTCGAAAGCCGGCTCGAGCGCGGCAAATATGCGGTCGGCCTCGATCTTCCCAGCGATGAAGTGGAGCCTGGTCTGACCCATCAGTTGGTCTCTTGCTTGAGCATGATCTCTGGACAACACTTTTCTGTCCGAGAAAACCGGATTCCACATTTAGGGATCATGCCTAGCCTGCTGCCAGCCGCTTCAGCTTGGCAATCGCGGTATCGGCGCTTTCGCCATAGGCGATGGTGCCCGAAAACTCGCCCTTGGCATTGAGCAGCAGCGCCGAGGCGGTGTGGTCCATCGTATAATCGCCGTCGCCGGTGTCGACCTTCTTCCAGTAGATGTTGAAGGACTTCGCCATGGCGTGCACCTTGTCGGGATCGCCCGATATGCCGACGATGCGGTCGGAGAAATTGCTGACGTAAGTGTTCATCACAGGCGGCGTGTCGCGCTCTGGATCGACGGTAACGAAGTAGGCGTTGAGGTTCTTGCCGTCGTCGCCCAGCGTCTTCAGCCAGCCGGCCATTTCGAACAAAGTGGTCGGGCAGACTTCCGGGCAATGGGTGAAGCCGAAGAAGACGATGCTGGGTTTTCCCCGGAAGGCGGCTTCGGTGATTGGCGCGCCTTTCTGGTCGACCAGCGTGAATGGCGCGCCATACGGTTCGCCACCATAGTGGCCGCGATAGAAGTCAAAGGTGAGCCAGCCGATGCCCGCCGCCATCAGAACGAGAATGCCGACCAGAATTGAACGCATCATCAGGAATTGTCCGTAGCAGAAATCATCGAGCGCCGGATCGGCGCCTCTCTGCCGGCAGTCTTAGCCGGTCGCAGGGGGCAAGGCAAAGATGCCGCGTTGCCGCAACCGGGCTGGGCGCTACCTTGCAAACAGCTGGCCCTTATCCCACCTGAGACCGGCAAACTGAACCTGAGGAGGCTCCCTTGCATAGACGGACTGGGCAGAGACGGATTGGGCAGAAACTGATCGGCGGCGCGCTGGCCGCATGCATTGCCCTTGGCGCCGGTGCCGCAGCGGCAGAGGAAGTCGGCAAGGTCAGCGTCGATTGGGTCGGCAACGACATCATCGTCGAGGCGATCAAGGATCCCAAGATCGACGGCGTGACCTGCCATGTCTCCTATTTCGACCGCAGCGTCATCGACCGGCTGCACAAGGGCAACTGGTTCGAGGATCCGTCTGATTCCTCGATCTCCTGCCGCCAGACCGGGCCGATCACCATCGGCGACATCGACATGAGCGAGGGCGGCGAAGAGGTGTTCAAGCAAGGCATCAGCCTGATCTGGAAGAAGCAGGTGGTGAACCGCATCTACGACAAGAAGAACGAGACGCTGATCTATCTCTCGCATTCGCGCCAGGTGCAGGACGGCTCGGCGAAAATGTCGGTGACGACCGTGCCGCTGTTCAGCCAGAACGTGGTGTGGACCGGCGGCAAGCCGAAATAGCGGATTCTCCGGGCGCAACGCGACAATTGCTTCCGCAATTGTGCGGGGGTAAATCCGCCAGATGGACCGTACCGAAAACCTCGTCCTGAAAGATCCGGAGCCGCGCATCCATCCGACCGCGGAGCTGAAAGCGTGCAAGCTTGGCCGCTATGCCTCGATCGGCGAACGGGTGGTGCTGCGCGAGGTCAATGTCGGCGATTTCTCCTATTTCGAGCGCCACGCCGAGGCGATCTACACGACGATCGGAAAATTCTGCTCGATCGCCGCCAACAGCCGCATCAATGCGCTAGAGCATCCGATCGAGCGGATCACGCAGCACAAGCTCAGCTACCGGCCGAACGAGTATTTCCGCTGGCTGGGCGTCGACGCAGCGTTCCGCGCGCGGCGGCAGGCCAAGGCGGTCAGCATCGGCAACGATGTCTGGATCGGCCATGGCGCCGTCATCATGCCCGGCATCAGCATCGGCAATGGCGCCATCGTCGGCGCCAATGCGGTGGTGACGCGGAATGTACCGGCCTACACAATCGTCGCCGGCGTACCGGCAAAGCCGTTGCGCATGCGCTTTCCCTCCGAGATCGCGGCGCGGATCGAAAGCCTCGCCTGGTGGGACTGGCCGCCGGAGAAACTCGCCAAAGCGGTTCCCGACATGCAGGCCTTGCCGATTGAGGATTTCCTCCATCGCTGGGAGCAAGAGCATTCCTGAGAGCTCGCCGCGCGTGCGCGGTTTCATCGACTGGCTGGCCGAAATCCTGGCGCCAAAATTCTGAACGGCACGTGTCGGGAAGAGTTCCGCCGGCTGCGGCAACGCAACGAACCCCTTCCGCCATGCGGGGGTGGCGCAGCGGAAGGGGCTTGGAGACAAATCCGCGTGAAGCGGAAGGAACAGGTTTTGGCCTGCATGGCGACTATGGCAACAAACCGATAAGGCGGCTTTTCACGGCGCTGCGCCTTTGGCGTGCATACAATTGCATCAGCGATGCCCTCTGCGACAGGGAACCGGAAGCGGCTGCCGGTTGTTTATTGTTGGAGCGATGAATGGGCGTCGGGCAGTTTATCGCGCTTTGAACGGTCGAGGATGTGAATGATCGAAAAGCTGTTTACCAGAATCGCCAACACCGTTTCGCACTTGGCGGGCCTGCCGCCGACTTTCATCGCCTGCTGCGCCATCGTTATCGTCTGGGCGGTAAGCGGGCCATTCTTCGGCTTTTCCGATACGTGGCAGCTCGTCATCAACACGGGAACGACGATCATCACCTTTCTGATGGTGTTCCTGATCCAGAACACCCAGAACCGCGACGGCGCCGCGGTTCAGGCCAAGCTCGACGAACTGATCCGCGTCAGCGAGGGCCACAATCATTTCATCGGCATCGAGCACCTGACCGAATCCGAGGTCGAGGAGATCAGAGACAAATGCGAGCGGGCGGCAAAACGCCATGACCACGAGCTCGCCGAACTCGCGGCCAAGAAGGCCGTCGCGCAAAAGCGCACCGCGAAAAAACGCGCGCCCGCCTGAGTCTCGGCTTTGGCTGAGTTCGACGATCAGTTTCCCATAAAGGCCGCGAAAGCGTCCTTATGGTCGGGGTGCCAGCGCGAGAGAGCAGGCCGGTTCTCGATGATGTCGCCGATCGCCCAGGCCATGCGCTTTTCATCGGTCGGGCGCATCACCTCATTGTCGGGGCAGAGGATGTAGAAGTCCCCACGCGCCAGCGAAGCCAGCATGAAGTCGACCACCTGCTCGCCGGTCCAGGCGCCAGCCGGTTTTTCGACCGCTCCTTCGGTGAGGCCGGTGAAGGTGAAGCCGGGAATGAGAAGATGCGCCGCGACCTTCGCGCCCGGCTCGTTGCGCAATGCGTGCGCCAAGCCTTCGGTGAACGTCTTCAACGCCGATTTGGAGACGTTGTAGGCGAGATTGCCGGGTGGCGTGGTGATGCCTTGCTTGGAGCCGGTGTTGATGATCAGGCCAGGCTCTCCGGAGGCCAGCATGGCCGGAGCGAAGGCCTCGACGCCATGTACGACACCCCAGAAATTGATGTCGATCAGCCGCTTCCAGGCGTCGCCGTTCTCCCACGGTTTTCCCGGATTGTTGCCGACGCCGGCATTGTTCATCAGCAGCGATACGGCGCCGAAAGCGGCATGCGTCTTTTCCGCCAGCCGGCCGAGTTCGTCGGCCTTCGACACGTCGGTGGCGACGGCAAGCACGGCATTCTCGCCGGTGATCGCGGCGACTGCCTGGCGGGCCGCATCGAGGCGCGCGCCGCCAATGTCGGCCAGCACCAGTCTCATGCCCATAGCCGCCAGCCTTTTGGCGGCGGCAAGCCCGATGCCGCTGGCGCCCCCGGTGACGACGGCGACGTTGCCTCGGTTGAGGGCGGGCAAAGCGGATTGGATTTCGGCGTCGGAGGTCATGATCTTTTTCCTAGGGTTCGGGTGGCGCCGAACTTAGCGCGGGACGCGCATCGTGCAAGGCCGTCCCGCGTGTTCGGGTTGACCGCATCAACGGCGGCCGTGCATGCTGCGGCTGAACAGGAGACTGCCGATTGACCGACTGGGTTGCGATCCTGAAGGAGCAGACCGCCACCGGCGACCAGATGGGCCGCGAGGTGCCACAGATGCTTGCCAATCCGGACATAAGCGAAGCGCAGGTGAAGACCTTGTTTTCGGCACTCGAAAAACAGGCCGAGTTCGTCGAGAAATTGCGCATGGCGCTGGAAAAATTCGGCCATGATTTTTCGATCATCAAGGCGGCCGAGCGGCTGGAGGAGCGCTATGCCGACCTTGCGGCGTCGGTTGCCGAAAAGCTGAAGGCGATGCGCAAGTAGAGACGTCCTACGCTACTTTTCCAGCACCCGCGAAAAACGCGTGTCCGGCACGAACCAGACGGCGGCCACCAGCACGAAGATCGCAACGCCGATCCATTGGTTGACGAAGGCAAGCGGGACGGCTGCGGCGTAGAGGGCCACCGAGATCTTGCCCTTGCGGTCATTGCCCAGCGCCTTGGCGAAGGCGGTGTCGTTGCCGTGCAAATGGTGCAGCTTGGTGGCGAGAAAGGTGTAGGCGACCGCACACAGCACCAGGTCGATGCCATAGACGGCGACGGGGACCGGCGCGAAATGGTTCTCGCCCATGAAGGCCGTCGTTGCCGGCATCAGCGACAACCAGAACAGAAGGTTGAGGTTGGCCCACAGCACGCGGCCGTCGACCCTTTGGACGGTGTGGAACATGTTGTGCAGATTGTTCCAGTAGATGCCGACATTGATGAACGACAAGACATAGCTGAAAAAGATCGGCCACAGCGGCAGAAGCGCTGAAAAATCCTCGCCATGCGGCACTTTCAGCTCCAGCACCATGATGGTGATGATGATGGCGACCACCCCATCGGTGAATGCCTCGACTCTACCTTTTCCCATGGTTTCTCCCTCTCGATGGAAAGACGTTAAGCGAGGACTTCGGGCAAGACCATCCTGACAAGGTTGTCAGGATGAAGTTCGGCGCGTGGAACGGCCATCCTTACATGGACGTTGGGGCGCAATTGGGCGTTGGGCGATTGGCCGGAGGTTGCCATGACCAGCTATGCCGAGACCACGACGCGCGACAACGGACTCGATGGCCGGCCCGCGATGGCCGCGGTTGCCGCCATGATCGCCGCGCTGTTCGCCGGCAGCACGGTGCTGACGCCGCTTTACGTCATCTACAAGCAGGCCTTCGGTTTCTCGCAGATCACGCTGACGCTGGTCTACGCCGTCTATGTCGTCGGCAATCTCGGCGCATTGCTGATGTTCGGGCGCTTGTCCGACGGCATTGGCCGCCGTCCTGCGGCGCTGGCGTCGATGGCCATAGCGGTGGTCAGCGCGGTGGTGTTCCTGCTGGCCGAGAATGTCGCATGGCTCGATGTCGCCCGCATATTGAGCGGCCTTGGCATCGGCGTCGGCGCTGGAACCGGCACGGCCTGGCTTGCCGAATTGATCGAAGGTAAGGACAAATCGCGCGCGGCAATCATCGCCACCAGCACCAACTTCGTTGGCCTTGGCCTCGGCGCGCTGGCATCGGGCCTGCTCGCCGAATATGCGCCCTGGCCGTTGAGACTAACGTTTGCGGTCTATCTTGCCTTGCTGGTGGTGGTGACGCTGCTGATCTGGCGTACCCGCGAAACCGTGTCCCGGCCGGGCAGGCTGACCGACGTTTCGTTGCGGCCACGGCTATCGGTGCCGAGCGATATCCGCGCTGCCTTCGTGGCGCCGGCGGTCACCGGTTTCGGCGCCATGGCGCTGGTCGGCTTCTATGCAGCCCTGGCGCCGAGCATCCTGGCGCAGCAACTGCATGTGGCCAACCATGCCGAGGCCGGCGCGCTGTTCTTTGAACTGTCGATCGTTGCGGCCGCGACCATTCTGGCCACGACCCGACTGTCCAGCCGCGCCGGCATGCTGGCCGCGCTGGCGCTGATGATCCCGGCCGTAGGGCTGATGGTTGCTGCTCAGTTTTTCGCGTCGATGTCCCTGATGGTTGCCGCCACCGCTG
This sequence comes from Mesorhizobium sp. M0771, assembly GCF_040320155.1. NCBI lineage: Bacteria > Pseudomonadati > Pseudomonadota > Alphaproteobacteria > Hyphomicrobiales > Phyllobacteriaceae > Mesorhizobium > Mesorhizobium sp. M0771. The sequence goes on along the minus strand of NZ_JAMYPC010000012.1, from coordinate 12,982 downwards.
TGTGCGGCGTGGCGGCGGCGCTCGGCTATCGCGGCGGCCTGCAGGTGGTGAACCAGATCGCACCTGCCGAGCGTCGCGCCGAATTGGTGTCGGCGTTCTTCATCTGCTGCTTCTGCGGCAATGCGCTGCCGGTGATCGGCATTGGGCTGCTGTCGAGTTGGGCCACTCCGACGACGGCAAGCCTGGCCTTCGCCGGCATGATCACGCTGTTCTCTGTCGTAGCGCTGGGGTTCGGCGTCAAATACGCGCGCTGAGCCTCACCCGTTTGGCGTCTCGGGCGCCATGTTTGCCCGTCCGCGCGGGATGCCGAGGCCGGTGTCGGGCGGCTCGCCGGCGGCCGGCCGGTCCTCGATCATGTGCATGGTGCGCCAGCGGCCGAAGCGATAATAGGCGGCGGCCAGCACCAGCGAGGTGATCGATCCCGCCGGAAAACTCCACCACAGCGCTTCCTCGCCGATGTAGCTCCTGAAGAAGTAGGCAAAGCCGGTACGCACGACCAGCACGGAAATCACCAGAATGATCAGCGGCGGCATCACGGCACCGGTGGCGCGCACGGTGGCGAACAGCACGATGGTGACGCCGAACAGGATGAACGACCAGGACGCCACCTTGTTGATGTGGGCTGCAATGTCGATTGCGATGCTGTCGCGGCTAAGGAACAGGCCGAGCACCGGCCTGTCGAAGAGGAACAGCAGCGCCACCAGGGCGCCGGTGAGCACCAGGTTGAAGCCGACGCCGGACGCCGCGATGCGACCGATGCGGTCCCAGCGCCCGGCGCCGACATTCTGGGCCGCCATCGACGAGACTGCGGCTCCGATCGCCAGTGCAGGCATCTGGATATAGGTCCACAGCTGCGCCGCGATGCCGTAGGCGGCGGCGACCTGCGAGCCGTAGGAGTTGACGATGCCCATGACGGTCAGCGCCGCCGCCGAAATGACGATCATCTGCAGGCCCATCGGCACGCCCTTGAAGACGACGATCCTGAGCAGCGCCGGATCCGGCCGCAGCAGAGCGAGGTTGGCGCCGGCGAGCCGCAGCGGATGCTTTCTGGCATAAAGCACGACGAGGATGGCGATCACGCTCACTGTCTGGCCGATCAGCGTCGAGGTGGCGGAGCCGGCGATGCCGAGCTCGGGGAAGGGGCCGATGCCGCGAATGAGCAGCGGATTGAGGATGATGTCGAGCACGACGGCGAGCGCCATGAAGAAGAATGGCGTGCGCGAATCACCCGCACCGCGCAGCACCGTCATGACGAAGGACAGAAGATTCATCATCGGCACGGCGACGAAGATGATACGCAGATAGGAGCGCGCCAGCGGCAGCGCATCGGGCGGGGTGCCCAGTGTGTTGAGGATGGCGTCGACCCAGATCCAGCCGCAGACGGCGAAGATAGCCGAGACGAGGAAGAAGAAGCTGGCGCTGGTGCCGACGATGCGCCGCGCCTCGGGCAGGTCGCGGGCGCCGACCGATTGCGCCACCAGGATGGTCGCGGCCATGCCGATCCCGAACACGGTGCCGAGAATCAGGAACAGCACCAGATTGGCGTTGGAGGTGGCGGTCAGCGCCGATTCACCGAGGAAGCGGCCGACCCAGACGGCGTTGATCGAACCGTTGAGCGATTGCAGCACGTTGGAGCCGAGCACCGGCAGAGCGAACAAAAGCAGCGTGCGCGGAATCGGGCCGCTGGTCAGGTCGCCGGTGCGCCGGCGCGGTGGTATTTTTTCGTCCATGGGCTGTTCGGCGAAGGTTCATCTCAAAGTCCGCCCGGCAATGATCGCCGATTTGACGGACAAGGTCGATGCGGCATTGGAACATGCCACCTGGCGGCTTCACGCTAATCAGTTCTCAAAACATCCGGAATGGGATATGGGTCGTCGCCGCGTGGGGTCGCATATCCTGTTGGATATGATGAATAGGCTGGGGGGATCATGTCCGACAATCCGCTTTTTTCCGAGCGCCTGAACCGGCGCGCGTTTCTTGGAATATCCACTTTGGGTGCCGCTGCCATGGCACTTTCGGCCTGCACCACGACCGATGTCGTGGTGCCGCCAACGCCCGCCCCGGCGCCTGAACCGGCTCTGGGCGATGCCGCCCACCATGTATTCGGCGCGCGTCGATGAGGGCTTTTCATTGCCGGCAATCCCCGTGGCCAAGCTCGATCCGAAGTTCGTGCGCCAGATCGTGGACGATCCGACCGGCGAAAAACCCGGCACGATCGTTGTCGATACATCCGAGCATTTTCTCTATCTGGTGCGCGACGGCGGCAAGGCAATGCGCTATGGCGTCAGCCTCGGCAAGGCCGGGTTTGGCTGGACCGGCAGCGCCGTGATCCAGGCGCGCAAGAAATGGCCGGTGTGGACGCCGCCGCCCGAAATGATCCAGCGCCGGCCGGAACTGGCGAAATACAAGGACGGCATGCCGCCCGGACCGCAGAGTCCGCTCGGCGCGCGCGCGCTCTATCTGTTCCGCGACGGCAAGGACACGATGTACCGGCTGCACGGCACGCCGGAATGGGATTCCATCGGCAAGAACGCGTCGTCGGGCTGCGTGCGCTTCATGAACCAGGACATCATCGACCTCTACAGCCGGGTCAACGGCGTAGCCCAGGTCTATGTGCGCCCGAACCTGTCGGCCGCGGGCAAGATCATGGCTGTGTCGAGCCGGACCGCCGAGCCGATCGATGCCGGCGTGCCAAGGGATGCGGAGATCTTGAAATAGGTGCCTTCACGGCATCGCTGATCGCCGACAAACGGTTAGAGGCGGACGCGCCGGGCGCGTCCCCCTTTCCGTATACGGCTACTTGTTGGCGAGGCCCGGAAGCGTGACCTGATAGACCAGGAACATGGTGTCGACATCGGCGCCGTCGTCGGCCTTGTAGGGCGCGCCGACCTGAAAACCGTCCTGGGTGAGAAAGTCGTTATCGTTGCCGACGAACAGGAAATAGTCGTCGGGCAGCGCCGGATCGAGCACGCTGACCACCGACATCGCTTCCCACTTCTCCGAGAGATTGTCCTTGTCGTTCGGCTTGCCGTCATGCAGGCCGAAACGGCCGAGTTCCTTGTTGTCGTTGATGTCAATGAACGGCGTCAGCTTGGCCGGGGTCACCGAGGGGTCGAGCACGCCCTTGGGCGCCAGCGGCTTGTCGGCGGCATCGAAGGCGCCGCCGGCAATGTCGGTGGCGCCAGAGACGTCGACGACGAAAATCTGGCGCAGCAGCGAAGTATCGCCCTTCACCCCCTGGCCGTTTCCGCTATCGCGCGCCAGCATCAGGAAGGTCTTGTCGGACAGCGCCACGATTTCGCTCTGCGCGGCGACCTTGGTCTTGTCCTTGGCGTCCTTGAACACCGGCAGCGGCACGGCATATTCATGCACCAGCTTGAGATGGGCCGGGTCGGCGGCGTCGTAGACCAGCGCGCGGGTGTTCTGGCGCGTCGCGGGCGAATCGCCGCCATCCTGGCGGGGCGCCGACTGCAGCACAGCGATCAGCGACTTGCCGTCCGGCGTCAGCGCCATGCCTTCGAGGCCTTGATTGTTCTGGCGGCCGGTTTCGGGATCCTTCGGATCGGGTTCGGCTGCACCGGGGCCCGGATTGTCGGAGGCGAAGTTCGGCGCGCCCTTGCGCATCGGCACCAAAGCGGCGGGCGGCTGCGTTGCCGACAACAGATGGCCGTCGGCCGAGAAGCGGTAGATGTTGGGGCCGTATTCGTCAGAGATGAACATGGTGCCGTCGGGCAGCCGCGCGATCGCCTCATTGTCGAGCGCCAGCTTGCCATTGGCCTCGGGCAGGATCGGCAGGTCGCCATTGGCCGCGCGCACGCCGTTGAGCGGATCGAGACCGGTGGCGTCTGCGCCCTTGTCGTCGGTGAGCAGCAGGGAATCGGCTAGCGTCGCCTTGACGCCGGTCCGTTCCTGGCCGGCGGTGGGCGTGGCGCCCAGTGCGGTCGGCGTGAATTCGATATGAATAGTGTTGAGGCGCGGCCGGTAGTCGGTGGTGCCGACGACATTGTAGCCGCGGTCGGGCAGCAACCAGAGCGAGCCCTTGTAGCCGTCCGCGCCACGGGTCCAGCTTGCGGCGTCGATCGACATGCCGGAGCCGGAGCCGAAGGTCTCGCCGAACTTGTCCTTCTGATCGGCCGGAATGCGGCCGACGCCGACCAGGCCCTTGTTGACGAAGCCGCCAACGGTGGCGGTGCTGTCGGCAAGGGCAGGGGTCAGGGCGGTAAACAGCGCCAATGCGGCGCCGAGCGACACGGTTCGGTGCAGATTTTTCATGGAGATCCTCTTTGTGACAAGCCTTGAGCGGCGCAAAGGGGCCACCGCATCGCATGGACGATGTCGCCCTCTCGCAAAGCGGTCTAGGACGCGAACATGATACTTGCGTGACAGAGAGGGCCTCTTCCTTCTCCCTTGTAGGAGAGGGAAGAGCGCAATGATCAATCGCTGTCGCGCGCGATCAGCTCCAGGGGCCAGACTTCGCGGATGATGCGCGGGCCTTCCGGGCCGGCAAAGGCCGGAAGCGATGCCAGCAGCATTTCGGCCAGCCGCCGGCCCATGGGCTCCAGCGACGGACGGAAGGCGGTCAGCGCCGGCGAGAAATAACGGCAGAGCGGCGTGTCGACGATGACGATCACCGCGATGTCGTGGCCGGGCCTGATGCCCATCTCGGCCAGTGCCTTGCAGCCGCCGAGCGCCATTGCGTCATTGTTGAAGATGATGGCTGTGGGCCGGTCCTTGGAGAGCATCACGCGCGGCGTCACCTGGTAGCCGCCTGCCTCGTTGATGAAGCCGTCGGCGATCAGGCCGGGGTCGACTTCGATGCCATGCCGCTCCAGCCCCTTGCGGTAGCCGTCGAGGAAAAGGTAGCCGAAGTTGAGATCAAGCGAAGGGCGGATGGCGGCAATGCGGCGGTGGCCGCGCGCGACCAGCCGGTCGACGGCTTCATCACCCGCCCTCTCGAAATCTATATCGAGCGAAGGATAGGTGTCGTCGCCGGATTGACTTCGGCCAAGCGTGGCGAAGGGAAAGCCGGCCTTGCTGAGATAGTCGATCCGATCGTCTTCCCGCCGTGTATTGGCCAACACGACCGCGTCGGCCCGGCGCGTCTCAACCACGCGGCGCAGCCTCTCCTGCTGATATTGGCCGGGCTCGCCCATGACGACCATCAGATCCAGGTCATCCTCGGCCAGCCGGCCCTGCAGACCGATCAGGAACGGGATGAAGAACGGTTCGCCATATTGCTGGTCGCCCGGATGCGGCTGCAGCATGAAGGCGATCGAATGGGTGGTGCCTTGCCGCAGGCTGCGGCCGGACTGGTTGGGCGAATAGTTCAATTGCTTGGCGGCGGCGAGCACGCGCTGGCGGGTGTCGGCATTGACGTCGGCGCGGCCGTTCAACGCCCGCGACACGGTGCCGATCGAAATGTTCAGGTGACGCGCGAGGTCATGGATGCTGGACGCCAAGGACAGTTCTCCCCCTGTCTTGGCTAGCACCGGCTGCCGCCCAGGCCAAGGCTTCGGGATGATTTTCGCTGACAGCCGATTGACATTCTACGCCATCGGGTGTGTTCTCGTAAACGTTTACGGAGAAACGTTTACGGTGATGCCGGAAATGCCGTGACATTCGGTCTGGAGGGACCGGACGGGAGGAATGCCGGATGATGAATGCCGTCCTCGTCGGCTGTGGTGCGATGAGCAAGGCCTGGCTCGATGCCGCGAGGCAGATCGACGGGCTGGCCATTGTCGGCCTTGTCGATCTCGACGCCGAACGGGCGAAGGCGAGGGCGCACGAATACGGGCTCGACGGCGCGGTCATCCGCACCAGCCTCGACGCGGTGCTCGACCAGACCAGGCCCGACGCGGTGTTCGATGTCGTGGTTCCAGCCGCCCGGCGTGATGTCGCCTTTGCCGCCTTTGCCCATAATTGCCATCTGCTGACGGAAAAGCCGCTGGCCGATACTCCGGAAAATGCGCGCGCCATCGTCGATGCGGCGCGTAACGCGGGGCGCGTCCATGCGGTCGTGCAGAACCGCCGCTATGTCGCCAATGTCCGGCGCATAAGGCGCTTTCTCGACTCCGGCGCCATCGGCAAGCCAACCAGCATCCATGCCGACTTCTTCGTCGCGCCGCATTTCGGCGGCTTTCGCGAGGAGATGGCGCATGTGCTCTTGCTCGACATGGCGATCCACACATTCGACGCCGCCCGCTACATGGTCGCAGGCGATCCCGCCGGCGTCTATTGCCAGGAATGGGATCCGGCGAATTCCTGGTACCGGCAGGGCTCGTCGGCCAGCGCTATCTTCGATCTCGGCGGCGGCAAGCGCTTCACCTATGCAGGCTCCTGGTGCGCGGCGGGCTTCCGCACCAGTTGGGAGAGCACATGGCGCATCGTCGCCGAGCACGGCAGCCTGCTCTGGGACGGCGAGGACGGACTGAAGGCCGAAGTTGTGTTGTCGGTCCGCGACGGCCTGTTCGACCTGACCCAGCCCATCACAGTACCGCCGCTCGATTCCGCCGACCGCGTCGGCGGTCATCTCGGCATCATCAAGGATTTCATGCACGCCATCGAGACCGGCAGCGAGCCGGAAACCCGTGGCAGCGACAACATCAAAAGCCTGGCCATGGTTTTTGGCGCCATCGAAAGCGCCGAGACCGGACGGCGCGTCGCAATCACACAGGAAGCATCATGATGCCAAACCCGCTTCTCGACATCCGGATCGGCACCATGGTGCGGGCCAATCTCGAAGACCCGGCCGCCTACATCAAAGAGATTCTGCCGCTCGGCTTCGAGAGCATCCAGCCCTTCTTCTGGCAGACGCTGGGCGGCAAGGATTTGGCGCGGCTCGCCGGTGAGATTGGCGAGGCGATCGGCGATGCCGATGTCGCCGTGTCGTCGATCGGCGTGTTCGGCAATCCGCTGGAGGATGGCGAGGTCGATCGCGGCGTGCTCGCGGCCTGGGAAACCGTCATCGACAATGCGCATCTGTTCGGCGCTTCGATCGTCAGCGGCTTCACCGGACGTCTGCGTGGCAAGAAGCTGACAGACAGCCTGCCGCGCTTCCGTGAGGTTTGGGGTCCGCTGGCCAGGCGCGCCGCAGACAAGGGCGTGCGCATTGCCTTCGAAAATTGCGCCATGGATGGCAACTGGGCGGCCGGCGACTGGAACATCGCCCACAATCCCGATGCCTGGGAGTTGATGTTCAACGAATTGCCCGACGACAATCTCGGCCTCGAATGGGAGCCCTGCCACCAGCTTGTCTACCTCATCGACCCGATGCCGCAGATCCGCAAATGGGCGCCGCGCATTTTCCATGTCCACGGCAAGGACGCGACGGTGCGCTGGGATGTGATCCGCGAGCACGGCGTGTTCGGCAAGCTGCCCTTCGTGCAGATGCGCACGCCCGGGTTTGGCGACAGCGACTGGACGCGGGTGATCAGCGAATTGCGGCTGGCCGGTTACAAGGGCGCCATCGACATCGAGGGCTGGCACGACCCGGTCTATCGCGGCGACCTCGAAATCACAGGCCAGGTGCGCGGGCTGGAATACCTCAAGCAATGCCGGGGAGGAGCGACCTACCTGCCGAACCCGGCGTGACCGAGGGCCGGTGGGAGGAGCCGGCCTGACAGATTGCCAAGCACTGCCGACAAGCACTGCCGACAGGCGAACGACGAAACCCCTCGGCTCACCGAGGACAAAAGGGAGGAACGTGCATGAGCATCGCAATGAGAACGACACTTCTGCGCTCGACCGTCGTGGCCGCCGCCACGGCGCTGTGCGCTGCCATCTCCACTCTGCCGGCGCAGGCGCTCGACGCCCAGTGGTGCAAGGATGTCCACATCCGCTTTTTCGTCGGCGGCGCCGAGGGCGACGCTTTCGGCACCATCGTCTACAATGGCGCCAAGCAGGCGGCGTCCGATCTCGGGCCGAAGGTCGACTACATCTTCTCGCAGTGGGACGTCGAGAAGATGGTGCAGCAATTGCGTGAGGCCGTCGCCGTGAAGCCAAACGGCATTGCCATGATGGGCCATCCGGGCGACGCCGCGATCATGCCGCTGGCCGAACAGGCGCATAAGGACGGCATCAAGATGATGTACCAGAACGTGCCGGTGCCGAAGGTGGTGGACGCGTTCGGCGGCGGCTATGTCGGCGCCCAGCAGGAGCAGCAGGGCCGCGCGCTCGGCACTGAGGCGTTCAAGCTCGGGAAGCTCAAGTCCGGCGACAAGGCAATCATGATCGGTCCGTTCGAGAACGAGGCCCGCGGCGCGCGCGAGCGCGGCACGGTGGCAGCACTCAAGGAAGCCGGCGTCGAGGTCATCCAGCTGTCGTCGCCGCCGAGCGGCGAATGGGCGTCCGACCCCAATCTGGCGATACCGGTGATCACCGCGGCCCTGCTCAACAATCCCGACGTCAAGGCGGTCGGCTATCCCGGCGGCCAGATGCTGGGCAACGTCGCCACCTACATGCAGGCGGCAGGACGCAAGCCCGGCGACGTCTTCAACTTCGGCTTCGATACCAGCCCGCAGATCGTCGAGGCGTTCAAGGGCGGCTGGGTGCAGCTGACGGCTGATCAGCAGCCGTTTCTGCAAGGCTATCTGCCGATCCTCAGCCTTTGCCAGCAGGTGGTGCTGGGCCTGGCGCCGATGAATGTCGACACCGGGGCGGGCTTCGTCACGCCGCAGAATTACGAGATCGTCGCCGAGCTCGCCAAGCAGGCGCTGCGCTGACCTCCCAAACTGCCGGCTGGGCGCAAGCCCGGCCGGCAGGACCGCCGGCACCAGGCCGGGATGATACCACAGGAGCGAGGATCGCCATGGCCGAACGCATCATCGAACTGCGCGACATCAGCAAATCCTATGGCCAGGTCTATGCGCTGGGCGGGGTCAATCTCTCGGTCGACCGCGGCGAGGTGGTTGGCCTGATCGGCGACAATGGCGCCGGCAAATCGACGCTGATCAAGATCCTGTCCGGCGTCGTCAAGCCGACCAGCGGCGAGATCCTGGTGCGCGGCAAGCCGGTGACCGGCTGGAGTGCGGCACGCTCGCGCGACGCCGGCATCGAGACGGTCTTCCAGGATCGGGCGCTGGCCGTGCAGCAGACCATTGTGCGCAACATCTTCATGGGCCGCGAACTCACCGGCTTCATGGGCTTTCTGAAGGTCAATAAAGAGATAGAGGAGGCGAGCCGGCTGATGCGCGAGATCGGCTTCACCTCGAAGGTGTTCACGCCGCACTCGATCGTCGGCCAGCTCTCGGGCGGCGAGCGCCAGGGCGTGGCGATCGCGCGCGCCATCTACAAGCAGGCCGAGCTGATCATCCTTGACGAGCCGACGACGGCGCTGTCGCTGACCGAGACCGCCAAGGTCTTCCATTTCGTGCGCCAGGTGCGGGCGAGCGGCCGTTCGATCCTGTTCATCGGCCACAACATCCACCATGTCTTCGACATCGCCGACCGCTTCGTGGTGATTGACCGCGGCAAGGTGGCGCTGACCGCCGATCGCACCGAGGTCAAGTCGGCCGAAGAGCTGATCAATTTCATGGAAGACGTTGCGCATCCCGGAGGATTGCCGGGGCTGCACGAGGCCGGCGACGCGGAGAGGGCAGCACGATGAGCAAGACCATGGAACCCGATCTGCAGAGCCCGCTCGGCGGCAAGGCGGCCCGGCCTGAGTGGAAGCACCCGTCCGACCATTGGCTGCGCGGTTTCGTCATCGACAACCGCGCAGCGCTCGGCACGCTCGCCGTGTTCATCATCATGATGGCGGCGTTCCTGATCGCCAACCCGACCGTGTTCACCACCTGGTATCTCTACAGATCCGTGCTGACCACGCTGCCGGTTGCCCTGTTCGTGGTGGTGCCGCTGGTCTTCGTCGTCACCTGCGGCGAGATCGACCTGTCGTTTCCCGCAACCATGGGCTTTGCCTCCTGGGTGTTCGCGCTGGTGGTGCAGGCCGGCTACGATCCGTTTCTCGGCATCGCAGCGGCGATTCTCACCGGCACGCTGCTCGGCTTTCTCGTCGGATCCCTGGTCGTTTATGGGGGGCTGTCGTCGCTGATCGCCACCCTCGGCATGAATTTCCTGCTGCGGGGACTGATCCAGATCATCAACGAGGGCAGATCGACGGCATTGACCGGTCTCAGCGACAGCTGGGCGTACACCATCTTCTCCGGTCAGGTGTGGGGTTTTCCGGTACAGGTCTTATGGGCACTCGCCTTCGTCATTTTTTCGGCAATGCTCTACAACCGGCACCGCTTCGGCGCGCAGGTGAGGGTCGTCGGCGACAACCCCGACAGCGCCCAGCAAATGGGCATCGACGTCAAGCGTGTGCGGGTGAAAGTGTTCATCTTCACCGGCATCGGGGCCGCGATCGCCGGCACGTTTTCGGTGATGATCAACTTCACCTGGTGGCCGACCGCGGGCGACGGCTATCTCTTGCCGGTGCTGGCTTCGGTGTTCGTCGGCGGCACGCCGACCTGGGGCGGCATCGGTACGGTTGCCGGTGGAGCGATCGGCGCGGTCACCGTGTCGTTCATCCAGACCGGCGTCGTGGCGGCGGGCCTGAGCGGCTTCTACGTCCAGTTCTTCAACGGGCTGATCATCATCCTGTCGCTGCTGGGGCACAAGTGGAACCAGGCGCGGTACAGGTGAGGGGCGGGCTAAATTGACGGGGACGCTCATGTTGCGGACCGCATGCCCCGACGACTGGGCAGACGCCCGTCGCTTCGTCATTCTAAGGCGGAGCAGGAGCGAAGCTCCGTCGCGTAGACCCTGGAATCCATTCCGCGACCTTGGCGTGCAGCTGCGCAGGATTCCGCACCGTGGCAACGCGTTGAAGACGCGGGATGGATCCTCGGGTCTACGCTGCGTCGCTACGCTCCTTGCTCCGCCCGTGGATGACGAGGCGGGGAGGGCTCCGCCAGACTACAACAATGTGGTCGCTTGTAGGACAACAGGACAAGCGGGCGCTCACACCGCCGCCACAAACCCGTCCAGCACGCGTTTCTGGCCGGCCTTGTCGAAGTCGATGGTCAGCTTGTTGCCTTCGATGTTGGAGATGTTGCCGTTGCCGAATTTCTGGTGGAAGACGCGGTCGCCGACGCTGAAGGGCGACGGCGTGTCGGCGACGGATTTGGCGACCAGTTCGCCGTCGATGGTGCGGCCTTTGACCGAGGTGCGGCCGGCGCCGTAGCCGCTGTCGGTCTCGCCATAGCCGATGCGCTCGACCTGGTGGCCAGAGCGCGAGCCCCAGTTGCGGTCGGTCGCTTCGGTGCGGTTGGCCTGGGCGCGCTGCCAGCCCGGCGTGGCATAGGTGTTGGAAAAGGCGCCGGATTTTTCCGCGCCGACATTGTCGAAGCGCGAGGCGCCGTAGGGGTTCTGCCGTCCTGCGCCCTGGCCGCCACGGCCCGACGCGAACGAACCGCCGCCATAGGAATTGCCGTAGCCGCCGTAGGAGTTGCCGCTTTCGGCGACCTCGACATGGGCTTCCGGCAGTTCGTCCAGAAAGCGCGACGGGATGGTCGACTGCCACAGGCGGTGGATGCGGCGGTTGGAGACGAACCACAAATGCAGGTTCTTCTTGGCCCGGGTCAGGCCGACATAGGCGAGACGGCGCTCTTCCTCCAGGCCGGAGCGACCGCCTTCGTCCAGCGCGCGCTGGTGCGGAAACAGGCCTTCCTCCCAGCCGGGCAGGAAAACCGTCTCGAATTCGAGGCCCTTGGCCGAATGCAGCGTCATGATGTTGACGGCGTCCAACTCGGCATTCTGCTCGGCGTCCATGACCAGCGCGACATGTTCGAGGAAGGAGCGCAATGACTCGTATTCCTCCATGGAGCGGATCAGCTCTTTCAGGTTTTCCAGCCGGCCCGGCGCCTCGACCGAGCGGTCATTCTTCCACATGTCGGTGTAGCCGCTCTCCTCCAGAATGGTCTCGGCGAGCTCGGTGTGCGGCGTGGTTTCGAGCGCCTTCTGCCAGCGCTCGAAATTGGCCGCCACTTCGCGCAAGGCCGCGCGGGGCTTGGGCTTCAATTCATCGCTTTCGGCGAGCTTGGAGGCTGCCTCCAGCATCGGGATGCGCAACGCACGCGACGTGTCGTGGATCTGCCGGATGGTGGCTTCACCCAGGCCGCGCTTGGGGACATTGACGATGCGCTCGAAGGCGAGGTCGTCGGCGCCCTGCGCGACGACGCGGAAGAAGGCCAGCGCATCGCGGATTTCCATGCGCTCATAAAAACGCGGGCCGCCGATGACGCGGTAATTGAGGCCGAGCGTGACGAAGCGGTCTTCGAATTCGCGCATCTGGAAGGAGGCGCGGACCAGGATGGCCATGTCGTTCAGCTTGTGCTTGGCACGCTGGTAGGTCTCGATGGTTTCGCCGACGGCGCGGGCTTCCTCCTCGGAATCCCAGGCGGCGTGAACATGCACCTTCTCGTCGTCCTCGGCGACCTTCTCGGTGAACAGCGTCTTGCCGAAGCGACCCTCATTGTGGGCGATGAGGTGCGAGGCGGTGCCGAGGATGTGCGCCGTCGAGCGGTAGTTGCGTTCCAGCCGGATGATGGTGGCGCCCGGGAAATCCTTGTCGAAGCGCAGGATGTTGTCGACCTCGGCGCCACGCCAGCCATAGATGGACTGGTCGTCGTCGCCGACGCAGCAAATATTCACGCTCACGGGCTGTTCCACGCCTGCCGGCGCGGGCCCTCCGCCCCCTCTTTTTTGCGCGCCTTCGGCGTCGCGGGAGTCGCCTCGCAACGGCTCGGACGCCCGGTCGGGCTTGCGGCCTTCGGCCGATCGCGCTTTACCCTCCCCTGGATGGGGAGGGTCGCCGCGAAGCGGCGGGGAGGGGTGACTGGCGCCGGCGCTGAGGGCCCCCCCCCCCCGGGGGGGGGGGGGGGGGGGCGCCCCCCCCCCCCAAGCAGCTGCCTCTAAGCCGGTCTCTGACCGTCACTCTGTGCGCGCAACTCTAGCAGTCTGCAAAGAGCGTCCTCGCTCAAAT